>JAPPIX010000309.1:34592-40189 GCA_028820495.1 Gammaproteobacteria bacterium
CGAATTCAGCGCGTCGAAATCCTGGTGGCCACAAGCGTTCGCAATGAGCGACTTGACCCGTTTCTTGGCCGCTCCCGCATCGAAGTCCGCACCGCTGACCAGGCGCGTGATGCCCTGCAGGTCGCGCCAAGCGGTGACGGCTTCAGCCAGCGGCTCGGCCCCAAGATGCTTGAACACCGCCGCCGCGCTCGGGGCTGAATCCTGCAAGTCGGCTCCCGCCTTGGTCAATTGCAGCAGGCGGGCTGTCCGTTCAAGTTGGTCTAACCCGCCGCGCATGCTCTCAAAGCCGGACACGCCCGCTCCGGGGGCATAGTCGGATGGCTGGCGCAGCGCCGCCAGCAACGCGGCGTCGGCGCCGCATTGGCGAAGAATCTCACGCCGTGCCGCCACGAAGCGGCCGCCGATTTCGGCATCGCCGCACTCGAAGATGCAGCGGGCCCTGGTGAGGATGGGCACATCGCCGGGTGCGGCGTTCGCGCAGTGTTGCGCCAAATCGCCCACCGGCAAGGCGGGGCCAGCCTTTGAATCGGGCGGGATGGGGGCGAACAGCAGGCTGTCACGCGCCAAGTCGATCAAGCTGTCGTTGAAGCGCTGAAACAGGCGTTCGTTTTGGCCGGGCCGCCAGCCGTCGTGGATGAAGAGCACCTTGATTGAAATGCCCGCGTAGACCTCCTGGCTGGCTAAATCGCCCAAGGCGATTGCGGCGGCCCCGCCCGTGCGCAGCGGCCCCGTCCGGTCCACAAAGTCCGCCACCACGGCGGCGAGCACCGCCCCTATGGATGCCTCAGCCAGATTGGACATTGCGGTTCGCGCTTCGGCCGCCGACAGGTTTCCACGCACGACGTGCATGCCGATCTGAAAGGCCTTGTCGTTTGACCAATTGCGCACGATCTCAGCCGCGTCCTTCGCATCGGCCATCGGCAACTCGGCAATCAGGTCCTTCATTTCCTGGACGCCCATTTCGTACGTCCAGTAAAGCCGCGCAAGGCCACGCCGGGCGATCGATTCGGACTCCGGATCCGGTCCAAATCCTTTCGGGAGATCAAGATCGGTGAATTCTCGGTCCTGGAGCGCATCGAGCAGTTCCGGATTCCGTTCGACCTTGGTCGCCAGCCGCGGCGCGGCTCCGAAAATCTCGATTATCGCGTCGAAGGCGTCGGGGCGCGCCGCGCTCAAGGGGCTGTCGTAGGCGCTCCAGTCGTCAATCTCGGGATAGAAGTGCTCGCGCCATTGATCGACCAGCGGATCCATTTTCTCGAACCAGCGTTTCGGCCGCAGCACCAGACTCATCATGTCGCCATAGGTTCCCGGCAATTGCGGCGTTTCATCGGGGCTTGTGGTTTGCAGCAGCGGATAGTGCCGGGTCGCCATGGCATGATGGTCCGCATGCCGCTGCATGTTGAAGAACATCCAGTTGCTGAACTTCCAGTCCGCGCTCCAGGAATGGCGGGGCATCGCCCTCTCCCAACGGCCGTTCGGCAGCCGCACCCGGCGCAGGCCGTAGTGTTGAAAATAGTTGCTTAGCTTCATGGAGAAGACGCAGCTATACCCCAGCAAGCTAAACACCAGAACCGCCCAGATGCCGCCCATCCAGAACGTCAATGCGTACCAGAACCCCACCCCCAGCCCATAGCGCCAGAAGGGATTGCTGTAGTGCCACACGGGCAGGCGGCGCCGTGCCAAGCGTTGGCGGGCGGCCTTCCACGAATTGGTGAGATTGCTGGCCACTTCCCGCGGGAAGTAGCGCCAGAAGCTGACACCCTTTGGCGCCGACCCCACATCGTAGGGCGTGCCGACCTGGGCGTGGTGAATGTAAACATGCTCCGTGGCGTATTGGGGATAGGAGGCGGAGGCCAGCAGGAACTCACCCAGCCGCCGCTCCCAGGTGGTGCGCCGGTGAACGAGTTCGTGACCGACGACGAAGACCGCCTGAGCTTCCGTGGTCAACAGGAATGCCAACAGCACCTCCTCCCATATTGCAAATGGATTGGCGACGAGGATTTGCCACAGGCCGAAAACAAGCGTTAGCGGCCACAGAACCGCCCAGGCCCAGACCGGCAGGTTGTGCCAGAGCAGGCGGCGTTCCGGCGTGTGCGCCGGATCCATGTTGCGTCCGTCGGACCCCAGCACTCGGTCGAGCGGCCCCGCCAAGCTCATGAAGAGAAAAGGCGGCAACATCCACCAACCGCCGTGAATCAGGGCGAGGAAAAGCAGCGGGAAGACGGCCAAGGGCAGGTAGTGGGGCAGCGCGTTCCTAAGCGACGGCGCGATGTAGGGCGGAGCGTCGGTGTCTCTTGTGCCTAAGGCAGCCCCAGCAGCACTGTTTTGCGGCATGGCAGCTTCTCAGTTCTTTCCCTTGATCTGCCGGCTATTTTCCGGTGGAACCCTATCCGGGTTCAAGTACGGCCAGGAGGCACTCAAGAGCCTCGATGCAAAAGGCGGAGGTCACGGCTTCGGCACCGTGGCCGAACTGCCCGATTACGCCCCACTTCAGTGATTGGTCGCCAAAGGCGAGCAACTCGGGCCAGCTCCCGTCCTCATGCTGGGCATCCATGATGCCAGCCGCCTGGTCCTTCACGTCAATGGCGGCAAGTCGGCCGATGTTGTGCAAAGTGGAGACTGCCAAGGCGGTCTGCAGAACGTTGCCGAACCCGCCATCCCCTTCGCCCAATGCGAGGACTCGGTCGAGCAGCAACGGGCGCAGATGCTCAAGGGCGGGCTCGGTCCGTGCCATGGCGCGGGAGGTGGCATAGTAGGCTGCGACCTTGTCCGGATACCACTTGGAGGCCCCTTCCAGCTTGTCTTCGGAAATCATGGCTGCCAACCATGCTTGGGCCTTGCTGGTTTGCGCATGGTGGCCAAGGTAGGCGAGGACGTTGGCATTGACGACCGGGTCGGCTTCGACACGAAAGGCCGGCACAACATCGGGCTCGCCTTGCGCCAGTATCCACGTTTGGAATCGCCCTTCCGCATCGCGGTTTGCCAACAGGGGCGAGACGTTTCTGCCGAACGCAATCCAGGGATGAGCGTCGATGACCAGCGAGCAGAGCGCGGTGCTGTCCAGGTCCGGGGGCAGATGGCGGTAGTAGCGCCACAATCCGGGATGTTCCATGGTTTCAGCGATGTAGGCCCGGGAACGTTCGCACAGCGCGACGGCGCGCCTTTCCCGGCAACGCTGCAAGGCAAGCACGCACAGCGCCGAAATGAAGGCGGGGCGCTCGAAGTGCCTTGGAACATTCGGGTCGGCGACGTTGAACCGGATGCAGTGCCAAGCCCCGTTCTCATCCACCGCGGATTCCAGGAAATCAAGGCCGCGCTGAATGCTGCGCCTAGCGGCATTGGCCAGTTCTGCGGGGCCAAGGACGTCCGCTCCGGCCCCTCTTCCGCTAGCCGCTGGCGGGCGAATTGGGGGGGCGGGGTCGTACATGGTCCTTTTCAGAAACTCAAGCGAGGCCGCGCCGGTTCCGGCCGCCTCCCGTTCCTCAGCGCTCCGCTTGCTCCTCGGCGGCAGCACCAGATGGGTTGCGGCCTCCGTGTCTTCAAGCACAAGGAGCTTGTGGTCTGCGGCCAGCGCCACGCCGAACTCCCGTTCGATGGTCGCTTGGGGCTCAGCCAGGAGACGTTCGCGAAAGTCACTGTCTTCACCCGCCTTTAGAAGGATGCGGTTTTCCAGATCGATGGGACTGTTCATTGATGTTGCCTGTGTGGTGTGTCAGCAAGGGGATAGCTGGACGGACTCCCCGTTCGACCTGCGCTCCGGGGTATTGCGACCGCGGGAACCGTGGCCAGTTGGTCCCTAATCGCTGCGGAAACCCCTTGCGGCACCGGCAGGTTCTTAGCGTGTCCCTTCCATGTGGACCTGAACATCTCGATGGTTTCCTTGACCGGCTCCAAGATGGCTGCGGAAGCCACGCCCATGCGATCTGCCAATCGACTGAAGTCATCCAAGGTGAGGGTGTTCCAAGCTTTGCCTTTTCCCAACCGCAACGCCATGGTTGGGTCGCCCATGTGAGCAACGGTGGACAGCATGTCATAAGCCGGGGAGAGTTCCGGCGTGGTCCCGTCGCGATAGATCAGCGACCAGTTTTTCAAATGCATGTCGGCGTTGCCGATCATCGCGCTGTAAATGAGCCTGCGGGCGAACTGGTCGACAGCTTGGTCGTCTGCGTAAACGGCGAGTATTCGGCCAATATTGGCGTAAGTGAACTTTTGGTACTTGCGCTCCGGGTACTGATTGAAGACTTGCGCGAAGTCCTCGGTGTGAATCCGGCGCCCTTGGCTGCGGTCGAATCGACGGATCGCGAGTGCCTGCGCGTCCACAAGGGGTGAGCCCGCCGCGATCCCCTGGATGCCCCGGACGTCCCGCATTGGGACCAGCCTCACCTCCGGGATCTCGATGCCGACCGTGGCGGCGATCGACATCATCGAATACTCGTTCTCGGGAACACCTGGATGGTGTGCGGAGGGCAGCTTGACGATCCAGTCGCCGCCGACGCCCTGCGCGGGTATGGTGAGGCCGCCTCTGGCTTCCATCACGGCGGAGAACTTGAGCTGCACACCGGCCAGGGAGAATCGGAGCAGGGAGGACTGGTCCGATCCACTGCCCTCGACAGCGCCTTCATCGCCAGTCCAAGGACGTGCGGGGATGAGTCGCACCGCTCCGGGCAGATCACCGCCGGTCAGGTACAGCAAGGGAAAGTCACGGGTCTCGTTGACGTCGGCCAAGCCAGCGAGATAGCTGCGCAGATGGCCTTCCGGAAGCAGGTTGGAAAAGTACGGCGGCGCTTTTCGGGTCGTGACCCGCTGCTCCTCAATGATCCCGCCCTGGTCGTCGAGGAAGGAGAGACCGAGAATGGGGCGGTTGCGCATCTCTATGTAGTCGGAATCAAAAATCAGCGTCGTCCGGTCGCCCGAGAGGTGCGCGAGCGTGCCGACGGTGACGTCGCCAAGGCGCACGTGCAACTCGTTGACAATCATTCGTCCTGCTCGCCGTCGCCGACGAGAAGTTCGATCGCTGAAGGACGGCGCTCGGTCGCGCCTGAATCGAATTCTCTCAGGATGCCGAGCACAACGGGCAGCGCACGGCGCGGAATCAACATCGGCTCGAACCCCAAGGTTCGAGCGATCTTCGTGGCGCTGGAAAGCCTCGGGTCCACGGCCCCGGACTCTATGCGTGAAATGTGTCCCTGCGGCAAGCCGGTTCGGGAAGACAGCGTAAGCTGCGACATCCGCAACCGGCGACGCGCGGCGCCCAACGCGGATGGCCAAGACGAAGTCTGGATAGGCGCTGTGTGTTCCATCATGAGAACATCCAAACTGGTGATATGCAATAACGTATTAATATTATAGTGCAATATGCTAATGTGTATAGATTGAACTCCGAATGCTCCTCGAACCTGAATTGCGCCATGAAAAGCGGGCTCGAAGCGGCGCGGGCGAGCTTGTCCTGCTTGCGCGGCCTTGACGAGCCCCAGGGGGAGTGAAGCCTGCCGAACCCAAGATGGTTTCGCGCCGGCTCAGGGTGCCGCGTCCGCCCCGGCCTCCCCGTCCGCCGCCTCGGTGCGGGCCGGCTCCGCCGCGCCCGTGCAGAGTCTAGT
>JAPPIX010000278.1 GCA_028820495.1 Gammaproteobacteria bacterium
CCTTAAGCGATTCCTTCCGGGGTACGATACCCTTCCTGTTGAGCGGGTTCGCGCTCCTCGCCATCATCCTGTGGCTGCCGGGCGTTTGCCTGTGGCTCGCGAGGCTGGCGTAGGGCCTCACCCCACTCGACGGCTTAGCCCAAGGCGGAGCGCATCGCATGGCCATCAAAGAGTCCGGCCCGGCTGCTGAACCAGGCGCAGGCCCCGACGCCAAGATTCCGCTGCCCTTGGCCACGGGCCTCGGCCTACAGCTCGCCGCCCTGGTGCTGCCGGGCGCGGTGCTGATTCCAACGATCATGTTTCGCGGGGCCGGGCAGCCCGATGCGGTGCTGCTGTGGGCCGTATTCGCCTCCGTCATCATCAGCGGCCTGACCACGATGCTCCAAGCCGTTCGCTTCGGGCGTCTCGGCGGGGGCTACCTCATCGCCACCGGCGCCTCCGGTGCCGCCATCGGGGTCAGCATTGCGGCCCTCGATGCCGGCGGCCCGCCGCTGCTCGCCGCCTTGGTGCTGGCCATGGCGCTCCTGCAATTCGCCTTCTCCGCCCGGCTCGCCCTGTTCCGGCGCATCCTCACGCCCACGGTGACCGGCACCATCCTGATGCTGACGCCGGTCACCGTGATGCCAGTGATTTTCCAGCAGCTCGACAACGTGCCCGAAGGCACCAACCCATTCGGCGCCCCGCTCTGCGCGGCCACGACGCTGGCGGTGGTGGTGGCCTTCATGCTGAAGGCGCGCGGCGGCCTGCGGCTTTGGGCGCCGATCATCGGCATCTTCGCCGGGTCATTGGTGGCCATCGCCTTCGGCCTCTACGACTTCGAGCGCATCGAGAGCGCCCCTTGGGTCGGGCTGCCGACGGTCGCTTGGTCCGGCATCGATCTCGATTTCGGAATCGCCTTCTGGGCGCTGCTGCCGGGGTTCCTGTTCATCGCGGTGGTCTGCACCATCCAGACCATCAGCGGGTCCGTGGCGGTCCAGCGCGTGTCTTGGCCAAACCCGAAGGCGATCGACTTTCGCGCCGTGCAGGGCGCGGTGACGACCGACGCCACTGGCAACCTGCTTTCCGGGTTGGCCGGCACGATGCCGCTGGGGTTCCGGCCCACCGGCACGTCGATGGTGGAGATCACCGGCATCACTTCGCGCATCATCGGCTCAGCGCTGGGCGCTACGTTGGTCGCCATAGCCTGCCTGCCCAAGGCGCTGGCCGTGGTTCTCGCGATACCCGGCCCGGTGACCGCCACCTTCATCACGATCATGATGGCGACCATCTTCATCATCGGGATCAAGGTGATCGTCCACGACGGCATCGACTACCGCAAAGGCGTGATCGTTGGAATCGCGTTCTGGGTCGGCGTGGGGTTCGAGAACGGCGTGGTCTTTCCGGACCTCGTTGCTGGCCTGACGGGCGGCTTTGCGCCCAACGGCATGATCGCCGGCGGCGTGGTCGCCGTCGTCGCCACGCTATTCGTGGAATTGACCAAGCCGCGCCGAAGCCGGCTGGAGGTGGCCTTCGACCGCTCGGCGCTTGAGGCGATCCGGGAGTTCATGGCGGGCTTCGCAGCGCGGTCCGGCTGGGACGAGCAGATGGCGGTGCGCCTCGATGCGGTGAGCGAAGAGACCTTACTCACGCTGCTGGCCGGCAACGAGGCGGCCGAGGACTCAGCGCCGGGACGGCTGCTGGTGGTTGCCCGGCGTGAAGACGGGGGCGCGACCCTGGAGTTTGTCGCCTCCCGAAGCGAGGAGAACCTACAGGACCAAATCGCCCTGCTGGGCGACACCATCGCCGACGACGTGATCGAGCGGGAGATGTCGCTGCGCCTGCTGCGCCATCTCGCCTCCTCGGTGAGGCATCAGCAATATCACGACACGGACGTCATCACCGTACGCCTGGAGCCGACGGCGCCAAGCACTGCCGAAGGTGGGTAAAGCACTTCGGATGGCGAGGCTGCCCGTGTGTTGACACCCCCAAACACGATTTCTTAGTCTGTTAAACACACTAGCGAGGCTTCGCCTCAGACCGACGAGGCATGTGATCTAAAATCCAACATCTTGATTCCTCTAGCTATTTTTGACTATGCAACCTGACTGTAAACATAAATCGCGCTCAAGGAGTCTAGAGAGGAGGGTTCTCCATGTACGTTGTCGCACTCATGACCGACAAGCCCGGGGTTGGAGACGTGCGCCGCCAAACGCGCCCGTCCTACCGTGCCTATCTGCGCGACCATCCGGCCCATCCCAACGTCACCGTGCATCACGCCGGCCCGACGATAGCCGACGACGGTGAGACGCTCGCGGGCGTCATGCTGGTGCTGGAAGCCCCCTCGCTGGACGCAGCCCGCGCCTTCATCGCAGACAGCCCCTTCGCCAAGGCGGACGTGTTCGCGGACGGCGACATACGCCAATTTGACTGGATTACGGGCAACCCAAGCTAGGTTCCGACCGCTCTCAACGCCTCAAGAGCCTTGCCCAAAGGCGCATGCAGGCCCTCAAATGCGAGATCGTTCAGGAACTGCCGGCGCCAGAGGGTCCGCCGGTCGGCGTCGCTGAGCGCGGCTTCGTCGCACACGGATGCCCAGTGGTCTGCGATGGCCGCAACTTGGCCGCGCATGATGTCCAAAGCGGCCTCCTTCGATAGATGGAAACCGTACGCAGAGTCAAGGCAGAGTGACAGTTGGCTGCGGCGGGCGCCGCCGTGCAGGCGCATGGCTTGGGACGCCTCACGCCCCAGCCGGGACTGGGGACAGATGTCGTAGGCCGGGGTGAGGGAGAGCCTGCCGCCATCCCAAAAGGCGGCGTGGTTTCGCGCGTGATCGTCGGTGTTGCCCGACAGGATGTTGAACGTCATTCGGGAGAATAGTTCCCGCAAAGCCAGCCTCGGCGAGTCGAAGCGCACCCGCACGGTCTCGGCGAAACTCTCGTAGGAGGCGTAGGCCGCCATCATCTCATCGAGACCCAGCAGCGTCAGCGCCGAAACCAACGCCCGCCTGCGCCAGCCGCCCTCCACCGCCTCCCGGTCGAAGCGCTCGACGAGCAGGACATCCCTGTCCAGTGACCTGACCAACCGGACGGGCGCGACGTTCAGCCCCGCTATGCCCGCCAAGCGCATAGCGACGTACTCCGCCTTCACCACGTTGAACCGATCCGATGACGAGGAGAACTTGGCCACGTACTTGCGCCCCCCATCCTCCAGCATCGCCTTCGGCCTCGCCCCGCCAATGGACGTGCCATGCAGCAGCGCCTGGGCAAGATCGGGGGGCAGCGGCACGCCCCGCTCGACATGCTCAGCGGCATTCATCAATCGCTCCAAGGCAAGGCTCTCCCCTTCCCTCGGCAGATAACTGCTCGGCGAAGCCTGGAAATCCAGCGCACCGATACGGTCCGAACCGGACTCAAGCATGAAGGTCAGTTCGCCGAGATCATCAAATTGAGACGCCATGTCAGCTGACGGCCCAGCCTGCCGATGAACGATGACGCGGCGCCCCCAAGCGTCTGGCGCGGCGTCGCGCAGCGAGTTCGCAAGGGACAGCGGCGCCAGCGGCTCGATGTCGTCAGAACGCAGGGGCAATTCCGGCTCATAGATGGGGATGGCCTCATCCCTAGCCAGATATGAACGGGCGTAGGTGAAGACGTGCCTCCCGTCCTGCAGGCGAATCCGCCCGCAGACCACGGGAGTCGTCTGGCCTGGAAGCCAAATCCAAACGAACGCCTCCGTAGGCGATGTGTCAGAAGTCATTGTCCGCCACTGCCTTGCGCCTGCGGATTGACTTCGGCAGCAAAGTCAGCCGATCCTGAGCCCGTTCCACCAAGGGCGTCAGCGACGTTGCCTCCGGGACGAACAGGCCGACCCCCACAACCCTCGCGGCCTCGAACACGAGCCCAACAGCCACCGTGGGCGCTCCCTTTTCGATCAACTGTACAGTGCTCCGGGCCACGCCAATGCGCTCGGCCAGTTCGGCCTCCGTCATCCGGCGCTCCTTGCGTGCCATCTTGATCTGCATCGACAACAGGCGCAGAGCCTCCTTGGTGATGACCGAGTAACTCCGTTGCAAGCGAGGCATCATGACACCAAAATTGACTGGTATATAAGGCTTAAGTTTCTGTTAATACCGATATATAAGTCAACAATGAGAATTATGCGTTACAGAACACCGCAATGGCGCTGGTGCGCACACTCGCCTGTGCAAGCGCATTCCAATGTATGCTTCGTAAACCCGTTTAGAACCATGAAGGTCCATGTCGTCACCTACGCAATCACAAATAGAGAAATTGATGTCTTTACCAGCGGACGATCCGGTGGCTGCATTAAACCTGTTTCAGTTCAACGCCATGGCTCAATACCAATCCGGCGATCCAGAATATGGAACACCTGAAGCTGATGTATCTGGCGAAGAAGCCTATGCTCGGTATAGCGCGATCGCCGGACCGTTCATCACGAAACTAGGTGGGCACGTCGAATTCAGCACCCCCGTGGACCAGGTGGTGATCGGCCCTGAACACCCTGATTGGGACATCGCGGCCATCATGGTCTTCCCCACCCGCCGTGCGTTCATGGAGATGCTGTCTGATCCAGAGTTTCAGCACGCCTCTAGGCACCGCAAAGCTGCGCTCGCTAACCATTGCATGCTTCACCTGGCTGGTGCGCCTTTTTCTCAAAAGGGCTGATTGACAGAAAATTCGCTAAATCGCTGCTAGTGTCCCGCACGGTTAAATCGAGGGCTGGACGCCCTCGGTCCAGAATCCCGATGATGACGTGAATCAAACTGAGCCACTACTTGATCTGCTCGCTTGCATCTCAACGACCTGTCCAAAAAGTTGTACAGGTTGCCATTCGATGATAGGATCATTCCCTCTCCACCAGCAGCGAAGCCCACGATGCAAACAGTTACCTTCACGGAAGCAAGAAACCGGCTGAAGTCCGTGCTTGACGGCGTCACCAACGACGCCAACATCGCGATCATCACCCGCCGGGACGCCAGCGATGCCGTGGTTATGTCGCTTGACTACTACAACAGCTTGGTGGAAACCATGCATCTTCTCAGGTCGCCCGCCAACGCAGCGCATCTGACGGAATCCATCAGGCAGCTTCGCGCCGGCGAAACCGTCGAGCGCGGCATGCTGGATG
>JAPPIX010000266.1:0-807 GCA_028820495.1 Gammaproteobacteria bacterium
TTGTTAAGCATCTAAAAATCATCGATTATCTGAACTTAAACCGGACACTAGTGATGTAAAACCAGTATTTTGACTTCCAATCTGCAACAGCTTCTATCCTCTGCCGAACTTTGGCGCGCCCGCGACCTGCCCGGCCAGACCTGCGCGGAGCAATCGGCTGGGATACCCACGGGATTCGATCAGCTTGACCGGCTGCTGCCTGGCCAAGGCTGGCCGCGGGCTGCCTTAAGTGAAATTCTCTGCGACAGCGCGGGCATTGGCGAACTCGGCCTCGTAGCGCCCGGCTTGGCTCGTTTGAGCCGTGAGCAGGCGCGTTGGATCGCCTGGATCAATCCGCCCTTCATGCCCCATGCGCCGGCCTTGGCGGCGGCGGGCATCGACGTGGGCAAAGTGCTGTTGATTCGCACTGGCCAGGCGAGTTCCAGTGGCCAAGAGGCGCTTTGGGCGCTTGAGCAGGCCTTGGAGTCGGGTGCTTGCAGTGCCGTGCTGGCTTGGCTCGATGAGCGCCGCCTGCGCATTCCCGACTTGCGGCGCCTGCATTTGCGCGCTCAACAAGGACGCGCTTGGGCCGTTCTGTTTCGTCCCGGCCTAGCGTCCCGCAACCCTTCCGCGGCGGAGTTGCGGCTGCGCATCCGCTCTCCGGATGGAAAGCGCATTGCAACGGCCCAATCGAGGGCGGGGCGCCCACGCGCCGGGGTTTAGCCGGTAGCCGGGGGTGGGCCCCGGGGCGGGGGGGGGCCCCCCACCCCCCCGGCGCCGCCCCCGGGGGGGCCCGGGGGGGGTTTTTACCCCCCCCCCGGGGCCCCC
>JAPPIX010000266.1:817-5076 GCA_028820495.1 Gammaproteobacteria bacterium
CCCGCCCTCCGCTTGGCCTCTTGGGGGGCCCTCATTTTGCCCCCTAAACCGAGCGAGGGTGCCCCGGAGCGAGGGCGTCCCGCCCTCGGACGGCGCGAAGCGCCGTCTGCTGGTTTCGATCCTCAAGCGACGCGGCGGCTGGGGCATGGACGATCTGCCCTTGGAATTGGAAGCCGGGGACGACTTGGAGGCCCTGCTGCGGCTTTGGCGCTGCCCCGGAAGGGCGGCGGGCTGAAAATGCTGTGGGTGGCCGCGCATCTGCCCCAGCTTGGTTTGGAGATTTTTCAGCGCCGCCATCCACACGGCGTCCAACAGCCCATGGTCCTAGCGGAGGACGGACGGGTGCGCCTCGTCGATGACCGGGCGCGCAGCGCTGGCGTCGCCGTCGGCGCCAGTTTGGCGACGGCCTTGAGCGTCGCCCCGCAATTGATCCATTTCGAGCGCGACCCGGCTGCGGAGATCGAGCGCCTGCGCGTCCTGGCGACCATGGCGCACCGCTTCACGCCCACGGTCAGCATGGCGCCCCCGACCGCCTTGCTGCTTGAGGTGGAAGGCAGCCTTAACTTGTTTGAGGGCTTGGGGCCGTTGCTGAGCCGCCTGCGCCGGGCCGTTCGACGCCTAGGGCATGGCGCTGCCTTGGCGGCTGCCCATACGCCCGCCGCCGCCTTGGCTTTGGCCAAAGCGGGATTGGAGGCGCCCTTATCGGATTTTCCGGATCGTGCGGAATTGACGCAAAGGGCTTGCAAAGCCTTGGCCGGCGCACCGATCGCCTGCACCGAAATCGAAGCCTGCAACATTGAGCGCTTGGCCGACATGGGTCTTTTTGAGCTCGGTTCGCTGATCCGCCTGCCCCGCCACGAACTCGGCAAGCGTTTCGGCCCCGGCTTGGTCGAAACCCTGGAGAAGCTCACCGGCGCCATTCCCGACCCCCGCGCTCCGGAGCCGTTGCGGGAACGCTTCCGCAGTTCGATGCACCTGCTTGAATCGGTTTCCAGCAAGAAGGTTCTGCGCCTGCCCATGCGCCGCTTGGCGGTGGAGCTTGAAGCTTGGCTGACCGCCCGGCAGCTCGGCGCACGCGCTCTGCGTTGGGCCTTCAAACCCTTGGCAAGCCAATCGGCGCGCCGCTCCACGGTGTTGCCCGTACGTTTCGCCCAGCCGCGAATGCGCGCCAACAGCCTGCTGGCAATCAGCGGATTGGCGTTGGACCGAATCGATTTGCCGGCGGAGGTGATGAGCCTGTCCTTGGCCGCCGACGCCGTGGAGCCCATTGCCGAGGCCGGTCCAACGCATCGCGATCTGTTGGGGGAGGGCTCCTCGGCGGACCAAGCGCCGATGGATTTCGTGGACCGGGTGGCGGCCCGGCTCAATGGTGAATCCGTGCGCGTTCTGCGCCTGGTTGATGACCATCGTCCGGAATGCGCGACCGCCCTCGCGACCGCCTCCCTGCCGGAAACAACCCAACCGCCTGCGGTGGGGCCCCTGGGGAGTTCTTTCCCACGACCCATGTGGCTCCTCGAATCCCCCCGTCTCGTCAATCCCGAACGCTACCGAATCCTAAGCGGCCCCGAACGCATTGAAACCGGTTGGTGGGATTCCCCGGAAGGGTTTGCTTCCTCGACGGCCAGCCATTCGGCGAGCCGCGATTACTTCGTCGCGATGGATCCCGACGGCGCCCGTTGTTGGCTGTTTAGGCCCCGAACCCTCGATTCCAACGAAGCCGAACAATGGTTTTTGCATGGCTACTTCGCCTGAGCCTTCAGCCGGGGAGCGCGAGGGGTCGCCACCGGTCGGGCGTAGCCCGAGCCGAAGCACCGCTTCGGCAGGCGGCGACGCCCCGCAACTGTGTTGCGGGGCCGGTGTTCCTAGTGCCCCTCGCATGAAGGAGCCTTCAGCCGGGGAGCGCGAGGGGCCCGCCCCTCGCATGAAAGAGTTCGCGGAACTTTACTGCAGGAGCAACTTCTCGTTCCTGACCGGGGCTTCCCACCCCGAAGAACTGGTGCGCGAGGCCCACGCCTTAGGCTATGCCGCCATCGCCATCACCGATGAATGCTCGGTGGCCGGTACGGTGCGTGCCCACGGCGCCGCTCGCGACCTGGACATCAAGCTCATCATTGGCAGCGCCTTCCGGGTCGCCACGACCGGCGGCTCGCCGGTGGACATCGTGCTGCTGGCCCCCAGCCGGCGCGCCTACGGGCAGCTTTCCGAGCTCATCACCCAGGGCCGAACCCAAGCGCCGAAGGGCGAATACGCGCTGCATATGGATGATTTCAAGGGCCGGGCCGACGATTGCCTGGCCTTGTGGGCGCCCCGGGATGCGGGCATTGACGAACTCCTGCTCGAAGGCCGGGAAGTCCGCCGCTGCTGCCCGCGCCTCTGGATTGGCCTAGGGCTTTTCCTTGATGGCCGCGACCTCGACCGCATGGCCAAGGCGCTGCGCCTGTCGATGCGCCTCGACCTGCCCATCACCGCTGCCAACAACGTGCTCATGCATCGGGCGGAGCGTAAGCCGTTGCTGGACACCCTCGCCGCCATTCGCCTCAAGCAGCCGGTCGGCGAACTCGGCACCCAACTGACGCCCAACGCTGAACGGCATCTGCGTCCCTTGGCGACGCTGGCGGGCCTGTATCCCGAGGACATGCTGGCCGAAGCCGTCCAGATCGCGGGTGCCTGCCATTTCTCCTTGGACAAACTGCGCTACGAATACCCCCGGGAACTGGTGCCGCCGGCCATGACGCCGGCCGCTTGGCTGCGCCAGCTCACCTATGAAGGCGCGAATCGGCGTTGGCCGGGGAAGGGGGGGACAAAAGGCGTTCCCGATGCGGTCAGGACGCTGATCGAGCACGAGCTTAAACTCATCGCCGAACTGGGCTACGAATACTACTTCCTGACCATTGAGGACATTGTCCGCTTCGCCCGCAGCCAGGGCATTCTTTGCCAAGGGCGCGGCTCGGCGGCCAACTCCGCGGTCTGCTACTGCCTTGGCATCACCGAGGTTGATCCGTCACGCCAGCATGTGCTGTTCGAGCGTTTCATTTCCAAGGAGCGGCAGGAGCCCCCGGACATCGACGTGGATTTCGAGCATGAGCGCCGGGAGGAGGTCATTCAATACATCTACGGCAAATATGGGCGCGACCGCGCTGCCTTGGCCGCCACGGTCATCACTTATCGGCCGCGCAGCGCCCTGCGCGATGTGGGCAAGGCCTTGGGCCTTGATGCCGGCTTCGTCGATCTGCTGGCCAAGTCCATGGCCTGGTGGGACCGCCGGGACCAGTTCGGCCAGCGCTTGGCCGCTGCGGGAGCGGATCCGGACAGCTCGACCGTGCGCCGTTACATCGCCTTGGTCGATCAAATTCTGGGCTTTCCCCGGCATCTCTCCCAGCACGTCGGCGGCTTTGTGATCTCGGCTGGCCCCTTGGCCCAGCTTGTGCCCATTGAGAACGCCGCCATGGATGAGCGCACCGTCATCCAATGGGACAAGAACGACTTGGAATCGCTGGGGCTTTTGAAGGTGGACGTGCTCGGCCTCGGCATGCTCACGGCCATTCGCAAGGCCCTCGATCTGGCCAACGGGTTTCATGGTCGCCAGGCCCCCGAAGCCTTGACCATGGACCGGATTCCGCCGGAGGAGGCGAGCACCTATGAGATGCTGCAGAAGGGCGACAGCATCGGCGTCTTTCAGGTGGAGTCCCGGGCGCAGATGGCCATGCTGCCGCGCCTGCGGCCCGAGCGCTTCTACGATTTGGTCATCGAAGTGGCCATCGTCCGGCCCGGGCCCATTCAGGGCGACATGGTGCATCCCTACCTGCGCCGCCGTGACGGCAAGGAAACCGTCACCTATCCCAACGAAGCCGTGCGCAAGGTGCTGGAGCGCACCTTGGGGGTGCCCATCTTCCAGGAGCAGGTGATCGAGCTGGCCATGGTCGCCGCCGGCTTCACCGCCGGCGAAGCCGATGAGCTGCGCCGCGCCATGGCCGCTTGGCAGCGCCGGGGCGGGCTTGAGAAGTTTGAGCGCAAGCTCATCGACGGCATGCTGGCGCGGGGCCACAGCGAGAGCTTCGCCCGCCGAGTGTTTGAGCAGATCAAGGGCTTTGGCGAGTACGGCTTCCCGGAATCCCATGCGGCCAGCTTTGCGCTGCTGGTTTACAATTCCGCTTGGCTTAAGCGCAATGAACCGGCGGCCTTCTACGCGGGCCTCCTGAACAGCTTGCCCATGGGCTTCTATTCCCCCTCCCAACTGATCCAGGACGCGCTGCGCCACG
>JAPPIX010000045.1 GCA_028820495.1 Gammaproteobacteria bacterium
CAGGCAGTTTTCGACCCCATCGGTCCGCAAAGGTCACTGCACGCGCATCGAGCCGTTTTGCTGGCCTTAGGTTCGCTCCCTTAGTGTAGGCGATGGGCAGCATCACGGTCAGCAGGGCATCCTCGGGCAAGTCCACCACTGCCGCCACTTCCGCCTGCCGGGCGGCGAGTAGCGAGGTCCAAGTCGCGCCGATGCCCCTGGCCCGCAGCGCCAGCATCAGCGACCAGGCGGCGGGCAGGATGGAGCCGAAGTAGCCCACTTGGCCGGCGATGCCCGCATCCGGCGGCAAGCCCAGGTTGCAGACCAGGATCATCGCCGGAATCTCATGCAGGCGGGCGACCAGCGCCTGTTGGGTGGGCTTTATCTCCACGCCGCGGGCGACAACGAGTTCCTCCAGGGCTTGTTGGTAGAGTGCCGCCAGGCGACGCTTGACCGCCGGGTCCGTCACCACGACGAAGCGCCAGCTTTCGCCGCCCAAGCCCGTAGGTGCCTGGGTGGCGAGGTTGATGCAATCCAGAATCTCCGCCTGCGCCACGGGGCGGTCGAAGTCCAGCCGGCGGCGCACCGAACGGGCCGTTGCCAGCACCTGATCAACGCTGGCCAGATCGAATGTGTGGCGCGTCATGCCCTGCGCCCCCGCCCTTCAATACACCTTCGGCACGATGCGCCAAGGCACCCTTTCCCGGTACTGCGTCCAAAGCGCGCCGTATTTTTTTGCGCAACGGCGGTCGTCGTCGCGTTCCCGAGGCAACAACAGGGCCACATAGTAGAGCGGGTACAGCCAGGGGCCGATCAGCAGCGGCCAGCCGAGCGACAGCGCCAAACCGCAGGCCATCAGGATCTCGCCCAAGTAGTTGACGTGCCTTGAAACGCCCCAGAAGCCGCTGTGCAGCACCTGCCGTTCGCCGTCGGAAAAGGACTGCGGCGCCATGCGCCCAAGGAACGCCCGCTGCGGGTCCTGCTTGAAGGTGAACTTCTGCATGTTGGCACCGCGCGCCAGAACCCAGCCGGCGAAGAAGATCAGCGCGGCCAGCACCAGCAGCCATGCGGGCGCATCGGGGTTGGGCAGGTCGGCCGCGGACCAAAGCCCGACGGCATAGAAGTAGGGATACCAGGCCAGGCAGCCCCAGATCAGCTTGAACCCGAGTCGCTCCGCGAAGAGGTCGTAGGTGTATAGGTGCACCCGCTCGAAAACGAGGTAGTCGCAAACGAACCAGGAGAAGAGCGCCACGTAGAGCACCACCCCCGGCGAGGGGTCGTCCGGATAGCTGAGGAAGTGAAGGGCCGCGAACGACAGCAGGTTGAGCTGCAGCAGGATGGCGCCGACCAGGTAGAGAACCATCTTCGCATCGGCCCGCCGATTGAACATCTGCGGATTCTCCCGGCGGCCGAGATAGAGTTCGGCGAGCAAACCGCCGCCACGGCTGGGGCTGCTCAGCACCACCGCCGCGGAAACCAGCACGCCCAAGGTGCAGGCGCCCGCCAAGCCCGGCCATCGATGCTGCCAGAACCAGTCCAAAGGCAGGGCGCCGCTGAAGCCCAAGGCCGCCCAGATGCCGACGCAGGCAACGAGCACCAGTGGCCCGTTTAGGCGGTAGTGCAGCAACTCACCTGAGTCTTCGTCGCGCACATAGCCGGTCACCCGGCGGGCGGGCAGCAACAGGTGCAAAACGAAGATGCCAGCGAATACGATCCAAGGGGTGAAGAAGCCGATCAGCCAGTCCATCAGGTCAGCCGTTGGGTGTTTTTCGCCATGATCCCGATCGCCGTTTTGCGGGGCAAGAGCCATCCTATCATCCGGGCGACGATGCGATTCGTCAGCCCCGGAACGAACCGCGGCCCCCGCCCCAGCGCATCCAAGGATCGGCGGACCACTTCCTCCGGGGACAGCATGCCGGGCACCTTCTTGCCCGAAAATCGAGCGTAGCCGGGTGTCGGCACGGCACCCGAGCAACAGACCAGCACGTCGATGCCCTGCTCGCGGAGCTCTCCCCACAGGCCCTCGGCGAGGATGATGTTGAATGCCTTGCTGGCGGAATAGGCGACGATGCCCGGCGCGCCCTGCAGGCCAGCAAGCGACGACATCAGCAGCACGCCACCCCGCCCTCGCTCACGCATGCCCGGCACGAGCGCGCGCACCAAGGCCAGCGGCCCGCGCACGTTGACGGCCACCGCTTGGTCGATCTCGGAGAAGTCCGCCTCCAGCAGCGGACCTTGGGGAACCGATGCGGCGTTGTAGATGAGCAGCCCCAACTCCAGCCCGGCAAGCGCATCAGAGACCTGGGCGGCAGCCTGTGGATCGGCCAGATCCAAGGCCAGGCAACGAACCTCCACGCCCTGTTCGGCGCGAATGCCCTCGGCAACTTGCCGAAGCGCGTCGTCGCGGCGAGCGATCAGCACCAAGTTGAGGCCGCGCCGCCCCAGTTCCCGGGCAAAGGCGGCACCCAACCCCTCCGATGCTCCCGCGACCAAGGCCCAGGCGCCATATCGGCCGCGGAACGCTTCGTGACGCGCAGCGACCATAACCAACCCTCAGTTATGCGGCTTTAGGGGCGCCGAAGGCGCGGCCCAGGATCACTTCGTTGCCGGGCGCCGGGTTGTCGGGCACGTTGCGGGCCAGCACCAAGGAGCCGACTGCGAAGCCGACGCCCACTAGGAACACCGCCGAGTGGGAAACCACCCAGACCAAGCCCAGGGCCGCAGGGACCACCACTGCGGCGATGTGGTTGATGGTGAAGGACACCCCCGCGTTGCTGGCCAAGTCCGCCGGATCGGCAATCTTGTGGAAGTAGGTGCTCATGGCGATGTACAGGGCGAAGAACATGTGGTCGATGATGTAGAGGCCGGCGGCAACGGTGGCGTTCTCCACAAAGGCATAGGCGGTGAACACGGCAATGAGGCCCACATACTCGATGGTGAGCGCGGCGCGTTCGCCGATTTTGGCGATCAGGCGGCCAATCCGCTCGGCAAACAACCAGTTGAAGGCGTAGTTGATGAGGAAAAGCAAGGTCACCTGGGCGGCGCTGTAGCCGAACTTCTCCACCATTAGGAAGGCCGCGAACACCATGAAGATCTGCCGCCGCGCGCCGGATAGGAAGGTGAGGCCGTAGTACAGCCAGTACCGTTTGCGCAGCACGATGCTCCGGCGCTGCTCGGCCTGGCCGCGAAAGTGCGGAAAGCCGAGCGCCATGACCACGGCCAGCCCCATGCAGATGGCGCCGGCAATCAGGAAGTTCCAGCGGTAGTCGAGCTCGACCAGCTCCAGCAAGCCCCAGAGCACCCCGTAAACGGCCAGCGAGGTCACCGCGCCCACGGAAATCAGCTTGCCCAACACCTGCGGCGCCTCATCGTGGGAAAGCCATTGCAGCGCCAAGGACTGCTTGACCGCCTCGAAGTAGTGAAAGCCGATGGACATCAGCACGGTGGTGAAGTACAGGCCATAGACCGTGGGAAAGAACCCGGCCAGCGCCGTGCCCAAGCCCAGCACGGCCAAGGACAGCACCGCAAAGGTTTGCTCCTTGAGGATCAGCAGCACGAAGACCGTGGTGAAGGCCATGAAGCCCGGCACTTCTCGCAGGCTTTGCAAAACGCCGATCTCGACCCCGGTGAAGGCCGCCCGCTCGACGACGAAGTTGTTGATCAGCGCCGACCAAGCATTGAAGGCCACCGGCATGGCGATGCTCATCAATATGAGCAGGGTGAGCGGCGTGCGCCAACCGGCAGCGCCTTTGGCGGCGGCGAGTGGGATGGAAGGCATCAAGCTGCTACCATCGCGGCAGAACGCTTATTTTACATAGTCCCCCGGAGCGAGGGCATCTTGCCCTCGATTTGAATGATGAAAGTCCCGACCCCGGCGCCCCGGGGCGCTGACACGCAGGAAACAAGGGTGTTCCCCACGGGAACGTCACCGCATGGACCTACGGCGCTTCGCGCCGTCCGAGGGCGGGACGCCCCCGCTCCAAGTGCCACGCCTGAATCCGGCGTTATCCCCCGGAGCGAGGGCGTCCCGCCCTCGATTTGAATAATGGAAGCGCCGGAAATCACCGAAATCCGCCACGCCGTCCGGGCGCTGTGCGCCAAGTACGGCGAGGACTACTGGCTCGAGCTCGACCGCGAGCGGGGCTACCCCACCGAGTTCGTTGCCGAGCTGACCGAGTCGGGCTTCCTCACCGTGCTCATTCCTGAAGCCTACGGCGGCGCGGGCTTGGGCGTCTACGAGGCAGCGGTGGTCATGGAGGAGGTCTGCCGCTCCGGCGCCCATGCCGGCGCCTGCCACGCGCAGATGTACGTCATGGGCTCGGTGCTGCGCCACGGCAACGAGGCGCAAAAGCGCGCCTACTTGCCGAAGATCGCCGAAGGCGAACTGCGCCTGCAGAGCTTCGGCGTCACTGAGCCCACCACCGGCACCGACACCACCAACCTCAAGACCACCGCCCGCCGGGAGGGCGACGTTTACGTCGTCAACGGCCAGAAGGTGTGGATCAGCCGCATCGAGCACTCAGACCTGATGGTGCTGCTGGCCCGCACCACCCCGCGCGACCAAGTGCGGCGCAAGACCGAGGGCCTGTCGGCCTTCATCGTCGATGTCAACCAAGCCAAGGGGGCGGGCCTCACCATCGCGCCCATCGAGTCGATGATCAACCACCATAGCTGCACGCTGTTCTTCGACGACCTCGAAATCCCGGCCACCAACCTGCTCGGCGAGGAAGGCCAGGGATTCAAGGTGATCCTCGACGGCATGAACGCCGAGCGCATCCTGATCGCCGCCGAGTGCGTGGGCGACGGCCGCTACTTCATCGACAAGGCCAGCGCCTACGCCACCGAGCGCGAAGTGTTCAACCGCCCCATCGGCCAGAACCAAGGGGTGCAGTTCCCCATCGCCCGCAGTTACGCGGAGGTGGAGGCCGCTTGGCTAATGGTGGAGAAGGGCGCACCCCACGTAGAATCGGGGGGGCCCTGCGCCGCCCCCGCGAACAAGGCCAAGATGCTGGCCAAGGAGGCGTGCAGGAATGCGGGCGC
>JAPPIX010000417.1 GCA_028820495.1 Gammaproteobacteria bacterium
GAGCGCCCCAAGCGTCGGAGCACACCGAAATCGCGCTCATGGAAATGGGCTTGGAATGGGATGAAATCGAGCGCCTCAAAGCCTGCGGCGCCATCGCGTAAGCTGCGGCGCCATCGCGCTAACGAGTGGCGCTCCGCCCCATCCGGTACCCTGCCGCCACTGACCCACGCACAGGGTTTTGGGGGGCGGCAATCCAAACCCACTGCGGGAAGCAGGTAGGACTTCACTTCGCACATTGGCGCAAGGTGCCGCATGAGGAATGCCGTCGCAGTTCTTGGAATCCCGTTCATTTGCCTGGTTTGCGCCGTTCCTTGGGCCGTTGCGGACGCACAGGCCGGGGGAGCGGCACGGGAGCACTACTCACCCTATGCGGACAGAGCGTTTCCGGAGCGCGTCTATTGGGGAGACACCCATGTTCACACCAGCCGCTCGCCCGATGCCTACACCAATGGCAACCGGCTTGACCCCGACGTGGCCTATCGCTTCGCCAAAGGCGAAAGCGTTGAAACCAGATCGGGCCAACGGGTCCGCATTGCCGCGCCATTGGACTTTCTGGTCGTTGCGGACCATGCCGAGTTCATGGGCGTGTTCCCCAAACTTGACCAGCGCGACCGGGAGTTGTTGCAGACAGCCCTTGGACGACGTTGGCGAGGCCTGTATGACGACGGGCAACGCTATGCGGTGATGCAGGAGTGGCTGGATGTGCTTAGCGGCGAGAAACGGTTGGAGGAGGATGCGTCGTTCAGAATGAGTGTCTGGGAGGAAGTCGGGGCTTCCGCGGAACGGTTCAACGAGCCGGGCAAGTTCACCGCGCTGATTGGCTACGAGTGGTCATCGCAATGGGAGGGCAACAACCTGCACCGGGTTGTGGTCTTCCGCGATGGCGCCGAGAAGACGAACCAGGCGCTGCCTCTCTCCTCCATCGAGTCAAGGGACCCCGAAGACTTGTGGCGGCGCCTCAAGCACTATGAAGACCTGACCGGCGGTGACGTCATTGCCATCCCCCACAACGGCAATGCCAGCAACGGCGGGATGTTCGCCAATGCAACCTTTGCCGGTGCGCCCATGACCCAGGGCTATGCGAAAACCCGGGCCCGTTGGGAGCCCCTCTACGAAGTCACCCAAGTGAAGGGTGATGCGGAGGCGCACCCATTGCTCTCGCCCGATGATGAGTTTGCCGACTTCTTCACTTGGGACTGGGGGAATTTTCACACTAGGGAAAGAACCCCAAAGGAAGACTGGATGCTGCAGCACGAATACGCGCGCCCGGCACTGAAGCTGGGGCTCAAGCTTGAGGGTGAACTGGGCGCAAACCCCTTCAAGTTTGGCCTGATCGGCAGCACCGATTCCCACACCTCTTTTGCGAATGCCAGCGAGGACAACTTCTTCGGCAAGTTCACCAACGAGGGTCCGGCAACCCAGCGCGACACGATGATCAAGTACGAGGTTAAGCGGAACACGAGTTTTCGTGAGGTGGGCTACGGCGCCGCCGGCTATGCCGCAGTCTGGGCAACGGAGAACACGAGAGGCGCCATTTTCGATGCGATGCGCCGCCGGGAGACCTATGCCACCACCGGGCCGCGCATTGCCGTTCGGTTTTTTGGGGGTTGGGCGTTCAATCCCACCGACGTGGAGCAACCCGACTATGCCCGCATCGGTTACTCAAAGGGCGTTCCCATGGGCGGCGACTTGACCTTGGCGCCGGAAGACGGCGCGCCCAGCTTCATGATCGTTGCCGCAAAGGATCCCCAAGGCGCCAATCTTGATCGCATCCAAGTGGTCAAGGGCTGGATGGATGGCCGCGGCAACCTGCGGGAGGAGGTCCATGACGTCGCCCTCTCCGATGGCCGAACAGTGGATGCGGCAACGGGCAAGGCGCCGCCGTTGAGGCACACGGTTGATGTGGCAACCGCCAGCTATCGAAACAGCATTGGCGAGGCGCAACTGGCCGTTGTCTGGAAAGACCCCGAATTCGATGCGCGGGAACGGGCGTTCTACTATGTCAGGGCGCTGGAAATCCCCACCCCGCGATGGTCGGTGTACGATGCCGTTCACTTCGGCCTGCCGTTTCCCTCGGACCTTACGCCCGTCATTCAGGAGCGCGCCTACACATCGCCGATTTGGTACACGCCGTGATGGGAGAAGAGCGCAACGTCAAGCGGCTTGCCGGCGCGCCTGAAGGCCGGCCTAGACCGAACAGCGATGCCCTGCCCGCGTCGGACATCATTGCGCAACACGAGGGAAACTCAATTCATCGCAGGGTCAATGGACCTGCCGAATTTCAGGAAAGTGAAGCTGGCCGTTCGTGAACGGATTGCTGAAGGAGCCGCTTCTGCATTTTTTGGCGGCCGGGGCGTTGGTCTTTGGCGTCAACGCGATGGTCGACCCCCCATCCGGTGGGGGCAGCGGCGTTGTCGTGGTTGAAGAGTCCCGGCTGGTTCGTTTTCTGCAGTATCTTTCCCCGAACCCAGCCAAGGAACTGGCATTGGCTCGCCTCGAAGCACTGTCCCCGGCGCAGCGGCAGCAGCTGATCGAGGCCTATGTTCGGGAGGAAGTGCTGCATCGCGAGGCCCTGGCGCTCGGCCTCGAAGCGAACGACCAAGCGATACGCCGGCGGCTGGTGCAGCGGATGCGGTTTTTGCTGGAGGCCTCGGCAGTGGATGGCGCCGCGAGCGAACGGCAACTGCGCGCGCACTTCCTTGGCCGGCAAGCCGACTACGCGGTTCCTCCGGCGATCACCTTCACCCACATCTTCTTCTCCAACAAGAAGCATGGCGACTCCGGCGCAAAGCAAAAGGCAGCGCTATTGCAGCGGTAGCTGAAATCAACAAGGCCCGGCATTCGATGATGCGCCTCGCCACGGGGACCGCTTTGCGTTCCATCTCAACTATGTCGATCGTTCACCGGAAGAGATTGCCGGCCATTTTGGCCAGGCGATGGCCGAGCAGGCGTTTGCCCTTGAACCCCGGGATGACCGCTGGCAAGGCCCATTGATATCTGAGCACGGGGCGCACTTATTGCTGGTGGTGAAGCGGCAGCCGGGCTATCTCCCCGAGTTCAACGAGGTGGCCGCCCGGGTGGCCTCCGACTATCGGTTTGAACAGCGCCAACGGCAGATGCGCGAAGCGGAGGCCAGGCTGGTGTCGAAGTATCGGATCGAGCGGTGCTATCCGCCACCGCAATCGGCATCTGGGAGTGGGCCTTGCGCGACCCTTGCGGATCGGTGGTGACGGCGGCAAATGCGGAATTCACGACCGGGCTGCGTTGGCGGCAACAGCGAAATTCAACAGAAAGGCAGGTGGCAAATGACCATTCCCCATACCGGCATCAATGACGTTTACATCGACGGGGAGTGGCGTCCAACCGTTGAAGGGATCAAGGCGCCGATCATCAACCCGGCGACGGAGCAGGTGATTGCCCAGGCGCCCGTGGCCACGGCAAAAGACGCCGAGCTGGCGATTGCCGCGGCTCGCAACGCTTTCGATTCAGGCCCTTGGGCGAAGCTCTCCATGCGCGAACGCGCGGACAAGGTCGAGCAACTGCACGACGAGATTTGGTCGAACGCCGGCGAAATTGTGGAACTGATCATCGCGGAAACCGGCTGTCCGCGCATGACCGCTGAAACGGCTCAGTTCCGCATGCCGCTCGGCCAAGTTGAATGGGCGATAGGCTACGCCCGCCGCATGGAGCCGGTCCAGGCGGCGGGGCCATTGGAGCCCGCCGTCAGTTTCCTGACCGGTCAGTCGATGATGGGCGGCGGCGTCATCGTTCGGGAAGCCAAGGGCGTGGTCGCCTGCATCACCCCCTACAACTATCCGTTCTACTTGAACTTAGTGAAAATCGTTCCCGCACTGCTGATGGGCAACTCCGTCATCCTCAAGCCCTCGCCCTTCACGCCTTTCTGCGCACTGGCGCTGGCCAGGCTGGTGGACCGGGTGGGCTTTCCCGCCGGCACCGTGAACGTCATCCCCGCCGACATCCCGGCCAGCGAGTTGGCAACGAGCGACCCGCGCGTGGACATGGTGACCTTCACCGGTTCGGAGACCGTGGGCGCTCAAGTCATGAGGCAGGCTGCGCCGACCATCAAGGACGTGCACTTGGAGCTGGGCGGCAAATCCGCGATGATCGTGCGTGAGGATGCGGACGTGCGGCAGGCGGCGGTGATGGGCGCCGCCGCGATCAGCACCCATGCGGGCCAGGGCTGTGCCTGCCTGACCCGCCACATTGTCCACAACGCCATTCGTGAGCGGTACGTCCAGGCGGTTGCGGGCGTGTTGGAGAGTGTCAAGGCGGGAGACCCCACCGACCCCGCGACAAATTTCGGCCCCTTGATTCGCGAAAGCGCTCGCGAGCGCTCGGAAATGTACGTGCAGCTCGGCCTGGACGGCGGCGGCAGGCTGGCAGCGGGCGGCAAGCGGCCGGAAGGCCTCGACAGGGGCTACTACTATGAGCCGACGATCATCGACAACGTCGACAACTCATCGCGCATCGCCCAAGAGGAAATTTTCGGGCCGGTGGCGGTTGTCATCGGCTACGACGCCGATGAGGAGGCCATCGCCATGGCCAACGACAGCAACTACGGGCTCTACGGCGGCATTTTCTCGTCCGATGTGGCCAAAGCCTACGACATGGCCCTGCAAATGCGCACCGGCAGCGTGCTGCTGAATGGCGGTTCCGGCAGCGCTTCGGGCTACATGCCGTTCGGCGGCTACAAGCGTTCCGGCATCGGTCGCGAGTGCGGCCCGGGCTGGCTGGAGGAATTCTCCGAAGTGAAGAGCATCATGTACCACATCGCCTAAAGCGGCCACACCCAATGCCGGAAGCTCCGCCGCCAGCATTGGTGGCCGACGCCCGGCATTGACGGCCCGCCAACGAGAGCGGCAAAACCGAACGCCACCGCGCAGCGCGCCGCAAAACCAGCGCGGGGCTCCCGGCACGGAATCTATGCGGCTATATCCAGCAACTGCATGATGTTGCCGCCCATGATCTTGGCCTGGTCCTCGTCGCTGA
>JAPPIX010000186.1:0-6655 GCA_028820495.1 Gammaproteobacteria bacterium
TTGTTAAGCATCTAAAAATCATCGATTATCTGAACTTAAACCGGACACTAGTGATCTCGCTCCGAAGATCGTCGGCCGGCATCGGGTATCCACCTTCAACCCGGCCAGCAATTGGCGTCAAGCCAGCCTGCTGCGGCTGATCAATCCTGAAGACGGCGATGCCGAGATCGCGATCTACGGACTGGACGATTCGGGCGCCATGCGCGGCCCGGTCCGGCTCACCCTGCCCGCCGGCCATGCGCGCTCAATCGACGCGCCAGCCTTGGAGGAGGGCGGCGATGGCCTCGAAGGCACCCTTGGTGACGGCCACGGGAAGTGGCAGCTCGACATCGAGGCCGACCGAGACATTCAGGTCATGAGCCTGATCGAAAGCCCAGAAGGGCACATCACCAACCTATCGTCATTGCCGGACGACGACTGAGTTGGTATCAAGGACAGTAGCGAACGACTAAGGAAGAGCAATGACCGACTCATCGACAACCAGCTCCGCAACGATCATTCCCACCCTTCGGTATCGGGACGCCCCCGCCGCGATTGACTGGCTATGCAAGGCGTTCGGCTTTGAGCCCCACCTGGTGGTGCCTGGGGAGGGCGAGAGGATCGCCCATGCCCAACTGGTGCGCGGCAACGGGATGATCATGCTCGGCTCAGCGGGCGACGATGAGTTCGGGCGGCTTCAGCGGCCGCTGGAGCGGCCTGATGCGCCGGTGTCGCAAAGCCCCTACATCATCGTTGCGGACGTCGATACGCACCACGCCACCGCGGTGGCGGCAGGCGCCCAAGTGGTCATGGCCCCCAAGGACGAGGACTACGGCGGCCGTGGATACTCCTGCCGCGACTTAGAGGGCAACCTCTGGAACTTTGGCAGTTACAACCCCTGGGAAGAGGCGTAAAACGAGTCATCCACGCCACCATTCACCATGCCAGCACCACCTTGCCGAAGGTCTGGTTGCTGGCCACTAGGTCGTGGGCCTTCTGCGCGTCTTCCATGGGCATCAGGGTCTCGATGATCGGCTTGATGGCGCCGCTTTCGAGCTTGGGCCAGAGGTGGATTTCGAGGCCGTCCATCACCGCCGATTTGGCGGCGATGCTGCGGGTGCGCAAGGTCGAGCCGATCAGGCGCAGGCGTTTCATCAGCACCAAGGCCAGCGGAAGCTCGGCCTTGATGCCGCCCATTAGGCCGATCAGCACCAAGCGTCCGTCCATGCACAGGCTGGCTAGGTTGTCAGCCAGGTAGTTGGCCCCGACGGGATCAAGGATCACGTCGAAGCCTTCACCGTCGGTCCATTCAGCAACCTGATCGGCGAAGCCGCCTTGGTGGCGGTCGGCGCCGCCGCTGGCACCGAGCTCGAGGCAGCGCTTGAGCTTGGCGTCGCCGCCGACGGTGACGAACGTGGGGTTGTGGCTCTCTCGGCAGAGCTGGATGGCGGCGGTGCCGACGCCGCTGGCGCCCGCATGCAGCAGCACCCGTTCGTTGGTGACCAGGCCCGCCTCCTGGTAAAGGTTGAGGTAGGCGGTGGCGAACACCTCCGGCACCGCCGCCGCTTCGCGCAGGGAAAGGCCTTGGGGCACCCGCAGCACCTGCCCGGCGGGGACCGCCACCGTTTCCGCGTAGCCGCCGCCGGCCAGCAGGGCGCAGACTTGATCGCCGGGCTTGACCCGCTGCACCCCCTCGCCCACTTCGACCACTTCGCCAGCGCACTCCAAGCCGAGGATGGGGCTCGCGCCCGGTGGCGGCGGATAGGCGCCAGCCGCCTGCACCAAGTCGGCGCGGTTGACGGCGCTGGCCGCCACCGCGATCTTCACCTGACCCACGCCGACCTCCGGCTCCGGGGCATCGCCCATCACCAGCTGTCCGTCCTCAACCAAGATTGCCTTCATTGACCATGCTCCTTCAATCGGTAACGCCTCTACCAGGACATGCGCATCTTGACGCCTGCGTCGTGCAGCCAGCGTTTCAGTTCGCTGACGCGATAGTCCCCATAGTGGACCATGGACGCCACCAGGGCAGCATCCGCCTTGCCCGTGGTCAGCGCCTCCCTGAGATGCTCCGGTTGGCCCGCGCCGCCGGAGGCGATGACTGGGATGCGCACCGCTTCGGCGATCATCGCCGTGAGCTTGAGTTCGTAGCCGTCCCGGGTGCCGTCGGCATCGATGGCGTTGACCACCAGTTCCCCGGCGCCAAGCCGTTCGCCCTCAAGCGCCCAAGCCAGGCCGTCGATGCCCATGGGGGTGCGCCCGCCGTTGATGACGATCTCATACCCGGAGGGGCAGTCGGCGCTTTCCGGCACTTGGCGGATGTCCATGGACAGCACCACATTCTGGTTGCCGATGGCCTCGGCGCACTCGGCGATCAACGCCGGGCGGGCCACCGCCGCCGAGTTGACGTTGATCTTCTCCGCGCCGGCCAAGCGCAGGTCGGTGGCGTCGGCCACCGAGCGCACCCCGCCGCCCACCGAAAGCGGGATGAACACCTCCTTGGCGACGGCCTCCACCACGTCGAGCATGATGGCGCGCTTGTCGCTGGAGGCGGTGATGTCGTAGAAAACCAGCTCGTCGAGCCCGTCCGTGTAGTACTCCCGAGCCTTCTCCACCGGGTCGCCGATGTCCTTGGTGTTGATGAAGCGCACGCTCTTGGCCAGCTTGCCGTCGCGCACATCAAGGCAGGCGATTAGCCGCTTGCTCAACATTGGCCATCCCAGCGGGTGAAGCGGTCGAGCAGGGCCAAGCCCACCCGACCGCTCTTCTCCGGGTGAAACTGCACGCCAAAGTAGTTGTCCCGGCCCACGGCGGCGGCGAAGTCGTCCTCGTAGGTGGTGCGGGCGTACACGCAGGCTTGATCCTCCGGGGCGGGGTAGTAGGCGTGCACGAAGTAGAACTCGTCGCCCGCCTCGATGCCGTCGAGCAGCGGATGGGGCTGGACCGGGCGCACTTCGTTCCAGCCCATGTGGGGGATCTTCAATTCCGGGCGGTCCAGCCGAAAGCGGCGCGTCTCGCCGGGGATTAGACCCAGGGTTTCGGTGTCGTTCTCCTCGGAGTGCCGCAGGGAGATTTGCAGGCCCAGGCAGATGCCCAGCACCGGTTTGCCGTCACCGACCGCACTGGGCAGCGCGTCGGCCAATCCATTGCGGCGCAGGCTCGCCATGGCGCTGCCCGCCGCCCCGACGCCGGGAAAGATGATTCGCGAAGCCGCCTTCACCCGGACCGGATCGTTGCTGATGACGGCATCGGCGCCAACCTCCGCGCAGGCTCGCTGCACGCTGCGCAGATTGCCGGCGTCGTAGTCGATGATGACGATGGGATCGGCCAAGGCGGCGCACATCCATGACAATTCGGAGGGCGGCGGATACCATCACAGATTCGGGCACAAATTCAAGCGCCAATTCAGTTTCAGGAGCCTTCAGCTTGCCTCAGAACGGTACGCCCTCGATCCGACACGGAACGCCGGTTCCAAGCGAGATCCCGGAGCGAGGGCGTCCCGCCCTCGATTGGGGCGTTGGCATGCGCTTTCCACTATGGGGTTGGAAGTTTGTTTCACGGGAGCGGGAGCCATGAGCCGCGCCCTGTTGCTGGTCAATCTCGGCACGCCCCGATCCCCTTCGGTGCGGGACGTGCGCCGCTATCTCGACGAGTTTCTCATGGACCCGCACGTGCTTAACCTGCCCTGGCCCGCACGGCGGTTGCTTGTGAGCGGCTTCATCCTGCCGTTCCGGCCCCGTCGAAGCGCCGCCGCCTACGCTTCGATTTGGGGCGAAGATGGTGCCGCCCAAGGTTCACCCCTGCTGCAGCACACCGAAGCCTTGGGCGCAGCGCTTGGCGAGCGCATTGAAGTGCCTTGCGCGGTGGCCATGCGCTACGGCGAACCAAGCATCGCCGGGGCCGTGCAACCGCTTGCGGCCAGCGGCTGCGCGGAGCTGCTGCTGGTGCCGCTTTTCCCGCAGCACGCCGACTCCACGCGGACCACAGCCATCGAGGCGGTGCGCAGGCACTTGCCCCCCCACATGAAGCTGGAGGTGCTGCCGCCGTTCTATGATCGCGAGGACTACATCGATTGTCAGGCGGACCTGATCGAGCGCCACCTGCCCGCCGATTGGGACCACCTGCTGCTGAGCTACCACGGGCTGCCCGAGCGGCACATCACCCAAGCCGACCCGACCGGCGCCCACTGCTTGGCCAGCCCGGACTGCTGCGAGCGAGCCTCGGCAGCGCACGCCACCTGCTACCGCCATCAGTGCTATGCCACCGCCAAGGCGCTGACCGCCCGAATGGGCTTGGCTGCGGAACGGGTGACGGTGAGCTTCCAGTCCCGGCTGGGACGCCTGCCTTGGCTAACGCCCTACACCGACCAAGTGCTGGCCGACCTGCCGAGGCGCGGCGTCCATCGGCTTGCCGTGTACTGCCCTTCCTTCGTCGCCGACAACTTGGAGACCCTAGAGGAGATCGGCATGCAAGGCCGCGATATCTTCCAGCAGGCCGGGGGCGAGAGCCTGACGCTCATCCCCTGCCTGAACGCCTCCCCGGATTGGGTGCAGGCACTGGCGGGGTGGGTCAGCTAGCCCCGTCGGCCATGTACCGAGTTTGGCGCTAGCCGGTCGCAAGCGAAGCTAACCCGACTTCGTAGAGATTGGCGCTAGCCAATCTCCAACGCCAACCGAGACCCAGTTGGCTCTATCAGACAATGCGCCGAGTTTGGCGCCAGCCAAACTCGAACGCCAACCGAAGGTTGGCGCGTCAATCGAGCTGACTGGCACCAAGGGAGACGGCCCTGTAGAAGCGCTGCACCAAGGGCCTTGAGAACATGGATTTGCGCGCCACGAAGCGCACCGGGCGGTTGAGTCCTTGACCGTCTAGGCGGATCAACTGGCCGGCGGGCGCGCCCAGGGTGCGGGCCACGCCGATCGGCACCAAGCCGTGGCCAAACCCCGCCAAGGCCATCTGCGCCACCGAGAAGAAGGACTCCAAGGACTCCTTGCGGTGCAGCCGCAGCCGGCGCATGTCGTCCTCGATGGAGGCCCAGGCGCCGGAGCGGGATTCGATGGTGAGCACCTCCAGGGGTTCGCCCGGACGGTAGTCGATGGGCTCTAGCGCCGCTGGAATGATCACCATCGGCTCCAAGCGAATCACTTCGCTCTGCAGGTCCGTCTCCGCATCCGAGTAGCCGGTGCAGATGCCCACCATGTACTCCCCGGTGCGCAGCCGGTCGAGCACCACCGGGGAGCGTTGGGCGTGAAAGCTGAACTCCACTTCCGGCAGCTCCCGGCGCACTTCGGCAAACAGGCCTGGCCCCCAACTGGCCAAGATGGCTTCGGAGACGCCGAGGATGATCTTGCCGCCGCGCTGGACATGGTCCTCGAGAAAGACGCTGCGCAGTTCGCTGACCAAGGGCGCCACCTTTTCCACTAGGCGGGTGCCTTGGTGGGTCAGCACCACCCGCCGCCCATGGCGCTCGATCAGCGGACGGCCGTAGTAGCGCTCCAAGGCCGCGATGCGCTTGCTCACCGCCGATTGGGTGATCTTGAGCACCGTGCTGGCCTCCATCATGGTGCCGGTGCGCGACAGCGTGATGAGGGTTTCCAAATTCTCGATCATGCGGGCGATGTTGCAGGAGGTTGTTAGCGGAACACAAGGCTGCAAATGGCCCTAAACTCGAGTTCACTCTCTCGCCTGTTGGAAGTATTGGGAAGGACGGTTGCCCCGAGTTGCGGAGCAACTCGAACGCTTCGCCGAAGGCGAAGCGCCTTGTCGAAAAGAGCGGATTTCGATAGCTTGCCCACAACCCCCATAGAGTTGTTCGTCTGGCCACCCACACACCCACTGAGGCAGCCGTGCCCCGCACTGGCATGCTCGCCACCGTGCGCAATCGCCGTGGCCTGATTGCCGCCGTCCACCCATTCGATGGCGACGCTGGCCGCCTGCACATGGTGAATATCGAATACAAGGACGATTCGGCGCCCAGCGAAGAGCGCCTGATTTGGGAACTGGAGCCGCAACGCAGCCTGCTGGAACCCAACGCCCTGCCCGATGTGTTCGATGCGGAGCCCATGTCGCCGGACGACTTTGACGCGTTGCTCAGAGCCGCCCGCTGGACGGCGCTGTCCCCCTACTTGGATCCAGATGGCGATGGCCCCTTGCAGCGCCAGCCCGTCGCGAGCCCGTTCCACGGCGGCGTCAGCGTGGAGGACTATCAGCTCGCACCCCTTCTCAAGGCGCTGCGCATGCCCCGGATCAGTTTGCTGATTGCCGACGATGTGGGTTTGGGCAAGACGGTCGAGGCAGGCTTGGTGCTCACCGAACTGCTGCTTCGACGCCGCATTCAGCGTGTGATGGTGCTCACTCCAGCGTCCCTGCGCCTGCAATGGCAGGAGGAATTGACGGATAAGTTCTCACTCCGGTTCGAGATTGTGGACCGGCAGCGCACCGAGCGCCTGCGCCGCCGCTTGGGGTTGGACGCCAACCCTTGGCGTTCGCACAACCATGTGGTCGCCTCCTACCACTACTTGCGCCAGCCGGACGTTCTGGAGCAGTTCCTCGCGGCGAGCCGCACTCCGGAAGGCTCGCCGCCCCGGCCTTGGGCCGTGAATATATTAGATTAGTGGCACAACAACAAGACAAAACCCAAATGGGATTACACCGAGCAATTGCAAAAAATGACCAA
>JAPPIX010000186.1:6665-39531 GCA_028820495.1 Gammaproteobacteria bacterium
TCCCCCCCCCGGTCGTTGCTGTCGTCGTCCCCCCCGGCGCCCCCCCCCCCGCCCGGCCCCCCGCGCCTGCCTTGGGACTTCCTGATCGTCGATGAGTGCCACAACCTCATGCCTTCTCCCTTTGGCGATGACAGCGAGCTCTGCCATATGCTGCGCATCATCGCCCCCCTGTTCGAGCACAAGCTGTTCCTTTCCGCCACGCCCCACAACGGCCACACCCGATCGTTCACCGGCCTGCTGGAAATGCTGGACCCGGTGCGCTTCACCCGCAGCAACGAACTGACTCCAGCCACCCGCCGCCGGGTGCGGGACGTGGTGGTGCGACGGCTCAAGCGCGACATCAACGGCATCGGCCAGAAGCGCTTTTGCACACGGCGAGCACCGGAAGGATTAATGCTGGCACCAGATTCACGGGAAGCGGCACTGACTGCGGCGTTTGCCGAGTTTCGACGCACGGTGCGGACGTTGATTGCCGATAGAAGCCGCTCGCATCGCCGTGCTGGTGCCTTCGCCGTTGAGATTCTCGGCAAACGCTTGCTGTCTTGCCCCACCGCGTTCGCCGAATCCTGGCGCCGCGCTCAACAGGGCTTGAGAGAAGAAGGCGTCGCCACCGAAACCGAGGTGATTGCCGCACAACGCGCCGTGCGGCAGGAGACCGGCGATGACCGGGAAGCCGCCCAGCGCGAAGCCACCGCCGCCACGGTGGCCGGCGCTTGGCTGAAGGCGCTTGCCACGGACTTGGCCGCACCGATGGCGGCTCTGCAAAGGGCCTTGGACGATCTCGGCTTCGACCTTGATGACCAAACGCCCACCGTGGCGCAGACGCCCAGGGCCGATGCCCGCTTTGATGCGCTGCTCGCCCTTATCAAGCGCACCCTGCTTGAGGGCGACGAATTCCGCGAAGATGAACGCTTGATCGTGTTCACGGAGTACAAGACCACCTTGGACTATCTGGCCCGCCGCCTGCGCGAGTGCTTTGCAGAGGAACGGATACTGACGCTCTATGGCAGTGGTTCCGCCGAGGGCATGGGCGATGTGGAACGAAGCCACGTTAAAGCGGCCTTCAACGACCCCAGCGCTCCGGTGCGCATCCTGGTGGCCACCGACGCCGCATCCGAAGGCCTCAACCTGCACCGCACCGCCCGTTACCTGCTGCACTACGACTGCCCTTGGAATCCTTCCCGGCTGGAGCAGCGCAATGGCCGCTTGGACCGCTACGGCCAAGCCCGGGACGTGACGGTGCATCACTTCGTCAGCGAAGCGGATGCCGACCTGCAATTCCTTGCCCACGTCATCCACAAAGCCGATGAAATCCGGGAAGACTTGGGTTCAGTGAACGAGGTCTTTGACCGCGCTGCCCATCAGCGCTTGATTGAAGGTGAGGACGCCGCCACGGTGCGCCAGACGCTTGATGCGCATCTCGACGCCAACCAAGGCCGCGCCGCGATCGACGCCGACGACCGTATGGCGATCGACGATGGCAGCGGTCACGACTCGACGCTTGAGGCGCTTGCCGCCGAGATCGACTTGGATCCCGGCGCATTTGGCGAAACGCTGGAATCCGCCATGGCCATTCCCGCTGGACGCCCCCAACTCAAGGTCACTGAGGAACGGGCCACCTACCGCATCATCAGGCCAGACCTGCCGCAGTGGCGCAAAGTGATCGACGACTCGGTGCGTCGGGACGCCCCCAACGGGGTCAAAGGTCCGGTGCCGCTGCTCGCCTTCAGCCCGGAGCCTTTCATTGAGCGCTTAGGGGAGCTGTCGGTGTTTTCGCCCCGCCGGGATGCCCTGCTGATGCACCTCGCCCATCCAATGATGCAGCGAGCGCTGACCGTGCTCTCTCGCCGCCGTTACCCCGGGGGTGAAACCGCCGAAAAGGCGTCCCGCTGGACGGTGCGCCGGGGCGGCGTGCCTTCGGGTGCCGACGCCATGGTGCTGCTCAGCGTGGAGGAACTGGCGGTCAACCGCCTGCGGGAGACCTTCCATCGTTGGGTGCGCACCTTGGCACTGTCCGTCCGTGATGGCGAACTGGGCGAGCCGCTGCCGCACGTTCCCGCCTACCGCCTGCGCGGCGGGCGCGATGCCCGTTCGCCGACGGATACCACATTGGCCAACGAACTGCTCGAAGACGTGGAATCCGGCCTCAAGGCTGTCTTGAAAGGACATCGGGAGGCGTTGACCCAAACTCTTCGCCAGCAGCTTCAAACCGACGGCCAAGCCGCCCGTGCCACCGAGGATGAGCGCTACCGGGAACGCCAAGGAGAGGTGTCCGCTCTCATCGAGCAAACCACGTCAGCGCGGCTGGAGCGGGAGATTGAGCAACTCAAGTTCCAACGGGCTCAAGGCGCCCTGTTCGACGGAGACGAACAGCTCACCGGAATCGACCGCTCCATCGAGGAGAAGCAGCGCGAGATCGAACGCCGCCGCCACCACTACGAGGACATCCGCGGTCAATTGCGCCGGGAACGCGAACGCATCCTCGACCACCTGCTCCCGGCCCGCTACGCCTTGGCGGGCGAAGTTCAGGTCTTTCCAGTCACGGTGGAGGTGCGGCTACCGTGACTCTTGCTGAATTGTTTGCTTGAATGTTGTTGCATAGACGCTACTATTCCCTCATTAGGGCTGGAGTGGGCAGATTCATGGGCAACGGACGAAACGACCGCACTGAGCAGGAGTACGGGCCCGCTGTGCGGTTCGACAGTCAAGGCCGTCCATACATCACTGGGGAGGATGTGGCCCGTAGTCCGGTTTGGCGCAAGAAAATCAAGTGGTTGGCGGAACACGGGGACGAACTCCTTTTCAAGGAGCGATCACAACGCTGACTGCCTAGCTCCTACCGCATAGAAGAGATCATTCGCTTTGCAGGTTCCTCATGGGATTGGGTTTGTTGCTGGTGCCAGCTCTTGGCGGTTACTGGTTCCTAACGCGCTACTGGGGTACTTGCTACAGGATGCAGCGGACCAGTGGCTACGATGTCGTTCTACGGTCCGCTGTGGTCGGCATCGTCCTTTTCGCCATTGCCCGGGCTTTGTTGTTTGCTTTTAGCGGCGCACTTCCTCAAGTTGAGGCGGCTTGGCAAGCACTTTTCCCTTTTGACTACTCCGGCACATCAGCCTTGGCGGTCGCTTTGGGCATGATCGCGCCCATAATGCTGAACCGTTCCAGCAAAAGAGCAGCAGCTCTGATTCGAGTGGCTAGGGAGGACGGCAACCTCATTGAATTGATGGTGACTGACTCCATAGAGCGCGGCATGTTGGTTGAACTCTCCCTGCGAAGCGGCAAGTCCTACATTGGAATCGCCAAGAGTATCGGTGTTCCAGTCCGCGACCACGCTGACATAGCGCTTGTTCCAATGATGAGCGGGCACCGCCACAAAGACACGGCGGAACTGCGCATCACTAGAATCTACGGACCTGCCATCCAGAGCATTTTGAATGATCCAGAAAGTCCGCAGCACTTGGCATTTGATGACTTTCAGGTGATCGTTCCTTGGCGGGAAGTTGTCTCGGCGCGTCTTTTCGATCCGGTAGCCCATCGGCGCCTCAATGCGGACGATCAGCAGCAAGCCGCCTGAACGGCCATGACCGCCGACCTCCCCGGCTGGGATCGCCTGCGCCATGGCGGCCTGCTGCTTGACACTGCCCGCTTGGCCCAAGTGGTCGAGCCCAGCCTGCCGCCCCTAGACGAATTCACCGAGCGCCGCCTGCGCAAGCTGGGCGGAGAGGTTCTGAACGGGCAGGGCGATGCGCCGGGCTTTGCCGCTTTCGTGCTGGAGCGTGTTTGCGGCTTCGATGCCAGCCTCGGCCAATGGCGGCGGGGCAGCCAAGTGCCCGCGTCCTTCGGACGCCGAGCTGTCACTGGGGAGATGGTCAGGCCGCGTCAACTCTGGACAGGCCCGCACGGCGCCCAACTGCCGGTGTTCTTCGATGTCGGCAAACGCATCGGCATCGGACACGGCAGGCGGGTGGTGAGCCAAGCCTTGGGCTGGCTGCGGGCGGGGAAGGGACACTTGGCGCTGGTGACCAACGGCCGCCAGTGGCGGCTGCTGTTTGCAGGCCTCGACTTCGATGCCTGGTGCGACTGGGACCTGGACCTGTGGTTCGAAGAGGGTGGCCTGTCCCCCCAAGTGACCGCCCTGCGCACACTGTTGCGGCCCGAACTCTGGATGCCCGAAGGCGAAGACGCCGCTCCGCCGCTGCTCAAGGCGGTGCGCGACACCCGCAAGGGTCAGGCCGAACTCTCCGAAGTGCTCGGCGAGCGGGTGCGCGAAGCGGTGGAGATTCTGATCGGCGGGCACGGCGAACCGCTGAAGACCCACTGCCCCAACGCGGCCCCCGAGGACATCTACCACGCCGCCTGCCGGGTGGCGATGCGGCTGGTGGTGATCCTGTTCGCCGAAGCCCGAGACCTGTTGCCGCGCGACAACCCCATCTATCAGGACAGCTACGGCCTGAACGGCCTGCTGGAGCGCTTGGAACGCGATGCCTTGCGCAATCCGGGACGGGTGGCGAGGGACCACAGCGGTTGGCCGCGAATTCTGAGCCTGTTCCGCTTGGTCCATGAAGGCTCCCATCATCCCGAACTGCCGGTGCCCGAATACGGCGGCGAGCTGTTTGCGCCGGGTAGCCGCGACGCAGCGGGCCTCAGCCAAGCCCTCTGGGTGTTCGAGAACGGCTGTTTTGAGGCGGAACTGCTGTCTGATGCCCAAGTCCATGAGCTGCTTCAACTGCTGACCCGCACCCGCATGCGCATCCGTCAGGGCAGGGCCGTCTCCTGGGTGGCCGCGCCGGTCGATTTCTCCGACCTCTCCACGGAATACATCGGCATCCTCTATGAGGGCCTGCTGGACTACGAGTTGAAGACCGCCCCGGACGACGACGCGGTGGTGTTCCTTTCGGTGGGCGACCAGCCCGCCCTGCCTTTGTCGCGCCTTGAGGACATGGACGACAAAGCCCTCAAGGCGCTGTTCCGATCCCTCAAGGACAAGCCGGCTGGCGAGGTTGAGGAGGCGGGGGAGACTGCGAATGAAACGGTGCCCGCGCCAAGCGATGATCTTCTCGCCGCGGCCGAGCCTCACCCCGAACCGGAAGCGGAGCCTGCTGGACAGGTGCGCGAACCCGCCAGCGAGTACGTCATCGATCTACGGCAGGAAGTCAGCGACCGCACGGAATCCTGGGCGCGCCGGGCGGTGCTGGCGGCGGGCATGATGAGCAAGCCTCGCGGCAAGCCCTCACCGGAACGCCGTCTGGCCTTCGACCACCAAGTGGGGAACAAGGCGCGCCAGCTTCTTGCCCGCACGGTGCTGCCCGGCGAGTGGTACTTGGTGCGTTGGGGCGGCACCCGTAAAGGCAAGGGCACCTTCCACACCCGCCCCGGCCTCGCGGTGCCCACCATGCAGCGCACCTTGCGCCCATTGGCCTACGATCCGCCCACCGACCGCAAGGGCGAGCCCGACCGCAACGCGCCACCGTCGGCTTGGACGCCCAAAACGCCCGAAGCCATCCTAGATCTGAAGGTGTGCGACCCCGCCTGCGGCTCCGGCACGTTCCCCTTGGCGGCGCTGCGCTTTCTGACCGATGCCCTCTACGCCTCACTGCTGCATCACAAACGCATTCAGGAGGACGGCCAACGCGCCCTCGTGCGCCTGTTGGGCATCGGCGAGGGCGATGAAGACGCGGGCGCCATCGAGCGTCCGGGCGATGAGTTGATCCCCTGCCCACCCGACGATGACGACTTCGAGCCGCGCCTGCGCGCCCGGCTGCGCCGCTATGTGGTGGAGCGCTGCATCTTCGCGGTGGACGTGGACCCTTTGTCCGTCGAGCTTTGCCGCCTCTCGCTATGGATAGAGACCATGGACCGGGAACTGCCGTTCGGCTTCCTCGATCACAAGATCAAGTGCGGCAACGCCCTCATTGGCACTTGGTTCGACCAGTTCCAGCACTATCCGGCGATGGCGTGGAAGAACCGGGACGGCGGCGACCGCAACCACGGCAACGGGGAGCACTTTAAGAAGAACGAGCGCACCCAAAAGCTCAAGGCTTTCGTTGAGAAGCAGCTCAAACCACACCTTCAACTGGCGCTGCACGGCCCGGACCTCTTCGCGGGCGACCTGCAAGCGCACATCGTGCAGGCCCATCATGGTGCGCTGCAAGCGCTGACCGCCATGCACGCCATGCCCGTTCAGGATGCCAAGCGGCGCAGCGAAGCCTATCGGCGCGATTTCCTGGGCTCCGAAGCTTGGCGGGCGTTGAAGGACGCGATGGACCTCTGGTGCGCCTGCTGGTTTTGGCCCATCGACGAGATCGAGAACGCGCCATTGCCGTCGGCCTTCACAAACCCCTCGCCGGACACCCGAAAGGTGGCGGCCGAAGTGGCGGCGCGGGAGCGCTTCTTCCATTGGGAACTGGAGTTTCCGGACGTGTTTCGGGAATCGGGCGCGGGCTTTGACGCCGTGTTGGGCAATCCGCCTTGGGACATCGCCAAGCCGGTGTCTAAGGAGTTCTTCTCCAACATCGACCCACTCTACCGTTCCTACGGCAAGCAGGAGGCCCTGCGGCGCCAGCGTGGTTACTTTCAGGGCGATGCCGCCATCGAGCGCGATTGGCTGGACTACAACGCCCGCTTCCGTGCCCAATCCAACTTCATGAGCCATGCCGCCAGCCCCTTCGGCGACCCGGACGACAACGCCAAGCCCGCAAGCCGCTTCACCATCGCCCGCGGCAAGCAGAACTTCATCTTGCACCACCTGTGGCGGGAAGCCCGCAGCCACTCCCGAGGCTTTGCCGATGCCCAGCACCCCTTTCGGCACCAAGGCTCGGCAGACCTCAACCTATACAAGCTGTTCATGGAAGGCGCCCACGGGCTGCTTCGCGAAGGTGGGCGGCTGGGCTTTGTGGTCCCGTCCGGGCTCTACTCCGACCACGGCACGGGGGCGCTGCGCACGCTTTTCCTGGAGCACTGCCAGTGGGAGTGGCTGTTTGGGATCGAGAACCGCTTGGCCATCTTCCCAATTCACCGGAGCTACAAGTTCAACCCCGTGGTCATCCAGAAGGGTGGCACCACCGACGCCATCCGCACCGCCTTTATGCGCCGCGACTTGGAGGATTGGGAGCGGGCGGAGGAAGTGACCACCCATTACGGCCAGGCTCAGGTGGTGCGCTTCAGCCCCAAGAGCCGGGCGATTCTGGAGATTCAAAGCCAGCGGGACTTGGAGATATTGGAGAAGATCTACGCCAACTCGGTGCTGCTGGGCGACGACGGGCCGGACGGGTGGGGCATCAAGTACACGCGGGAATTCGACATGACCAACGACTCCCACCTGTTCCCGCCCCGCCCGCAGTGGGAGGCCAAGGGCTACCGGCCCGACGAATACAGCCGCTGGCTGAAAGGCGACTGGCGCCCGATCGGCGAACTCTGGGCAGAGATGGGCATCGACCCGAACAAGCCGGTGCCCGCCGACGTGGAACTGGAGGGCTGGCTGTTCGACACCAGTGCGGATCCTGAGCGGCGTGAGGCGGAGAAGCAGTTTGTGCATGGGCATCTGCTGAAGCCTGGCGATGTGGCGCGGACTAACTGGCGGGTGCGGTGCGCCCAGCCGCCCTATGATTCGCTGCCGATTCCTCGGGCGGACTTGCCGGAGGGCGTGGTGCTGTCGCGGGAGGCGGACGCTTGGATCCCAGCGGATCGGATTGGGGATGTGGCTTTGCCGTTGTATCAGGGGATCATGATTCAACCCTTCATGCCCAGTGCCCGAGGTTGGTTGAGCGGGACGGGCCTTCGGGCTAAGTGGGATTACATTACTACCGATCGTCTGGTATGGAATCCGCAGTACTTGATGGCCCAATCTGATGCTGCGAATCAGCATCGCTGCGTTCCTCATCTCAAGGTAGGTTTTCGGGACGTCTCCCGAGACACTGACGTTAGATCCTTCATTGGTGGGCTTCTCCCTCCGTTTCCGTGTGGAAATTCAGCGCCGGTGCTCCACAAAACTCCCGATGACATAGATGTAAGCGCTTTGGCGTTCCTCAACTCGTTTGTCTTTGACTGGGTAACTCGCCAGCGAGGTGGTACAGCACACTTAAACTGGGGTTTGTTGTCTGAAATGGCGCTGCCGAATCCCGAGTCGATCGAAAAACCCATGGCTGAACTTGTGGCGCGATTGAGTCTTTGGCCACAGCCCTTTGCTCTATGGGAGTATTCCGACTACTCACTCGCTGCCGTGGCGGCCGGGGAACGCGCACGATTGCGAGCTGTTCTCGACGCAATGGCGGGGGCGATCTACGGTTGTGATACCAACGACCTGGCGCACTTGCTTTCCGAAACCGACTTGCCGGTTTTGATGCTCAACAGACAGAGCCATCTATTGGATCCGTGCGGGTTCTGGCGCGTCGATAGAGACAAGCCACCCCAACTTCGGCATACGATTCTCACCCAAATCGCGCACTTCGATCTGAACAAAAAAATTAAGGCGGCGAATGGTGAAGCAGCGCAGGGAATCGCAGCGTTTCTCGACCTGAACAATGGGGACGGCTGGATGGTTCCGGAGACGATTTGCTTGTCCGACTACCGCCTCGGACAGGATAACTACGCGGAAAGTCCTCAGCCCGCTGCTAGCCGACTTGGGGCTCGTTTTTTTGACTGGCAGCTCAGTTAGGGTGCAAACGGAATTAGGAATCGATCTCCACTGGCACCTAGCCGGCAATGATCGCGCTGGCAATCAAGAGGAGTTGATGGGGCTTGCGTGCCCCTCAGCACCGTGTGTCAAGCGCTTGGACGTACGATAGCAGGGCGCTGACTGCTTCACGACCTTGGGCTGCCGGGTGCCACACGAGTTTCGCCTGAAAGCACTTCCCATACACGCCGATACCCACTCCCGGACAACGGTGCTCCAGTCGGTCGTACGCTTTCCCAGCCACTGTCCTGGAGGTGGGTCAGGAAGTCGCGAGCCTGGCTGACCGAGTAGTTGTTGTCACTTGGGCTTACGGTGTCACGATAGAGAGCACCAAGCCGTTCTGAAATGGTGCGTGGGGCGGAGTTCATGCGCATAAGCACAGCGTCTTCGGTTCGCACACCGTGGTAAATCATTGCTGGGAGCGTATTGATGCTGCGTTTTTCTGCATCTGAGAGTGTGTCGAAGTCAATGCCGGAAACGCGGCTCAGGGCAGAGATGCCCCATGTGGCGTTGTTGGTAATGGTTCGATAGATGGCCTTGCAGGCGTCTGTCAATGCGCGTGTGTTGGTATCTTCGCTGTCGCGCTGGAAATAGGTACGTGCGATGTCGTGGATGCTGTGGCCGTTGACCCAATCGCTGGTTATTTCGGAAATGCGAGTGTGCGTTGTGCCTTGACCTGCGACTTCCTCTAAGGCCTTGTTGAGTTGGGGTACCTTCAGCATGATCCCAAAGAGATCAGCGATCCTGCCGCCACCATTGAAAAGGCTATCTGCAGTCCAGTCGGCGGGCTTGAGCTTGGTCTCCAGAGTGCTTAGCTCCCGCATCGCCCGTTGCACTCCTTCGGGCGAGAATCCGGTGGAATCCGCGAGTTCTGCTGTTCCGGCGGGCATGTTGGCGAGCTTCTGAGCGTAGCTTTGGGTGGCGCTGAGAAGAGCGTCGGCTTTGTCTCGTTGCGCCGGATCATTACGCAGCGAAGTGTATCCGTAGGTGTGGCGCAGGAGCTGGTCCGCATCGGTGAGCACCGCGTCAAGGTTCTTTTTCTCCGCCCAGAGATGGGCGACGTAGCAACGGAAGTCATCCCACTGCTCCTGCCAGATGCATTCAGATAGTTGGTCGATGCCCTCATCAGCAGCAAGTTCATTGAGCAGAACGACCAAGCGGGAAACCAGTGCGCCGGTGCTTCGGCTGACGAATTCGAGTGCCTCGTCACGATCGGAGCCTTGGCAGAGCCCAACCACGCCGATGCTGTCATGGCCAAGGCGACCCGCGCGCCCGGCGAGATTCCAAAACTCTCGGGGTGCCATTTCGACAGAGTGGCCTGGCTGGGGTACACGCCGAGATTGCAGGAATACCGACGAGACCGGAAAGTCGATGCCTTGGGCGATTGTGGATGTGGCGCAGAGCATGCGGAGTGTGCCGGATTCGGCGAGCCACTCCATGAGTGCGCGGACGTCGTCGGATAGCCCAGCGTGGTGAACGCCGACGCCCTTTTTGAGTAGGTCGATGAGCGTGAAGTCCGAACTGATTTCTGTGCGCAGGAAGTCTTGGACGAGTCGGATGTCATCAGGTAGGACATCCATGTCTGGTAGCGCGGAAGCGGCTTTCTGTGCCATTTTCCAAACGGTCTGGATGTTGTTCGCAACGGCAATGCTGGTGCCGAGGCCGGACATTGCGGCGCTGATCGCTGCGGTTTGCAGGCCAAGCCCGGTCTGCCTGCCGCTCTGGAGAACCTGACTCTTGGGGACGTCAACGGGCCTGACGTCCCCTACGCGGTGGGTGCCATGCAGTGGCATTGCGCGCTCCGTAGCGGTGAGCGTGTCGAACACCAATCGCCACCCGGCTCGCACTGAGTCGTCAGCGACTGCCCTGAAAAGCCCGACAATGCGCTCGTTGGGTTTCCACGGTGAGGTGCCTAGGCTGATGGCGTGTCCGGCGTTGACATCGTGGGCCAACCATCTGGCGATGGCTTCGGGCTCCTCCACGAATGGCATGAGGAGCAGGAAGTTCGTTTGGGGGCAGTCACGCTTCACGGTTGCGAGGAGGAGTTCTATCCTGAGACCACGGCTCTTCTCTTCTAGATTGTGGGCTTCGTCCATGACCACTAAGGCGAGAGGCCGATCAACTTTCCGGTTGCGAACTAGGAGTGAGAGTTTCTCGGGTGTCGCCACGAGGATGTCGAACGGGGCCTGAGCGTCGGTGAGGAGCTCTTCCTCAAAGGCATCGATTTCGATGGCGCCGGCAAGCTGCTCGACACGTACGCCGATTGGTTCAAAGTCACGCCTTAGTCGTCTGCATATCTGGGCAGACAGGGCTCGGGTGGGGACGACGTACACCACCCAGCCCCCTTCGGACTGAAATTGGTTCAGGGCTTGGAGGATGCGGAACTGGGCGAGAAGGGTCTTGCCTCCAGAGGTTGGCATGTCGATTACGATCGCCGTCTTGGCTTGGTCGAGGAGCCCTTGTTCGAGAAGCGCTGCGCGTTGCGGCGGGAGCAGTTCAAACATGGCTTGATGATCGCGTTGGGTTAGGGAGCGCACGAACTGGGATACGCGCGAATTGACGGCGCGGGCGGCCCACCAAAGGGAGTTGGTCACCATTATTCGAGCTGCAGCATGCAGCCAACGAACAACCATTTCTAGTTGCGCATCACTGGAGGCGACGGCAGCTTTGATCGCCGAGTCGAAGTGCTTGTCGAACGTGCCGAATGGATCGGGGGGTTCGCCTTGAAGCATGTAAGTGGCAAGAGTCTCAGTAGCCTTGGCCCAGTTGTAGAGGGCGATGAGGCGAAACGCGATCGGGCGGCTGGCGGGGGAAGCGCGATCAAGCAGCTCGTCCTCGTAGGCGCCTTGGTCCACACGGAGTCCCGCGATGATCTCCCGGATGCGGTCGAGATCGTCCCAACCGTGTTTGCGGAACAGACGGATCCAGCAGTTGAAGAGTCGATAGAGCAGACGGCGGTCCCAGGAAACTTCGGCAACGGTAGGGGTCGAGGTGTCAGTTTGCTCGTCACTGAACCAGCGGCGGAGGTCGGTCCAGCGGTCGCCGCAGTAGGCGGTCGCGGAGATCTGCAGGACGAAGTAGATTCGGTCGAGGGCATCGGTGGGGAGTGGCAACAGGCGGCGGATCTCGAATGCGGCGTAGGATGCGGCGACGGTCCTTTGGCGGAGAGACGAGTCAGCTCCGGTCGGTCGGCTGAGTTCGTCCAAACCTTCAATGGCAGCTAGTTCGTAGGCAAGAGCTGCGCGTTCCAGCAATAGGTTGTCGTCTGCATCTTGCGCGAACGAGAAAGTGATCTGTCTGCCGACCGCGCGATGGGCGAGGCGCTCGTTGACGCTCGCGTTCACGCGTGCAAGTTCGTCGGCACCGATGGCGGCGATGGCCCAATGGTCGTTGAGGGCCTGCAGCATGGGATCGGACAGGTTCACGGAGCGGTCCCCGGTAGTTGTGCCGCCAATGCGGTCCCGATGCCCTCGATTCTGCCAGTGGGGAGGTAGAGCGCAAGCAATTCGATTTCGGTGGCCGTGGGACAGTGGCTGCCTAGGGCATCCGTGCGCGCCTTCAGGTCGTCTTCGTGTGGCTGGACGTCACGCACAAGGAACCCCAAGAGCAGAAAGTCGGTCGGATTGGCCAAGTAGCGGGCTGCGGCGTTCTCGAATTCCTCGCGCCACGGGGCACCGCGGGCACGGTGCGTGAGATAGACGACAAGGGTATTGCGGATGGCTTGATCGTCGCGGAGATCCTCAAGCTGCTTCTTTAATCCAGTGGGTCCGTACATGGTGCTAGGCGGATGGTTTTGATCGCTTGAGGTTTTCACCTCGCCGAATGCCATGCGGTGGCCGTTGGCGTCGGCAGCGAAACCGACAAGGTCGGCGCCCGGTAGGCTGGAACCTCGTTTGCGCTCGTCTCGACCGTCCGGCCAAGGGAACCGGCAAGCCCGGTGGTCGGTGAGATAGGTCTCAGCGATGGCTTCTCCGATCCGCCAATCTTCAATGGCTGGCGTGTGCTCAAGCAGCCGCTGCAACCCCTCCTGGGCGAACTCGGTGTCGGCAACGGCTCCGAGAATCTCGCGGATGTTTGCTTTTCCCTCATCGTCGAACAGGACAGTTGCCATCGGTGCCATGGCTTCGTTCAGTTGCTCTTCGGTCCAACGCAACCCGCGCCCAGTACAATTGCTGGCGCCAAGTTCGTAAACCGGTTCACCGGCTGGAACAGTCACCCATGCCCTCGTGAACTTTGTTCGCCCAGCACTTATGCATGTGAGCGCGTTGTAGTGGGGCAATCATCACTTATCGTGACTTCCTTGATACAACCTCGACGTCGCCGCTCAGACGCTTGCGCAGTTCAAGAGGTCACGGCTGCAAGTACGGCATGAGCTACGCCAAGCCGCCACTCCCAGCGGCTGACCCGTCCATTATGACCGGGATGGCTGTTGGGGGGCAAAGCCACAACAATCGTGGGCAGCCGGTGAAATGCCATGTGCATTTCTTGCCCCGCTCTCATTTTGGCTTGACGCGGAATTACTCGTCCCATTGGAACCTCGGCCCAAAAACGGGGTGGCTAGCCTTATGATGGGCAAGTGCTCGTCCTGTCGGAAACTGCTCCTAACGCGCCGACGACATCGCTCACACCCTGTGCGCCATTGGCTCAAGACAGCGGGTTGCGGGGCTGCTACAGTTTCCCCAACAGAAAGCGGAGTCGTCCGCGGGAGACGACGTGCAGGAGCTAACGGAACAACAGATCGAAACGGTCGAAGCCATCATTCACGGTGTGCTTAAGGAGGTGCTCGGTCACGTCGAATTCGCCCTTGTCCAGGCCCGCTACGCCGGCGACCTGTGGGACGACGACTACGGCGACTACTTGAAAATAAACGCTGTTTATCGAGGCGAATGCGAGGATTTGGGTAAGAAGACGCTTGAAGTGCCGCACTTGCTCATCCCGCGCCTTGAGGAGGCGGGCTTCACGGCCTATCCCATCGTCTATTACATCTCGAAGTCGGATTGGGACGAGTATCCCGAATGAAGCCGGATGACCTAATTGCGACCGCCCGCGATTTGCTGAGCACTGGGCGCGGTGCGCCGCGGCAGTCGAACCTGCGACGGGCGGTCAGCACCACCTACTACGCCTTGTTTCACTGTTTGGCGCGATGCTGCGCCGACTCCATGGTGGGCGCGGTCGGGGCTAGGCGCAGTGAAGTTGCGTGGCGACAGGCATATCGAGCGCTGGAGCATGGGGGGGCCGCCGCAAGATGCCAATTGCCATTGGTTCGCCATTTCCCGGTTGAAGTCCGGAACTTCGCAGGGGAGTTTGCGCGGGCTCAGTTTGCACGTCACGAGGCCGACTATGAAGCTGGGGGACGGTGGCAAAAGTCCAAGGTGGATCAGCTGATTGCCGACGCGGAATCAGCGCTGCACGACTTCAAGCGGGTATCGCTCAAGGACCGCAAGGCTTTTGCCGTTCACCTCACATTGAAGCGCCGTATCCCTCACAACGCGCGTCTGAGGTGAAACTAAACCGGATCATCGTTGAGCGGTACAGATGCATCCGTGACGAAACCATTGAGTTGGGAGGTCTTGATGTCTTCATCGGAGGAAACGCCACAGGAAAGAGTACGATCCTTGATGTTCTTCGGTTTCTTCAAGACGGCGTCGAGGCACGGGATTTCAAAGCTGCTGTGTCAGCGCGGGGTGGGATCGGGCTATTGGGCTGGAAGGGGAAGGCGGCAAGCGACATCCGGCTGGGTGCCCGCATTCAGGACGGGGACGCTGCTTTTGAATGGACTGTATTGCTGGTTCGCGAGAAATATGGCTTCCATGTGGCTGAACAAGTCGTCCAGTCACGAGAGACCGAACCCCCGGTCACGTTACTGGAGGCTAACAAGGGCGTTGGCTGGTGGCGGTCGGGCGAAACGCTTGAGCGTGTTTCGCTAGAGGTCGAGCCCACTGGGTGCGCCCTGGCGGCGGCGTCGGTGGATGCGTCGTTTCCCGCCCGCCAAGTCGCAGAGTTCATCAACCATTGGGGGATTCTGGGCCGTAACCCTTTCCTTCTTCGGCAAGATGGGGCGGGACTGAGCTCAAACAGCTTCGACCCTTATGGGCGGAATCTCGCTGAGACCCTTCACAACCTGACCAATTCGTCACCCGAAGTTCTGGAGAGAATCGTCCAGGCCACAGGGGACGTTCTTGGCGTTCCCTCAAGCATTGAGACCCGCGAATTCGGCGGCCGCTTCCACCTTGTCTTGAGCGATCCGAACCTTGATTTTCCGGTGCCTCAGCTAGCGGCCTCAAGTGGCACGTTGCGGATGCTGGCGCTGGCCACCGCGCTGTTTTCCGAGCCGAGGGCTGGATTGATTGGCATTGAGGAACCGGAGAACGGCGTTCATCCAACCGCTCTTTCCGGCCTTGTTGACCACTTGCGGAGTGCAAGCCGCAACACACAGTTTGTGGTCACGACACATTCGCCGTTGTTGTTGGATTGCCTCGATGAGCCTGAGGCCATCAGCGTTGTGCGGCGCGATGGGCATGGAGGCGCTTCGGTGGCGAAGCAGAACAACTTGGCTGATATGCGCAAGGCGTTGGCCGAGTCCGGCTTCGGCTTGGGGCAATACCACGAAACCCAAGGTTTTGGTGTCGATTGATTTTGCGAAGCCTTTCGGCGCCATCACCTGGCGCAGTTCAAGGGGCACTGCCCAGCAACGCTTCCTCCGTCTGCTGAATGATGCTTTCAACTGTCTCAGCGATGTCCATCGCCGACGTGTCCAGCCAAAACCCCAGCCCCCGCATCTGTGCGCGGAGTTCTTCGTCCAGATAGGAGAATCTCGCCGCGACATGCTTCTCCACCCGCTGCTGATCCCGCTCTAGGGCCACTTCAATGGTGGGTGCCAGCACTACCAACCGGAGCGGCCAGCGCGAGAGGGTTTTCCGGTACTGCGTTAGCTGTAGCCGCAGAATGACATCGTCAACGACCGGCGTGAACCCCTTGGTCATAAGGGAATCGGAAAGCAGCGCCGCATTCCGCGCCCCAAGCTCCAACTGGGCGTTTGACTCGGCCAGAGGCTCTTGGCCGGGGGCGACGTATCCGCCCACAACCATCTCCCGCACCCGATCAACCTCAATGTGTGCCGATCGGGGGAGCCTTTCGGCAAGCGCCTTGGAAACCGAGGTCTTCCCAGAACCGGGGATGCCGGTGATAAGCCATATGCAGTCCGTGGTGAGTGGCATCCTGCCCTGCTCCCTTTTGGCTTGACGGGATTCTACTTGTCTCAAGCCAGCTCCCACCCCGGCCCGCCGGGTGACGTGCGGGGAATAAGCGTCTCCGTGCGGGAAACTGATCGCGCAATGCACCGGCGCTTCGCGCCGTCCGAGGGCAAGATGCCCTCGATCCGAGGTGGACGCTCGTTTTGGGCGGGATCCCGAACCAAGGGCGTCCCGCCCTCGCTTTGAATCGGGGTTTTTCATGGAATCCTTGGCTGAATCGGGTGACCAGCTTGATGGTGCCAGTCCCTGCACTGTTCGAAATTGCCAGAAGTGTGCTGACGAGATCGTTTAGACGCTGTGCGCCATCGGCTAACGACAGTCTGTTGTGGGGGGTGCTAAAGTGCGCCGGACCACTACACCATCTCGAAGTCGGATTGGGATGAGTATCCAGAGTGAAGCCGGATGACCTCAAAGCGATTGCCCGCAATGGGGGTTCCAATTTTCATGTATATGAATACAATACTGTATTTATGAACATAATTGTTTTGGAGCGCCGGATGGGTTGCCGGGCGCGAAGGGTGTCCAAGTGAGCGCTGTACAGGTCGAAAGCTGGCTTGAGGGGCTTGGCTATTCAGACCAGCCGGAGTTTTTGCATCGCCGCGGCGAGGTGGTTCCCCCTACACACCCTTACGCGCTGGAAATCCACGCCCTGCTGCAGGGCGATGGGACCGTGCGAGCTCGGGCTGTATTCGACGTGGAAGGTGTCCCGACCATCGTGTTTCTTGATGACGACGCCAACAGTGGTGTGCGGGTGCATGCTTTGGATGAGGTTCGCAAGCGAATCTGGAACCAGAATCTAGCCACTATAGTGCTCCATGTGCGGGGCGAGCGGGCAGTCGCGCTCCCTGCTCGGAAGCTGGAATCAACCGAGTCCGAGCACTCGCTGCGATTAGAGGAAGTTCGGCGAGACGGGCCGTTTTCCGCATCTGATGTCCAGTCGGCCAGGCTGACGACACGTCTTCCGGATTGGTTCGACAGGGAAGCCCGCGTTGATCACAAGCTGCTCGACAACATTTCCAAGGCCGTCCAGAGACTGACTCAGGTAGGCTTCGATGGGGGCGGAGAAGAGCCGCAGCGCAAGAAGCTAGCCGAATTGCTCATGGGGGAGATTCTCTTCGTCTCCTATCTCGAACATCGCGGAATTGTTGGCAAGACTTATCGCAGCAGACGCGATGTGAGACCACTGCTCGATATGGTCGGCGGCGAGGACCGACAAGGCGTCCAGAGGCTCATTGAATCGCTTCGGTCGGACTTCAACGGGGACTTCCTCGCGGGCGACAGTCTTGATCCGTGGCGCCTCCTCACCCCGCTCGGATACGATCTCCTGAGCCAATTCCTGCGCCGCACGGACATGCAAACGGGCCAGGAGGACTTTTGGAACTACGACTTTAGCCATATCCCGGTTGAGCTCCTGTCGGGCTTATACGAGATGTTTCTATCGCCGAAGGAGCAAACCAAGCAAGGAGCCTTCTACACGCCTAGGCATCTGGCAGCTCTGGCGGTGGACCAAGCGTTTGAGCACTCGGAGAATCCGCTAGCGGAGACCATTTTCGACGGGGCATGTGGGTCCGGCATTCTCCTCACCACTGCTTACAGGCGGCTGATCGCCCTATCGGAGCAGCAGCAGGGCCAGCGGCTCACCTTCGCTGAGCGGTGCGAACTTCTGCAGCGAACCATATTCGGCGGTGACACGAACCCAATGGCTTGCCGCGTTACGGCGTTCAGTCTCTACCTTTCCATCTTTGAAGGGCTTAAACCGGCCGACATCATTCAAGCTCAAGAACGCGATGCGGCCAAGCTCCCAACCCTTAAGGGTTCAAACTTGGCCGTGGGGCCGGAAGCTGGCGACTTCTTCAAGGATGATCATTCGTTCGCGGGGAGGTGCTTCTCCCTGGTCATTTCCAATCCACCATGGCGCGAACCCGCAGGAGACGAACAGACCACGGCGGATGCTTGGGCCGACAGCAGCGGCGCCCCGGTCACAAGGCGGCAGATCGCTGGAGCCTATGCGCTTCGCGCCTTGGAGTTCCTGGAGAATGGCGGTCAAGCCTGCCTACTCCTTCCGGTCGGGCAGTTACTGGGCGACACCAGCGTGAAGTTCGTCACCCGCCTCATGTGGCGGTATCAGCCGCTTCGGATCATCAACTTTGGTGATCTGCAGGGCCTCCTCTTTCCTGCAGCCAGCCATGCCTGTCACTTGTTTGTCGGCCAGCGCAGGCAAGACCACGATCGGCTGGTCTTGCCGTTCCGCGAAACCTTCGACTACTGCGTTCCTAAAGCCGATTTCACGGTCTCGCTGGGCCACTTCACATTGCAGTCAGCGGATTTGCACCGTCTCCAAACCGTCTCGGTTGTGGATGATCCCCAGCGGCTGGTCAGGTTGATGTGGGGTGATGCTAGCGATTTGTCAATTTGGGCTAGGCTTAGCGTTCGCGGAACCTTGGGGGAGTTCGCCAAGTCGGCGCGGGGTGGTTGGACTAGGGTTTGCCGCAAGGGTGTTCACTTGACCGACAAGGGGCGAACCAGTGTGTCGGCCGAGCCCTTGCGTGATTTGCCGCATCTTCGGGCCGATGCACTGAAGACTGGATCCCCGATGATCCACAAGGACCTTTTGGGGGCATGGCCTAAGGACAAGACGACCGTAGTTGGGCTAAATGATGCGCTCTTGCGCGTGTTCGATGGCCCCAGAGTTGTTTTCCCGGATGGTTTCTCGAAGCAAGAACTCAACCTGCGCACGCACTACTACGGCGGCAAGGCTACGTTCACTCACAGCGTCGGCGTGATCAGCAGCAGCAGAGAAGAAGATGCGCCACTGTTGAAGTTTGTGGCCGTTTACCTCCGGTCCAACCTAGCCCGGTACTTCCTCATGCTGTGTGCTTGGAAGATGCTCTGCGAGCGCAATGGGGTTCACCTCAAGGATGTGAAAAAGTTCCCTTTTTTTGAGCCGGAGGCTGCTCCAAACCCCGCCGCGGCCCGCAGGGCTCTCTTGTCCATTTGCGCACACATGGATGACCTTGCTGAGTTGCCTTCCCACCAGCAACCGGGGCGTTTCAAAGAACTGCGTCGAGAACTCGACCAGCTTGTGTATGAGTACTTCGGGTTGACCGGTGAAGAACAAGCGCTGATCGAGGAGACTGTTGCGCTGCTGATGCCGTCAGTCCGGCCTCGCAGCTTGACAGGCCTCAACACTCTTGCTCAGCGAATAGTGGATTTTGAGGGTTACAACATCTATGCAAGTGCCCTTGGCGAGGCGCTTACTTTGTGGCGGATGAGAATGAATGGAGACGGGCGCTTCCGCGTTACCGTAACCGGCAGCCAACCGACCCGTGAGGGGCCTTTGGGAGTCGTTCGCATCGACCGCGAAGGGGGTGATGGGGCGCCAGTATGCAAAGTGCTCGTCGATGACAGTGTGGTCCTGCAGACCCTCGCAATGCTCCAGAGCTCCGGACTGCGCCGGATTTGGTCTGGTCCCGCCCTGAGTCTCGTTCCCGACACTCATGTCTGGATTGATGGTTCGCTCTATCTGGTTCGACCGGCGGCCAAGCGGAATTGGACGATCCGCCAAGCTCGCAGAGACGCAGAGCACGTTGTGCGGATTGTTCAGCGAAACGCCACTGCATAGGGCATCCGGGGACTATCCATGGACGTTGTTCCTGAGTGGCTGGGAACCTTTCCGCTTCAGAAGGCAATAGCTGCTACCGAAGCGCTCATGCAAGGATGGCACGACCGCACTTCCCACAATCGCCAAGACTTCAGCCCGAAAACCAAGGAAACGGACCTGACCAAACGGCTGAAGATTTACGTGGAAGACCATGTTGGTCCCAACCGCGGGTTGCTCGGCATGTGGGCAGCCGAAAACACCATCGGCAGACTAGATCCGTCCACCGGGGAGCTTGTGGAGGAACGACGCACGGACATCGTCTTTGGCTGGAATGACGATAGGCGAAGTTTCCAGCTTGTGTTTGAATTCAAGCGGCTGAGAAGAGGGAAAAAGTACAGAGATCAATACCTTGGCGAACAGGGCCTCGCCCGGTTCGTCACCGGGATTTACAGCAAGGGAGAAGCCATCGCGGCGATGGTGGGCGTCCTCCTTGCGCCGGAGGTTGAAATCGTCCCACCGATTAAGGCCGCACTGACCGAACCGAACCGAGCCAAGGCGCTTCGCTTGCGGAAGGCGGAGAATGGCCAGCCCTACAGCGAACCATCCACTCTATTTCCGAAAGCGGCTTTCGATACCGAGCACCACCGAGACCAGCCGCTGGCGCCACCCCATGGATACATCCGCGAGGCGCACTTCTTCGTGAAATTTGGATAGGTCCTCCGGTCAATCCCGTTCCGAATCACGTCTATATCAACGCGGGGCTTCCACGGAATTCCGAATCTCCGGATGGAAAGCGCCTTCCAACAACCCAATCGAAGGCAAGATGCCCTTGGTCCGGGGGACCCGCTTCGGTCCGGGGATGATGCACAGTTCGGGCGTTGACCTTCGGACCGAGGGCGTCCCGCCCTCGTCTTGAACCAGGGTAGTTCCGTGCGGGGATGATGTGCTTTACTCGCCCGCCATGCGTAGGAGCGCCACCCACCGACCTGAGCCGCACCCATGGCCCTGAACCCGATCGCCTACACGGAGAACGTCCTCAAGAGCTTCTTACGCTATCAGTTCACCGCCTACGCCTTCACCGACCAACGGCTGCGAAAGCAAATGCGCCGCCTCCTTTCATTGGATGAAACCCGCTCATCGCCGCTGCTCAAAGGTCCCTACATCAGCCTGTCCCGGCCATTCCGCCAAGGTGCATCCGTTGAGTCCCTGATCGGTGAAGGCTTGCTGCACCCTCACTTGCGCGAACGCATTGCGCCCGAAATCTCGCATCTGTACAGCCACCAGGAAAAAGCCATTCGGGCCATCGCTGCGGGCCGCACCACGCTGGTCTCCACAGGCACTGGCTCCGGTAAAACGGAGTGCTTCCTTTATCCCATCGTCAGCCATTGCTTGAAGTTGCGCGACCAAGGGGCGCCGCCGGGCATCAGCGGGGTCATCATCTACCCCATGAACGCATTGGCGGAGGACCAGTTGATGCGCTTGCGGCTGTTGCTCGCAGGCACCCAAGTACCCTTCGGCCTGTACGTGGGCAAAACACCGGAGCGTGAAGCGGAAGTGGCCGGTGTGCGTCTGCCTGCCGGGTCTTCCCGAGCGGACTACGAGGCACGGCTGGCTCAAGCGCAGCAAGAGGGCAGTGGCGAGACGGTCTATCCGCCGGAGGAGCTCTGCTCTCGGGAACGGATGCGCAGCGCTGGGCAGCAACCGCGCATTCTGCTCACCAACGTCAAGCAGTTGGAGCTGCTGCTGACGCGGGCTCAGGACGTCGATCTCTTTGCTGATGCCCGCTTGGACTTCCTAGCCTTTGATGAGGCGCACACCTTCACCGGGGCGCTGGGTGCGGAAACCGCTTGCCTGACCCGGCGTCTGCGGTCGTTTTGCGGCCGCGGCCCGGAGCAGACCGCTTGCGTCGCCACCTCCGCAACCATTGTTGATGAGCAAACGCCGGATGCGGCCCGTATGTTTGCTTCCCGCTTCTTTGGTGTGCCGATGGAATCAGTGGCCCCAATCGGCGAAGACTATGAGGAGGAAGCCTGGTCACCGCAGCGGCATCTGCCGCCCGCCCCGAGTGGCAACCCGGCCGAGCTTTTGAATCGCTGCGTTCAGGCGGTCGAGGACGAAGACCCTGCGGGGGGCAAGGTGCGGGCGGTGTACCAAGCCTTGGCAGGCCAAATGCTGGGCGATGGCCCTTGGCCGGGGGCTTTGCGCCAAGCGCTTTCGGAAAACGAACTGGTCTGCCGTTTGAACGACGAACTGGCCGTGCCCCGGCCCTTGGCTGATCTGCCGCCGGTCTTGGAACGGGCGGTGAATCGGTCAGTCAGCGAAGCGGAGATACTGGCTTGGCTCACGTTGGGTGCCGCAGCGCGGCATGAGGGCCGCCCCTTGCTCCGTCCAGTGACCCATGCGTTCGTGCGCGGCATCGGCGGCGCGGTCGTCACTTTCCCCGCGGATGCCGACGGCCCGCGCCTGTGGCTGGCAGCGGAGGACGAGGCAAGCCCGCAAGAGGGCGAAGTTGACGACGGCTCCGCAAGCGCCCATGCGCACTTTCCCATAACCACCTGCAACACCTGTGGGCAGCACTACTACATCAGCTATCTCAAAGACTTTTCCTACGAGCGCAACCAGCCGGGCGGCGGCGAAGTGGGCGCCACGGGAACCTTTTGGTTGCCGCAAGCGGAGTCGTTGGGCGGCAAGCGAGCCGTGCTCATCGACCGCTTGATCGCCGGCGATGACGACGAGGATGTGCCCAGCGCCCGTACCACGCTGCTGTACTTTTGCCGCCACTGCGGATGCGCTCACGCAGACGACGAGGGTCCGTGCCAGAGTTGCGGCCATCCCGAATCACGGGTGGCGCTGAGCGCCATTCGTCAGAACCGCAAGAATCCCGGCATGCTTAGCAGTTGCCTATCCTGTGGATCGAATGGCCGCTTGGTGGACGGGCACTACCGGGAGCCGGCCCGGCCGGTGCGGGCCACCAATGTGGCCGATGTTCATGTGCTGGCTCAGGACATGGTGCATCGCGCAGAGCGGCCCCGCCTGTTGGTGTTTTGCGACAATCGGCAGGACGCCGCGTTTCAGGCCGGCTGGATGAAGGACCATGCCCGCCGGTTCCGGTTGCGCGCATTGATGGCGGAGGGGCTGCACGCCGGGTCTCGCTCTGTGGGCGACCTCAGCGCTTGGCTGGTGGATCAGTTGGAGGCCGATGTCGCCCTCTCCGTGGCGCTCATCCCTGAAGTGTGGCAGGTCGCCCGACGTGAAGGCCCCGGTGGACGCCACGAAGAGGAGCGGCGCAAATACTTGCGCATTCAGGTGCTGCGGGAACTGACCTTGTCCTCGCGCCAGACCTTGGGGCTTGAGCCTTGGGGGCGCATGAAGGTGGACTACGATGGCCTTGACGAGTCGCTGCCTTGGATTCAGGAGCAGGCGCATCGGTTGGGGCTGTCCCCACAGAGGTTGCGCGAGGGGGTCGCCAGCGTTCTGGACTACCTGCGCCGCAAGCGGGTTCTCCACGATCCGGAGTACGGCGTCTTCACTCGCTACTGGATAGACGGCAACAAGGAAATTCAGCAGGGCTATCTGCCCAACTTCCGCAGCCCCAGCGCCACCAAGCTGCGCCGCGACTCAACCGACAAGCCCGAATGGGTCACTCAATGGCTGAGTGACGCCGGCGACACCACTTTGAGGCAGATTGCCCGCAAGTGGGGCGCTGCGTCCGATGCCGTGGCCGATCTGTTGGAGAGCCTGTTCGGTCTGTTGGTGGAGCGGGGCTTGCTCACCCCCGTGCAGCTCAAGGGGTCTCAAGGCAAGCCGTTGCCGAACGTCAGTGGCGTTTACCAAGTCAACGCCGATCGCCTGCGCCTAAGCCCGAACCGGGGCGTTTACCGATGCGCGAGCTGTCGGCGTACCAGCGTTCGCTCCACGCCCAATGACCGTTGCCCTGCCTGGCGCTGCGAAGGCGAGCTGCAATGGGTGCAGGAAGACGAGGACAACTACGACCTGCGGGTGCTCGACGGCGCATACGCCATGCTGCGTCCTGAGGAGCACACCGCGATGGTGCCACCGGATCAGCGCGAGCGTCTTGAGAACCTGTTTCGGGGTAGTTCCGATGCGGTGAACTGCTTCGTCTGCACCCCGACCTTGGAACTGGGCATCGACATTGGCCAACTCGATGCCGTGCTGATGCGCAACGTGCCGCCATTGCCCGCCAACTACTGGCAGCGGGCCGGTCGCGCCGGTCGCCGCCACCGCATGGCGGTGGACCTGACCTACTGCCGCCCCGCCTCCCACGACCGGGCCTATTTCGCTGACCCTCTAAAACTGCTGGCCGGGCGCATCGACCCGCCCGCGTTTAACTTGCGTAATCAGCTAATGGTGGCCAAGCATGTTCACGCCACCGTCTTGACCCAGTTGCAGCGCTACGCACGGGATGCGTCTCGGCCGGAAGCTGAGCGGGACGTGGTCCGCTCCGCGCTTGATCAGTGCCTGCCGCGCCGGGTTGCGCCCTATCTTTTCGATGGCGGCAAATTGCGCAACGCACCCTTCGACTTTAGCCCGCTGCGCACGGCACTGGCCATCGTTGGCCCTGAACTGGCTGCTGCGGTGGAAGAGGTGTTCCGCCAAGGCTGGCCTCAGGGGGATGGCGATGTCGTCGCCCCCGCCGAGCTGCATAGCCACTTGGAGGCATTCTCCGACGAATTGGAATTGGTGGTGGCACGCCTTCGGCGCCGCTTGAATTGGGCGATGGAGCAGATTCGCCGACTCAATGTGCGACGGGAAGAGGAAGGGACGCTATCGCCGCTGGACGAAACCCTGTTTCGCCGCTGCGACCGGTTGGTGAGGCGGCTAAAGGGCGCAACCGGTCGAAGCCGCCGGGAAGCGGAGGGCCATGACGACTTCAACACTTTTAACGTCTTGGCTGCGGAAGGCTTCCTGCCTGGTTATGGGTTGGAAATCGGTTCCATCATGGGCTGGGCGGAGATTCCCTTTTGGCAGACCGGGGCGATGAACTTCGTGCTGCCGCGCCCACCTGCTACGGCGCTGCGGGAGTACGTGCCCGGCAACCTGATCTATGCCAACGGCCACCGCTTCGTGGCCCGCCGCTTCCACCGGGATCTGTCTGAAGATCAGGCGGAACTGCCTACCTACGAGGTGTCTCCTGAGCGGCAGGCGGTACGGCCTGCGGCTGAGAGCGCCATGGCGATGCTTGCCGGTCAGCGTCTTCGTGCGATGTCAGTTTGCGATGCGGACTTGATACATAGCTCACAGATTTCCGATGAAGAGGAGTTGCGCTTTCAGTTGGGTGTCGCGGTGTACGGCTTGGAGCTCGGCCAGCATAGCGGAGGCAGGGAGTTGCGTTGGGGCAGCCAGCCGCTTCATCTTCGCCGGGGCGTGCGTCTGCGGTTGGTTAATGTGGGCGCCTCTCGATCCATCGAAGGCGAACAGCGCTACGGCTATCCGGTCTGCACGGTCTGCGGGCACAGCGTTTCCCCATTGTCCAGCGAACGGCAGCGAGAGGATTTCACCGAATCCCACACGGAACGGTGTGGACGGTCCCCGGAGGCCATCGGCTTCTTTGCCGACGTGACCGCCGATGCGCTCTCGCTCAACGGCTGCGAGAGCGCGGAGTCAGCCTATAGTGTGCTTGAGGCCTTGCGGTTCGGCGCAGCCCAAGTCTTGGACATGCATACCGAAGATTTGCAGATTCTGGTCATCGGCCACGTGGACCGGGATGACGTGGATGGGCTGCTGTGGGATCCCATGCCCGGCGGCTCGGGTCTGTTGAATCGAATTTGCGAACGCTTTGATGATGTGGTCCGTGCTGCCAAGGGGTTGGTGGCCCACTGCCCCGCCGCGTGCCCACATTCGTGCATCGACTGTCTGCAGACCTTCCGCAACGCCTACTACCATCGCTACCTGAATCGCATGCTGGCGGCTGAACATCTGGAGAACTGGGGCGAAGCGCTCACCTTTGGCCACGAAATACCACCCCTGCAACCGACGGAAACCCCACCGCTTAGCGCCGTGCCGACCAATGACGCGGAAGCCAAGCTGCGCCACCTGCTGCTGGCAGCGGGCTTCAACGAGGGCACCCGGAACGAGCAGATTCGCTTGGACCGGGTTCTGGGCAGCACCACGCCGGATGTGATCTATCGAGCCGAGGACGACATAGCGGATGAAGGCCTATGCATTTACCTAGATGGCCTGAGCCAGCATCTTCACGGCGACCCTGAGCGGGCGGCAACAGACCGCGCCATCCGTGACGCGCTGCGCAACAACGGCTACGAGGTGATTGAAATCAGCGTTGTGGACCTTGACGACGTGGGCGCCATGACCCGCCACTTTCGACGCTTGGCAAGCTATCTGGGCGATCGGGACCTGCGGGCTCGATTGCGCGGCGATCAATCGTGGTTCAGCGTTTGATTGCAGCCCGGCTATTCGCGTTCCAGCCGAAACACCGCGGCGCTGTCGGCGCCTGCCGCATCGTTGCGGAAGCCCGCCACGATCTCCGGGTAATCGGGCTCGTACTTGTCCAGCCAGGCGCCCAGGATTGCTTCCGGATCTTCCGACACCGCGACCGCGTTCAATGCGAAGGTGCTGTCGCCAAGCCGCAGTTCCACGGGCGAAGCCGTGCCGATCTTGCGTACCCAGCCGCTGCCCTTATCGCCCACGACGTACAGGTCTCCGGCCACATCGACGATCCAGATGATCACCACCCGCGGCAGGCCGCCGGGCACCTTGAGTTTGACTTCATGCACCGAAGACGTGTCTGGCCAGGTTTCGGGGGGTTGCGCTTGCTCACCGCCGATGAAGAACCCGGGCATCGGTCCGATCGGCGCAGCGACGGCCACCCCAAGGGCCAAGGCGATCAGCACGGCACCCAGCACTTTCAAAATCTTCACGCTTTCCTCCAAGGACTCTGTTGTGAACTAAGGTCCGCAATCAATCAAAATTGCTGCTGTGCTGTCAACTGCAATCAACTGCAATGCGAAAAGCAGCTTTCACGCGGTGCCCCGGATCACGCTCATCTGCTCGGCCAACGTCTGCTCAGACTCTCGTATTTCAAGCGTCACTCGATCGACGACGCCGTCGAATCGTTGCTTGATGAGCTTCGCTGCCGGTACGGGTTCGCCTACGGCAGCAAAGGTCTTCAGCACCTCATCGCTGATCTCACCGGCCAACTCATTCCACTTGCCTTCCTTGGTCATGCGGTTCAGGACCGGCTGAATGTCACCCCAACCGTGCAGGTCCAGCACGCCCTTGTATGCCGGGGTGGATGCGTAGTAGCCAATTCGGTAGCGAATGGCCTCACGGCTTTTGTTGAGTTGCTCCTCGGTGTCACCAGTCGCCATGAAGGCAGGGTATTGAATTTGGAAGTCATCCAGAGTTTTGCCTCTCGATGCCAGTTCCCCTTCCAGGACCGGTAGGATGACCTCCTTCAAATACGCTTCGGTGCAGAACGGATGAATGATGATGCCATCCGCCACTTGAGCAGCCGTTTTCACCATAAGAGGCCCGACCGCAGCCAGAAGCACCTTGGGCCGACCGACCGCCTGATTGGGCGGCGTGAATTCAGGCGTCATCAGCGTATGCTGATAGAACTCACCGGTGTACTTAAGGGGCTTGCCGTCGTACCAGCAGTCCCAGATTGCGTTGATCGCCTCGATCATCTCCCGCATCTGCTTGGCTGGCCCATGCCATGGCATGGAGAACCTTTTCACGATGTGCGGCCTGATCTGTGAGCCTAGCCCCAGCACAAAGCGGCCGTTGGAAAGCGCGTTTAGATCATGGCCGACATTCGCCAGGTTCATGGGGCCTCGGGCGAAGGCGACCGCGATGGAAGTGCGCAGCTCGATTTTCGAGGTTTGGTGCGCCGCAAGGACGAGCGGCAGAAAGGGATCGTGGGCCACTTCCGCAATTTGCAAACCGTCGTAGCCGAGTTCTTCCAGTTGTTGCGCTCGCGCCACAATGGATTCCGTGGACTCCATGACGGGACCGGCGCCAAACATGCCGTCAACTTTCACTTGCTTGCCTCCAATGTCTTTAAGGTGCGTTGGGTGGGTTCACCCATTCCGCATCTCCTGACAGAAAGCGCATTCAATTCGTTCAATCGAGGGCAAGATGCCCTCGCTCCGGGAACCCACCCGATTTGGGCGACAACCCTTGGAGCGAGGGCGTCCCGCCCTCGGAGGGCGCGTAGCGCCGTTGGTCCACGCCCACATCATCCGCCAGCCCCCAGATGCTCCTGCACGTAGTTCATCATTTTCTGAGCTTCTGCCGACGGAATCGTATCGACCAGCTTCTGGATGCGCCCGTCCGCAAACCACGCCTCTTCTTCCATGTAGAAAACCAAGGACGGGGCACCCGGAAGCGAATAATGAATGTTGCCGGGAATCTTCAGATAATCGCCTTCTTCGACGACTTCCGATTCAATGACTTCGATGCGACGCTTGAGGGGGAACTGTCGGTCGAATTGATCGAGTGAGCCCTTGAACTGAGCCAGAATGGCATCACGCCCTTCAACGCGTCCGCCGCGCGGCGCATCGTAGATCGCATCTTCTGCGAAGAACTCGCCAATCGGTTCCCACGCATCCGAATCAAAGGCGACTTCAAACGCCTCAAAGTAGTCGTTGTAAATGTCCCTGATGCTCACGGCCTATTCTCCAACCTGTCCCATGTCGCCCGGCGTTTTGAATCACTGCGCTATTGCTGAAATTAGAACTTATACTCTATTTCAAGCGGAAATCCGACGCAAGGCGCGAGCTTTGGCCAGCCAAGTGAAACTACTCGGAAATCTGCAAGTAGCCAGCAGCCATGGCGCGCATCTCCTTCACAAAGACCTCTTCACTTTGCTTGGGCATCAGGGTCGGATGCGACGGATTGCCGAGCTGGAGCCGACGGTCGATCATCGCGCGCAGCGTTTCGAGGGTCAGGCCCAATGCTTCCTTGGGGCGTGGGTGCTTGATCTGGGCAATTTTGGGTTCCAGTATCGCCATGATGGCGCGGCGCGTTTCTTGGTTTGTTCTATCCCAACGCCGGGCGATGTTCGGATCCTCCCTGGCCAGAACCTGTTGCGCCTCCAGCAATCCGGGGTTGCGTTTGCCGTTCTTGAGTGCGAAGCGCAAATAGCCATCCAAAATCTCCAGCACGGGCACGTCTGCCCAAATGGCCGGGTCCAAGCCCTGGGTGACGGTCACTGATATCTCGATGGACCGACGCTCCACAACCGCGTAGAGGAGCGCTTTCTTGTCCTGAAAATAGTGGTAGAAACTGCCATTGGAGGACTGCGCGAGCTTGGTGACCTTGGCTATCGTCACGCCCGCAATCCCCTCCTTGGCCAGGAGTTCTTCGGTGGCGTTCAGCAACTGCCCCCGGGTGCGCGCGCTGCGGTCCTGCTGAGGTTCACGAACCCACTTTAGGTCCCACAGTTGGCTGCTGGTTGCCGGTCGCTGCCTGTTCTTTGCCGGGGCTTTCATCCATCCAATCTCCGCAAGGCTTGAGCGGTGCGCCAGTACATGGCTGCTGCCTCCAATAGCAACAAGGATTGCCATTCACGCGGATCGCAGAGTAACATCAAAATTGGAGTACGCAATCTGATTCCATGGAGGCCTCATGTCCGAGCTAGCGCTGCCGTTTCCCGAAGACAGGATATTGGACACGACCTACTACGGTAACCATGGCGTCCCGCATGAGCTGTTCTCTTGGCTGAGGGCAAACGACCCTGTGCGGAAGTTCCAGGTCGCGGACTACCTGCCCTTTTGGGCCGTGACGAAAAACGAACACATACACGAGGTCGAAAAGCAGGCCGAGTTGTTTCGCAGCCACCCGCAACCCACCCTCACGCCCAGAACGCGTCGCTTTGGCGACGATGAAGGCATGTCCGATGAAGCTCAGGCCTATGTCGCGGAGCTGTTTAGAGGTTCGCCTGTTGCCGAGTGCTTTCAGACGGGCGAAATCATGCGCACGCTCATTCACATGGACGCGCCGGATCACCAAAAGTACCGCGATCTGGTGCAGCCTTGGTTCAAGCCCAGCAACCTAAACGCCTTTGAGGCGCGCATGCGCGAGATTACGCGGGAGCTGCTCGACCAGATGATGGGGGATGGGGGAGAGCGAAGCTGTGAATTCGTCAACAGCGTGGCCGTTTACCACCCGCTGCGCATGCTCTGCGACCTGCTCGGCGTGCCTCATTCGGACGAAGGGTTCCTCTTAAGGCTCACCAACGAGTTCTTCGCGGGGGATGATGAGGACCTTCAGCGCGGCGACGATCCGATGGACTTTTTGGCGACCGTTAAGGAAATCTACGAGTACTTCTATGCGTTGGCCGAAGAGCGCCGCCGAAACCCGACGGAAGATCTGGGCAGCTACATCGCCAACGGCATGATCGATGGCAAACCGCTGCCGCTCAAGGAGCTCGTCTCCTACTACCTGGTCATCGCAACGGCTGGACATGACACCACCCGCAATGCCATCGCGGGCGGGCTCTTAGCGCTTCTGCAACACCCGGAGGAGCTCAAAAAGTGGCAAGGCGATCTTTCCCTCACCAAGCTGGCAGCCGAGGAGATCATTCGCTGGACGGTACCGGTCATCCAGTTTGCCCGCACGGCGAGCGCGGACTACGAGCTCGCAGGCAAACACATACGCGCGGGTGACCTGATTGGCTTGTTCTACGCATCGGGCAGCCGAGACGAAGACGTCTTGGAAAACCCGTTCGAGTTCCGCATCGACCGACAGCCCAATAGGCATGTCGCGTTTGGCAGCGGTCCACATATCTGTTTGGGTATGCTGCTGGCCCGCATGGAGGTGAGGATATTCTTCAATGAGTTTTTGGCGCGGGTGCAGTCGATTGAACTCGCGGGCGTTCCGCAAATGATCAAGTCGTCCTTCATTCACGGCGTGAAGCGCCTGCCCATTCGCTATCAACTCAAGCCGGCTTCCAGCGGAAATTGATGTGAAGCTTGCAATTGAGATAGGGTCGGCGCAACCCGACACACTCAATCTAACTGTCGAATTGGTGCAGCTTGCCGAGCGGATTGCGGATTTGCGCCTGGTCATGCAAGCGCCGCTCGACTACTTGGAGGAAAAGCTCAGCGACTGCGCGTTGCGCGGATCCCAAAGCCGCCGCTCGGTGTCGTGTTCGTAACCTTTGCCTTGAGGATATGAGATGAGTTCCATCTGCATCCCCCAGGGTGTCAAGAAGTAACACGAGCGCAGCCCCGCTTCGGGTCCCTCCTCAATCTCCGGCCCGCCGCCTCCGGGCATCAGATGCACGTCATGGGTTCGCAAGTGATCCATGGCGGTGTCGAAATCGTCCACGTACAGGGCAATGTGATGCCCGCCCCAGTCGCTGTTTTTCGGCATTTCCCGGCGCTGGTCCGGGGCGGTGTATTCAAACACTTCTATGTTGGTGTTGGCGCCGCAGCGATAGTGGCGCACGCGCTCGATGACCGCGCGCGGATGCACGTTCAGCATGTCGTGCATCCAGTCCTCCTCTTCCGACCCGAATGGCCCGTGCTCGTAAAACGGCTCGAAGCCGAGCACGTTTTCGAAGAAGTCCGCCGCCTGATCCAGGTCCGGGACCGTGAGGCCGATATGATCGGTCCCGCGCAGCCCCGGCATGCCGTTTGATGTCATGTGTCTGCGTCCTCGCTGGCGCACGCTAGCGCCCGATATGTGTGCTGACTGACTCCCTTTATCGCATAACAGTCCCCCTTTGGCCATTTCAGTCACGACCCCATGTCACGCACCGCAATCCCGTGGCAACTGCCCACAGCAGTGAAGACGAGCCCCAAACCAGATAGCATTGGCTGGGGATTCTTTGGAGCAGCTGGTCAAAGCTGCCGCAATGGATTTGGGGGAACATGGCGGAATCAATCTCAAACAAGCCTGGCGCAGCCCGCTGCCCTGGCATCTCGGTGCAGGATCTACTGGCGAGCGACAGTCGCCGCGTGCCCGATTATCTGACCACGCAGAGTTACGAGTTTCTGGGCGACGAAGACATTCCTTTCTCGCGCTACACCGATCGTGCCTTTTTCGATGAGGAAATCGTCAAGGTCTGGTCGCGAACCTGGCAGTGGGCTTGCCGCGAAGAGCACATTCCCGAAGCCGGCGACTACTATGTGTACGACGTCGGCCCCTACTCCGTGATCGTAATGCGCACCGACAGCGGCGAGATCAAGGCCTATCGCAACGCCTGCATGCATCGCGGCACTAAACTCAAGCCATCGTTCACGACTGGTTTCTGCACGAGTTTGCGCTGCCCCTACCACGGCTGGGAATATGCACTGGACGGCACGCTGAAGTCGTTTCCGTGCGAATGGGACTTTCCCCATGTCAACCCGTCCGCGATGAGTTTGTCCGACGTGCGCGCGGAACTCTGGGGTGGCTTCGTGTTCGTCAACCTGGACCCGGATGCGGTGCCCCTGCTCGAGTACCTGGCGCCCCTGCCGGAACACATCGATAGCCGTGTGTTCGAACAACGTTATGTCGCTCAGCACATTCAAAAGGAACTCAACTGCAACTGGAAGATCGCCTCGGAAGCTTTTCTCGAGGCGTATCACGTCATGGAAACGCACAGCCAGCTGATGCGCACCAACGGCGACGCCAACACCCAGTACGACTTCTACAGCGACCACGTGAACCGATTGATCAACGTCGCTGGAACGCCGAGCGTGTTCCTCAAGGAAACACTAACGGAACAGGAGATTCTCGACCTTTTTCTGATCGGCGACCGCGACGACGTCGGTGCGGAACTGAAAGTACCCGAAGGGGGCACGGCCCGGCAGGTCATGGCTCAGCACTTTCGCGACAGCGTTGGCGCAAGCGGGCCCGATCTTTCCGAGGTGAGCGACTCCGAGATCGTCGACTCCATCGCCTACTTCGTCTTTCCCAACCAGCAGTTTTTCTCCGGCGTCTCGTTTCCCATCGTGTACCGCTTTCGTCCCTTGGGAATGCAACACGACAAAACGCTGTTCGACCTCATCCTGCTCAAGACGCGGCCCATGGATGGCTCGCCCGTGGCAACCGCTGAACCCTATCCCCTCAAAGCGGACGAGTCCTACACCAGGGTACCCGGCATGGACCCCTATGTGGGTCACGTGTTCGACCAGGACACCGGCAACATGCAAGCCGCTCAGGAAGGTGCCATGGCGACCGACAAGGCCGGCGCCACCCTGGGCAACTATCAGGAAATACGCATACGGCACTTTCATCAGACGCTCACCAAGTATCTGAGCGACTGAACAAGGGAGAGACCATGACCACGGTGCTCATCACCGGCGCGGCTCGCGGAATCGGATTCGAACTCGCGAAGCAATACTGTCAGCAAGGCGACCGGGTCTATGC
>JAPPIX010000136.1 GCA_028820495.1 Gammaproteobacteria bacterium
CCGCGTTGGTCTCGTCAACCGCGACGTCCGTCACCCACGAGAAGCGCTGCGCCTTCCCGTTGGGCTTGGTCTCGGTCCATTCGAGGAAGTTCACCTCAAGGCCGCGGTTCGAGTCGTTGAGCGGAACCCCGTTGATGAAGCGGCAGCGGTGCCGGGTCCCGTCGCGCCCCTTCGCCTCCATCGTCCGCGTCATCGGCGAGGCGGCAGCCGTCTCGAACAGGTCCGCGTGGTCGCCGGGCTTCGCGCCCAGCACGAAGCGCATGCCGAGTTCCTTGAGCAAGTGGATGTGAGGGCCGTTCGACGCCAGCCCGTCCTCGACCACCATCAGCCTCAGGTGCGGGTGCTCGCGCCGCACGTCGCGCAGCAGGCGCTTGGCCGCGTTGCGCTCGCAGTCGTTCTTCGTGTCGCCGTCCGAGCGCATGATCGGCTCCGGCGGCAGGGCGAACACCTCCCGGAAGTCCGGGTGGACGATGGCGGCCCCCAGCATCTGGTGGCAGTAGGTCCTCGTGCCGTCCTTGTGCTCCTTCACGCAGCAGTTGTCGCAGTGGACGGTCTTCGAGGAGAAGTGGCCGGTGCCGTCCACCGACAGCAGGTAGTGGCCGTCATGCCACGCGAACCCGTCAAGCCCCTTGCCGCGCTGCAGCGCCGACAGCACCGCCTTGAAGGCCCCGCGCAGCTCCGCCGGATCCACCCGGTCGAGCCGCTCGCGCATCGCCGTGTCCGACGGCGCCCGACCGACCCCGTACAGGCTCCTCAGGTTCGACCGGATGCGCTCCTCGCCCCGAACGTCCCGCTCGAAGCTCAGCAGCGACGCATACTTCAGGCCGAACATCGCCAGCGCCGACATCAGGCAGTCCGAAAGCGTCAGCCCGCGGCCCGAAACCGGGTCATCGATGCGCTCGAAGCGGCCGTGCGCCAGGCGCAGCAGCCCGGGTGCGCTCAGCGTCTTGCGAAGCAGGGTCTTGGACATGGCTGGTCACTCCAAGTCGAAAACTCGCCCGCATCATATTGCTTTCGCGGGAAAAGTCCGCGAAAACAATTTCCGCAAACCGCCCGAAAGCCCCTAGAATAGGGCGCTCTTATGGACAGCGGGAATTGCTGACTCTAGACCACATGCCTTGTCGGTCTGAGGCGAAGCATCGCTAGTGATGAGCGTTGGCTTGTAGTCTTGTTTGACTCCATCAGATTGCGTGCCGTATGTTGGCGCTGGTTTTTGGCATGGGGCGCTCGGGATGGGCGAGGACTGGCTGAGGCCACTCGTTGCGGGATGTGCTATGGGGGACGATGCGTGGAACTCTGGCCGGAAGACATAACTCACCACGTCTAGGAGGGACGACAATGAAGCGAATGGCCTTTTTTGGGCACCCTTGTTTTTTCGCTATGTGGCGGAGGTGCCATGGCGGAAGATGATGCGATTGAAAGCGTGGAGCTCATCAAACAGCGCGTTGCGGAACACAAAAGCAACTACCGTGGCTCTGAGATACCAGACATCTACGCGAACTACTTCGTGGCGCTAGTGATAGCCGATTCCATAAGAAGCGAAGAATCGCTTGGGTTGACTGAGTCGGCAACCCGCCGTTTGCGCGAGCACTTAGTTACGAACTTCGACTACGACGCGATTGTCACGGCTGCGACGGCTGATCTCAAGACTGAGTTCGCAACCCAGTACGCCTCCAAGGCGTCGAGCACATACTCGCTGGCAGCGTTGATGGATGAGATCGAGGAAGTTGAATATGAGGCGGTTGCAAACCGATACAAAGCTGCAATCGGCGGTCTGGAAGCGGCGGACCTAGCAATAGTTACGACCAAGGTCAATGAGATTTTGGCACAGACAAGTTTCTCGAAAATCGACCATGCATCGCTGTCGGTCGATGTCCCCAACTATGTCAGGAGCCTCGTTGTGAAACAGGTAGATGGTCTATCGGAACCTGAGCTCGCTCTCGGGAGGGCACTGCACATGGAGACTACGGCGAGCTCGTCTACTGCGTCGAGTTCGAAACCACGCATCATCAACCGGCCGTGAGGGAAAAAGCATGAAACTCAGGATCATGACATTGGCAGCAGCGCTGCTTATCGCTGCTAGCAACGCCAACGCGCTGTTCGTGACTTGCACCAAGAAATACGTGCCCCACACCGGCCAATCGACCTTGGTAGCCACCTTACGGTGGTCGAATTTTGAGGAGACCTACTATCCGATTGGCTACCACTTCACGGCGGTCGAAGATCCGGACAATTGGGATCCTTCTATCGGCTATTGGCTTTTCTTCCCGGATATCCCAGGAAACAAGAACGAGCAGATCCTGTATTGGGTCACGGTCGGCTACCACACGATGGTTTCCTCAGCGACATCGTTCGGATTCATAAGTCCACCTCCGCAACTGGTGGAAAACCCGGAGCCGGACGAATGCGGACCTTACACGCGCTGGCTGTCCTAGTAGCCCTCGGGCGTAGCCCCGGTCACGCCTATTCGGCGAAAGCGTCAGCCTACTTCTGTATGGGGATGCGGTGGCGTTTGAGTAGCGTTGGGCCACACACCCGACCGAGTCGACCTCGGCCCGCTTGCGAAGAGCGGTGTCCGGTTGTCGGCCTTGCGGCTTGTGCTGACGATAAACTCGCGCATTGAGGTGCCATCCGATGACGTAGCCACCGCCACCTAGTCGAGTCTCCGTGAACACGACGGTGGCGCCGTCCAAAGATGAGGGGTCGGGTGACGAATCGAGTTGACAATAGACGTCTAGACGTCTTAGGGTTAACGGATGCAATCAGGGGTGGATCGACGGCAGCCGGGGGAGGTCCGCGATGCGGTCATTGCCACGCTGCGCGCCTATCCGGATGGTGTGCCGGTGCGGCAGATCGTGGCGGATGTACGGGGGCTGATCGGAGAGGATGTTGCGGACTCGAGCATTCGCTCGTACCTGCGCCTGAATACGCCGGAGTTGTTTCGCCGTCTTGATCGCGGGCAGTATCAGTTGGAGGCCTTCCCGGAGAGGGGCAACGGGAAAGAGCGCGAGGAAGACACCTTCGAGTCCGTCGTGCACGACCGTGCGACTGTCGTGCACGGGGACTGCATGGCATGGTTGCGTAAACGCGACCCCGGAACCATACACGCTGTAGTGACCGATCCGCCGTACGGGTTGGTTGAATACTCGGCGAAGGAACAGTCCAAGCTTCGGGCAGGAAAGGGAGGCGTCTGGCGCATCCCCCCGTCGTTTGATGGCGCTCGACGGTCCCCATTGCCCAGGTTCACCGTCCTGTCGCCCTCGGACCGGGACGAGCTGGGCCGGTTTTTCGCAACATGGGCGGCACTGCTTGCACCAGTTCTCGTGCCGGGCGCAAACGTGGTTGTGGCCATGAACCCGCTACTGTCGTACATCGTGTCCGGTGCGCTCGCACAGGCGGGACTGGAACGGCGCGGAGAGATCGTGCGGCTCGTGACGACGATGCGCGGCGGCGACCGACCGAAGGGAGCGCACGAGGAATTTGCGGAAGTGAGCGTGATGCCGCGTTCCATGTGGGAACCCTGGCTGGTGTTTCGCAAACCGCTTGAGGGGCGCGTCCAAGACAATCTGCGCAAATGGTCCACTGGAGGCTTTCGCAGGCCATCCGGAAAACACCCCTTTGGTGACGTGATCCGCTCGGCGCCGACCCGTAAAGCAGAGCGCGCGCTAGCGCCGCATCCGTCGCTCAAGCCGCAGGAGTTCCTCAGGCAGGTTGTCCGGGGAGTCTTGCCACTGGGGGAGGGCGTGGTGCTAGACCCGTTCTGCGGTGCGGGCTCCACTTTGGCGGCAGCAAACGCCGTGGGCTATGAGAGCGTGGGAGTGGAGAGGGACGCCGAGTACTTCGAGATGGCCAGACGAGCCGTGCCGCAGCTCTCTAAGTACAGACAGCCGTCTGAGGGTGGGTCATAGGTCTTTGTACACCCAGTGGCTGCGCAGGATCTTGAGCCCCTCGCGGTGGAGCGTGGCGGTTCGCGTTCCCAAGGCGCCGCGCCGGTTCAGTCGGAAATCGCCGACAGTGACCGGAGCCAAGTAGACCTCGGTAAACGACATAGGCAATCGGTCGCGCACAGGCTCGGTAACGTTGTCAACCTGGTACACAAAGACGCACATCCATTGATCGCGGGCGCCGTGCGTGTCCACCGCACCTCCGGCATTACGCGTTGACTTGACCTCAACGCCTTCAGAACCAGCCTGGACGGTGTCGTTAGGGTAGGCCCCGGCAACGACCAGATCCGGATGGCCGTTGAAGTAGCGGTTGGTGGTGAGGCTGCGGGCGTGCCTTGCGAGGCTTGCCGTGAGCATGTCAGAGATCATGCCGGACATTGCAGCCGGCCGCAGCATTTCGTCTAGGCGTTCCAAGCCGCGGTCAAGAAGCAGACCGTTCACGTCGTAGAACAGATCGTAAACGTCCTGCATCGACGCTTGGAAGTCGAGTACGCGAAGCGCATAGGGAAGGTGAGCGCTCGGGTTAAACTTGGCAGGGTCGACGATGTTGCGCGTGTGTGGCACGGTGTCAAAGTGTACGCGAGACCGGTCCGGTCGGCTATCCGGGGCTTGGGAGACGTCAGGACGCGAGAGAAAGGCCGTTCTGGGCTTTGGCCCTTGCTCTACTTTCTCATCGCCATACCAAGACCCCATAGGGACGCCGTTTACGGTTGGGTTGGCAAGCGGCGTTACCAATGCTCCGGGCGCAGGGCAAGCTACCGTGTGCCCTTGGAAGAGGAGCGCCACCTTTTCCTAGATTGACGTTGGTTCGACGCGCTATGCTCGCCGTCTCAAAGCCAAACGGGGTATCGGTCCATGAAACAGTTGCTCGCCTTTCTGCTTAGCTTGGCCGCCGTTCCGGCTTTGGCCAACATGGCCGATGAAGTGGAGCACCGCTACGCGGACAGCGGCGGCGTGCGCATCCACTATGCGGTAGCGGGAGAAGGGCCCTTGGTGGTCATGATTCACGGCTTCCCGGACTACTGGTACTCATGGCGGC
>JAPPIX010000239.1 GCA_028820495.1 Gammaproteobacteria bacterium
TCGACGGGAATGTTGATCTTTCGATTCGAGCCCTCTTGATCGACGGGCACAATCAGCCGAAAGGAGTAGGTGCCGGGGCGCATGCGGTCGTACGTGGTTCCGTCTTGCGCGGGGTTGTATCCTTTGGCGTCGAGCCACGATCCAATCGCCGTGAGTTGGCGCTTCTCCTGTGCGTTGCGGATGATGGGATTGGCAACGGCACCGCACAGCCGGTCGGCCACAATGGTGGCGGCCCGGTAGCGCTCCAGCGTGCTTGGCGGCTTTTTTCCTCGTCCCAGCCAAACGAAGATGTCGGGGTCAGCCATCTGTTTGATGGTCTCGCCGATCTTGCGGAGTTGGTCGTCCACCTGCTCGCTGGGCATCCGCGGCGGGAGCCGGTGTTTTCTCTCCATCGAGTTGACCAGCGTCTTCGATACGCCGGACAGGCCAACCAGGCGGTCCACGGCGAGCGGCGGACAGCCCGACATGCGCAGCGTGGGCAGGATGGCCGGATTGGATTTGAGCACTTCCACGCTGATGTCTGTTAGGTATCGAGTTGCAGTGAGCGTCGCTTGGACATCGCTGGTCGTGCGGATGCGTGTGTCCCTGTAGGCTGCCGGGGCGAACTGAAGGAACCACTCATTGTACATGTCCACCGAGCGGGCGATGTCCTGCTTCCAGCGGTTGGGCTTGTTGCGGTTAACGTCCATGCGACGGCGACGGGAGAACGGAGGGCGCGTCGGGCGTGGCGGAGACACCCGCCAAGAGAGGCGTTGCCGCAGCGCGTATTGGTTCCGAGGGGGGCATCTAGCCGGTTCCGGTGCAGACAGCAGGCATTGTTGTCGACAAGCGGCACAGGGTCAACGCGAGAGTGCCACCGGGCAACGGGAAACGAATATACTCTGTGAATCCACTCCGTCACTTATCACTTAGCAGGAAAGCATGCAGATTCCCGAGGATTTTCTGCCAGACGACTTAATGGACGACTTGGTCGAGGCGGCCGTCCGGAGAATCCTGATGGCCAGCGGCCTCGGCGACTTTCTCCCTTGGTTCAGCGATGAGGTGCACCGGCTGTTCCGGTCGGAGCGGATAACGTTGGACACTCGCGAGACGAGGGCCCTTGCCACGCAGTTCGGCCGTTCGATCTGGGGGGCGACACCGGCGCCGCACAACGATTTCCGGCCACAGCCGCTGCCGAAGCAGGGCCGCAACGCATCGTGCTACTGCGGTTCAGGCGTGAAGTACAAAAACTACTGCGCCCGCTTTCCAGCGCTGCCGCCGATGAGTCCGGCTGAAGTCTGGCCAGCCGTGCTTAATGCGCTGCCTCAGCGGGACTGCCGGCAGGTCGTCGAATCAGGACGCGTGCCTGTTGACAGCTTGGTCATTGCGGCCGAGGAATCCAGGTTCGTACGCGATTCCCGAAGGGCCATCGGATTTCTGGAGCCCATGTTCGGTGAGAACCTCGCTGGCACGGGAGGCCAGCACGGTTATGCCTTGAAGCTGCTTTGCGACCTGTATGACGATGCGGGCTGGACGCGGAAGAAGACAGCGCTGTTGGACCGGATTATCACTGAAGTGCCCCGGTCCGAGTTGCGCTCCGATGCCTTTCAGCGCTTGGCCACGATCCGCATGGATCAAAACGACCCTAAAGGGGCTTGGGACGCCTTTCGCCGTGCCCAGCGCGATTCGCCCGGCGACCCGTCGGTCGGTTTGCTCGAAGTCAATCTCCACATCGCCGAAAACCAGCCCGAGCGGGCGCGCGAAAGTGCGCTCATATGGCGCAAACGCCTGATGAAGCGGAACATCGAGGCAATCGAGGGGTTGATCAGCTACCTTGCGGCTGTGGCTGAGGATCCCTACCAAGCCATGGCGGAAGCGTACGCCGACGCAACCGGCGGAACGGGCAGGCGGCTGGTTGAGGCGCTGCCCGCCATCGGCGAGCGCCCGCTGCCGCAGTATGAAATAGCCGATCGACCGGCACTCGATCCGGATGGCGACCTCCATGCCGGCGTCACAAGGCAACTGCGCGGCATGGGCATCTTGGAGGAGGACATCCGTGAGTTGGCGCCCGAGCTGATTGAGCAGACCCGAAGCATTGCGTACGGTGACGGCACTACGCCCGGCGAGGCACCCGACGGAACGCCAGAGTCGCATTTCACGCTCCGGCCACCGGAGCACCTGCGGATCCTTGAAGCGGACTGGCACGCCATCTATTCGCCCGGCAAACCGTTCTCAATCGACCATGTGCCGCGCCACGCCACAGATCCCTGGCATCCCAGCGAAGAAGATGCCTGGATGGACTTCCTGGACCGCCATCCGGAAGCGTTTGACAGCATCGACGTGCTGGACGATCTCGCCACGGCTGTGGAGCTTCATCCGATGAGCCACTCGATGGGCTTCCGGGAAGCGATGCAGGCGCCCCTGATCGAACGCGCCGTCCGCATCCTGCGGCAGGCGATTCAGAAGGCCGGGGCTTCCGGCGACCTGCGTCTGCCTTGGACCGATGCCGGGAACCGGCCCGCGCTGCGTTGCTTGACGCGCGCCCAGTACTCGGCTGTGGAGCGGAAGGACGTCGAGCAGGCGCAAGCCCTCGCGGAGCTCCTGCTCGCGCTCAACCCAAACGACAACCACGGGGTGAGGACCACGCTGATGAACATCCACCTGAGAGCGGGCGACGACGATGCGGCATTGTCGCTGGCTTCGAACTACGAGGACGACATGTTCGCGGAACTGTCCTACGGCCGAGTTCTCGCACTGGTTCGACTCGACCGGATGAAGGGGGCCTCCGTGGCAGCCCAGCTCGCGGTGGACCGGTTGCCGGAAGTGCGCCGCTACCTGATGCGGGAGCGGGCGGCCCAGCCCCGCATGGGTTCCTACGGCGTCGCGCTAGGCAGCAAGGAGCAAGCCTGGCTCTACCGGGAAGAGATGCGCGAACTGTGGCTGAGCGAGCCGAAAGCGATGGCGCTGATCAGGCGGACCCGGCCCTCGCCTGACGCCCGCGACGGCTGAAGGGCTCGCCACCCACGCAGCCTGCAAGGAGTGCCATGGGAGGAGGAAAAGGCCGCAACCTGGATTCCAGCGGGCACTGGAAGTGGGGCATGCTCTACCACAACCCGGAGGATTCCAAACTATGGGTGGAGAAACTCCACGGTTGGGGCTGGACACTGAACATGGCCCGGCCAACGGCATGGGTGATCCTCGCCGCCTTGCTTTTGGCTCCCTTGGCCCTATTTCTGCTGACTACCTAGCGCCAAGAAAATCCGCTCAGGCGGCGGGCAGGCGGTGCACGCGCACGGGGAGCGCCGTGTAGCCCTTGACGAAGGCGGATAGCGTGCGCACCGGCTCGCCGACCACCTCGATGAAGTGGAAACGCTTCACGATTTCCTCCCAGAGCACGCGCAACTGCATTTCCGCCAGGCGGTTGCCCATGCAGCGGTGGATGCCAAACCCGAACGACAGATGGTGCCGTGCGTTGCGGCGGTCGATGAGAAAGGCATCGGGATTCTCGATGACCTCCTCGTCCCGATTGCCGGAGACATACCACATCAGCACCTTGTCCCCTGCTGCGATGCGCTTGCCGCCCAGTTCCGTATCCTTGCGGGCGGTGCGGGCCATGTACGCCAGCGGCGTCTGCCAGCGGATGATCTCCGAGGTCATGTTGGGGATCAGCTCCGGTTTTGCGCGGAGCTTGTCGTACTCCTCCGGGAACAGGTTCAGGGCCAGCACGCCGCCCGAAATGGAGTTGCGGGTGGTGTCGTTGCCCCCCACGATCAAAAGCAACAGGTTGCCGAGGAACTCCATCGGCTTCATGTTGCGGGTGTCCTCACCATGCGCGAGCATGGAGATGAGATCATTCGAAGGTGGCTCGTTGACCCGCTCATTCCAAAGCCGGGTGAAGTAAGCCAGGCATTCGTGCAGTTCCTCGACCCGCTGCTCGTGGGAGTCCACCACCCCGGTGCGCGGCGCCCCGGTGGCGACATCGGACCAGCGGGTGAGCTTGCGCCGCTCCTCGAAGGGGAAGTCAAAGAGCGTCGCCAGCATCTGCGTGGTGAGCTCGATAGAGACCAGGTCGACCCAGTTGAACGTCTCGTTCTCCGGCAGCGAATCGAGGATGCGCCCGGCACGCTCCCGGATGGTGCCCTCCAGGGCCTTGAGGTTGCGCGGCTCCACCACTGGCTGCACCGCCGCCCGCTGAACGTCGTGCCGGGGCGGGTCCATGGCGATGAACATCGGCGTGTTCATCAGCTTCTCCTTGGGAACGGTAACCGGCGCGCCCAAGGTGATCCCGCCCTTGGAGGAAAACAACTCGTGGTGCCGGTCCACGTACAGGATGTCTTTGAACTTGGTGACCGACCAGTAGGGCCCGAATCGGCTTTCCCGGCAGTAGTGCACCGGATCCTCGCGCCGCAGGCGCTCGAAATATCCCCAATGCGCATCCTGCTGAAAGAGGTTGGGGTCGGAGAGGTCGTAGCCCTCAATGGCTACGCTGTAAGGATCCGGGATGAGTTGGGGACTTGCGCCATTCATGGGCAAGAGAATACGGGAATTCCCCAGACGGGAAAACCTACGGTATATTCGCGCCCGCATTCCCACCATGGCCCGGAGGCATCAAACCGCTTTGGCGCGCATAAGAACCATTCGCTGTCACGCAACCAGTGACGACATCGCCTCGGTCAGCCTCGACGAGTTGGATTTGCCCGATCCAGGGCCGGGAGAGGTGCAGGTGCGCACCAAGGCGTGCGCCGTCAACTACCCCGACCTGATGATGATCCAGGGCACGCACCAGCATAGGCCACCCCTGCCCTTTGCCCCGGGCGGTGAGGGAGCCGGCGAGGTCGCGGCGGTGGGCGCCGGCGTCTCGCACTTCAGGGAAGGCGACGCCGTCTGCTTCGGGCGGCTGAGCGGCGGCTTTGCGGAGGCGCTCAACGTGCCCGCCGCCGCCGTGGATCCCATGCCCGCCAACATGACCTACGCCAAGGC
>JAPPIX010000359.1 GCA_028820495.1 Gammaproteobacteria bacterium
GACGATGTTCAGTGCCGCGTCTTGGGAGAAGGGCCAATTCAGTGTGCTCATGGGAAACCCGAATCGCCGGTTGGCGGGGGCAGGCACTGTAATTCCATCGGCCTGTAAACTCAAAGGCTTTGGCCGCTTTGACAATTCATGGGCTTGTCAACACCCACCCCCCTCACCAGACCGACGGACTGGGAATCCTGAGGCATCGCGCCTAGGAGCCGCCGAAGTTGGGACGCCCTGCTTTATGCCTCACTCGTTCGCAGTGCGGCGCACGGAGTCCATGAGCCGGTCAGACAGGCGATAGCCTGCGCCAGCCAAGTCCTCAAGCACCGGACCCACCGCGGACAGCAATCCTCGCGACTTCGCGGCGAGCAGTATCCCCGCCACACCCACCAAGGGCAGGCCCGCGCGTCGAGCCGCCTTGCGGCCTTTGGCGTCGTCGATCAATAAGACTCTTGCCTGCCGCTGCTGACACAGAGCAATGGCCTCCGCTTCCCCTGCGTCGATAAGGCCGAGCAACTCCACGGCCAGCGTGTCGTCCTCAAGCGGCGCGACTTGCAGCCAGCCAGCGGCGAGTGCCTGCCGGATCCGTGTGGCCCCCGGCAGTCCCGAATCGGGCCGGACCTCCTGATGCACCGCTGGCGGAATGACGCCGTAGCCAAACAGTTCGTGAAGCAATTGAAGTCTATCGACCTTGGCGAGGGCGATTAGGGGGCCGGCGTCTGCGACAAATGGGGGTTGTTTGCCGGGAACGGCCTTCCCCCTCGCGACGGGCGCAGGCCGGCCGGGATTGCTCACAAGGTGCTGTGCAACTCGTCTTCGAGTTCCGATGGCGGGTAGTCCACCGCCACGGTGCCTGCCTTGCCGAGCAGGCTGATGAAGTCCTCCACGCCCAAGTCGGCCACTTTGGCGGCTTGTGCCAAGGTCAACTGGCGCTGTTCAAACAGGTGCAGCGCAAGCGACCGATGCACGCCGACATCGAGCAGGCGATCATCGAAGGGAACGGCGAGGATGGTCGGCCGCCCGTGCTTGGTGACGATTGCCAATCGCCCGTCCTCGGCGTTCCGAAGCAATTCGCCGGAACGCTGCCTCAATTCTCGAACGCTGAAGGTGTTGGGCACACCCATGTGACCGCCTCCCATTTGTGTACCCCAATCGTAGCACATTGGGGGATCACTTCAGCGCACACTTCCGTGGGAAGCCAACTGATTCACCCACTGCCCCCCGCAAAGCCTTTGGGTTTTAGCGGTTTCAGATGTCATCCGAAGGCCGCAACCGACCGCGCAGTTCCTTGAGGCCGGCTCGCCGCCGCTTGTCGTCGCGGCGCCGCGCCTTGGCGCCTGCGCTGGGCGCCGTGGGGATGCGGCGTTTAGGCACCTGCCGGGCTTGCTCGATCAGCGCGCCGAGACGTTCTAGGGCGGCCTCCCGATTGCGCTGCTGGGTGCGGTGAGTGTCCGCGAAGATGACGATGTCGCCGGCTGCAGTCAGGCGGCTGGCCGCTAACGCTTTGAGCCTTTCACAGACGCCGGGGTCGATGCCCGCTTCGTTCAGATTCAGGCGGCACTCCACTGCCGTCGCGACCTTGTTGACGTTTTGGCCACCCGGCCCTCGGGAACGCACGAACCTCCAAGCGATGGCGGATGGAGGAATGTCGATGCCGCCGATGTTCATGCGCTACCGTCAGCCGTGGCCCGAATGTCATCCAGCGGAATTATCGCCGAACGGAGCGCTGGCCGTCATTGGCCCTGACCATGACGGGGCATCCTTCAGCATGGGCGGAGGGAGCCAGTCAGGCAGGTTGATACGGCTCCACTGCGATCTCTCGTGCTCGAGCTCGCATCTGAGACGCGTCGTACCATGCCTGCATCCGCAAAAGTAAGTCCATGCTGACACCGAACGCCTTCTCGACGCGCATTGCCATCTCGGCCGACATGGCGGCGCGGCGGTTCAGCAGCGCGGAAAGCGTTGCGCGGCGAACACCAAGAATCTCCGCAGCCTTAGTGATGTTGAGACCAAGTTCCTCAATCACCTCGATACGGATAAAGTCGCCTGGATGCGAGGGCGTCATGCGTAGGCTGACGTCGTTGGTAGCCATCAGTGGTAGTCCTCCAAGTTCAAGCCGTCGATGTGGCCTTCATCTTCTTCGAAAGTGATGCGCCAGTTACGGGAGATCGAAACGCTCCATTCACGCTGCCGGTCACCCGAAAGCCGGTGAACCCGCCAACCAAGAGGTGCGTTAGCGAGGAACGCATCCAGATCATCAGCGAGGGCCAACACCGTCAAGACGTTCCGTGCGCGACCGACAAGGTCCGCCCGCAGGAACTGAGGGTTATCCTGCTCCAGCAACTGTCTTAGTCCTCGGTGCCGGACAGAGCGAATGACCATATATCTAAGCGTACGGTATCACCGTTCGCCACGCAAGTGAACCGGGCAATAGCGTGGGCAATGACCGGCAAGGCTATGGCCCAGTCATACCGCAACTGGTAGGCTTTCTTGCTTTCCAATGGTTCAGTTTAGGCGCGGCCGCTCTGGGGGCATGCTGCGCCTTCATCGCCAGAAGCCGACCGAAACCACGCTACCCAAACGGAGATACCGCTCATGTCCACTTCCCTATATGACGCCACAGTCGGCCCGTTCCGGCAAATACTCGGCGCCACCGCCAACGTGCTTGAGAAAGGCCGCGCCCACTGCGAAGCGAGCGGCATCCCGCTTGACGATGTGGTCCAGATGCGGCTGATCGACGACATGTTGCCGTTCCAGTTCCAAGTGGTTTCCACGGCGCACCACTCGCTCGGGGCCCTTAAGGGCGTTGAAGCTGGCGTATTCACGCCACCGAACCCAGCCGGCGAAGACTACGCGGGCTTGCAGAGCCTCATCGCTCAAGCGCTCGCAGGGCTTGACGCCTTCACCCCGGCGCAAGTGAACGGGTTCGAGGGCAAGCCGCTCGAATTCCGGCTCGGCAAGAACGCGATCCCCTTTCAAGGCGAGAAGTTCCTGCTGGGGTTCTCCCTGCCGAACTTCCTGTTCCACGCCACCACCGCCTACGACATGCTGCGCATCAAGGGCACGCCCCTTGGCAAGCGGGACTTCCTGAACCTGTTCTAGCGCTCTATCCAACCCTCCGTAACTCAGGCTCATGCCTCTTTGGACACATATGGTCCGCCCCGCATGTGCAGGGCTGAGACTCGGTGGGAGTTTAGCGCGAACATGATGGCAGGGAAGACGTGTTGAAGAACGCCGGACGCGCTCGCCAAATGCTAGAAGTGCGCGCCCGGCGGAACTGCTAGATTCCCAGGAACATAAAACCCAGGCTCTCGCAATCTTCAAATCGCCAACCACTTAACCCGATGGTGGAGGATTTGGATTTGGCGCAGGATCATGGTTGTAGCAACCAGGGATCTGGCTACCCGGATAGCATTCACTATTTCCCGGCGAATTGTGTGGATTGGTAGGCGAAGGGTTAATCGGCACACAAACCATGTTTGCATTGTGCTGATGTCCAGAAGGACACGGCGGGGGAGTAATGCAACCGCCGTTGTGCCACACCTGCCCGGATGGGCAACTCTGCGCAGCTCCAACCGCACTACCGGCAGTGCACAAATGGCTCACATACGGCAACTCACAAGCCGCCAGCCTTATGAGCGCTTGGGTACGGGCCAACTCCCTCTCCAAACAGTCCTCATACGCCTCCGGATCATCGCTATGGGCGTACCAACAATCGTTGGGCACCGGCGGCGGTTGACCAAATGCGGAAACACCCATCACTGACAGAACGCCAGCCACAAACAAAGCGCAAAAGTGCGCAATCGATCTTTTCATAATCGCTTCCTGTACGTTTTTTCAACTCCCGGATGGAACCGGGTCGCGTACAGTCAAGCGATCAAGCTAACTCCCTGCCTATTCGCCAAGCCGGGTCGCGACTCCCTGCTTTGAACGGCTGTTTTATTCAGCAGGCAACCCGGCATCGGGTTGACCGCTTGCTGTACGCCGTCCCTTTTCCCACACCAACAACCAAACATCAAGCCAGCAACGCACTGAAACCACAGCAAAGACAAGGAAAATTGCTCCAATAGGCCAAAGAGATTCACTCATTCATATTTATTTTGGTACACTATCGAACATCAACCTAAAAACATGCCACTACTGAACTAAATCTGAACCAAAGTGCACCAGCCAAAAAAACCCATTCGAGTAGTCACAATCAGACCTACCGAAGAAATGGCGAACGAAATATGGGCCATCATGGCCACACACGGCCTCAAGACAGCCTCGCAGGCGCTGACGCTGGCGCTATGCTCTCACCGCGACCTTGAAGCCAAGCTGGAATCAGCCACACAAAGAGCAGCCACACTGCAGACCGCCCTTTCGCAGGTGCTCGAATCACGACGAACAGCGCTGCAAGCCGAGCAGCACCTAACACAGCAGATCAAACAAGCACAGACCGCCTTGGACGGGAGACCAACATGAAAGCAATCGCCAAAACCATAGGCAAGACCATCGCCAAATCCGCAACTCTGATCACCGCAGCATGGGCCACCTGCGTAGTCGCACTCATCATGCTCATGATCCTGCTCATGCTGCTTGGCGCACCGCCCGAATGATTCAACGGCTACTCTGCACAGGACGGCAGCGGCATCGGAATTGAGGGTTAGGGATTGGGTGCAGGGTTAGCGATCAAGGCGGACGGGCAAGCCCAAGTTGGGATGCTGTATCCCAATTCACTTGATTAGAAGCCCGGGTTGTTTCCCGCATAGATGGATCGCCGTAAGAGCCGCTGCCCAAAGCAGTAAGCGATGATTCGCTCCACCGCGTTCCCGATAGAGCCGTTCCAGACGCGCCCAATGCTTGAGCATCGACCGGCAAAGAATTAGCCTCACCGGCAAGCACCCGTAATCGACGGAGTTGAGGAGGACAGCAATGGAC
>JAPPIX010000381.1 GCA_028820495.1 Gammaproteobacteria bacterium
AGTGCGGAGCGCGGCAGGTGCCGGACGCCAACGTGGCGGTGTGGGCGAACGCGGTTGGTCCTTTTGGCGGCGCCGTGCTCATGATCGGGGAATAGGAATACAGCCAACCGGACCGCGCCCCCGCCCCATCGGGATGAGCCCGTGAACGGCCCGCCGTTAAGCTAGGACGAGCATCGCCTTGATGGGAGGCGATCGCCGAGGGCATGGAAGTCGATGAGGTCATCGAGGCTGGCCCGGGGACAGGTACGCCGAGTGGAGTTCATCAACGAGGAGGACCGATTCGCATCCTTGCCATGGACATCGCGCAAAGGGGCCAGTGAGAAGTGCTGCTTGGCCGTCTGGAGAGTCAGTCCGGAGAGAGTCAGTCCGTCCGGAGAGAGAGTTGCGCACCGGATTGGGACCCGGATAACATTGAGGCACTGAGGGCTTGCCGAGCCACTGAACCCGTCGCGCGCAGCCCATGCGGTCGTCCATCGGCTTATGCGCAACCCCGCAAACGACATGAGGAACCACAATGACCGCATCCGTGCTTTACGAGAAACAGGACAAGGTCGCCGTCCTGACGCTGAACCGCCCCGAAGTCAACAATGCGCAAGACCCGGAGTTGCTGCGCAGGCTGGATGAAGCCTGGGGCCAAGCGAACGACGACCAGGACGTGCACGTCATCCTGCTGCAGGCCAACGGCAGGAACTTCTCCGCTGGGCACGACATGGATCCGGACAAGGCGTGGAACAAGTCCTTCAACACCCAGCGGGACGGCATCGTGCCGCACTACCTATGGGAGCATGGGCATTACTTCGAGTATTCCAAGCGCTGGCGCAACCTGCCGAAGCCCTCGATCGCCTGCGTCCAGGGTGCCTGCGTTGCGGCGGGATTGATGCTGGTCTGGCCCTGCGACCTGATTGTCGCATCGGAAAACGCTTGGTTCGGCGATCCGACCATCGTCATGGGAATCGCCGGCGTCGAGTACCACGGCCATACATGGGAACTCGGGCCGCGCAAGGCGAAGCAACTTCTGTTCACGGCCGACAGAATCACCGCCCGGGAGGCGCATCAACTGGGCATGGTCAATGAAGTGGTGGCGGATGCCGAGCTACGACAGTACGCCATGAGCCTTGCCAGCCGCATCGCGGAAAAGAGCCTGTTCGCTCTCATGATGGGCAAGCGGGCGGTCAACCAGGCCATGGATTCCATGGGCCAACCCGCGGCACTGCAGGCCGGATTCGACCTGCACGAAATGCAGCACACGCAATGTCTGGCCATATCACAGGGCAAGTTTCCAGTGCTCACCAGCAACGTAAACGACATGAAGCGGGCCAATAAGCGCGAGACCAAAGCCGGATGAAGGTGCTTGACGGCGTAAGGGTGCTGGAGGTCGCCCAGTTCACGTTTGTTCCCGCAGCCGGCGCCGTCATGGCGGATTGGGGCGCCGAAGTGATCAAGGTTGAGCATCCAGTCCGCGGCGATACCCAACGGGGCTTCGTGAGCTTGGACATGATGGAGGTCGATCCAGACCGGCACATTCTCATGGAACACGCCAATCGGGGCAAAAAAAGCGTCGGCATCGACCTATCGACCGAGGAGGGCCAGGCGCTCCTGCACAAGTTGGCGGCGCAGAGCGATGTCTTCCTGACCAATTACCTCCCAGCGGTCCGGCGCAAGTGCAGGATTGACGTCGAAGACCTCCGAGCGCACAACCCAAAACTCATCTATGCCCGCGGCAGCGCTTTTGGCGACAAGGGCCCCGACCGCGACAAGGGCGGCTTCGATGCCACGGCCTTTTGGGCGCGCGGCGGTTCGGCCATGACGGTGACGCCACCCGAGTTGGACGGCCCGCTGCAGCAGCCTGGAGGCGCGTACGGCGACACCATTGGCGGCATGAACATCGCCGGCGGAATCTCCGCGGCGCTCTACCATCGAGAGAAGACCGGCGAAGCGCTCGAACTCGACGTGTCGCTGCTGTCCTCCGGTGTATGGGCGACGGCACTGACCGTCAGCATGGCCATGGAGCACGACCGCACAACCTACAAGGCCAGCATGCCGGGTTCCCAGCTGAACAACAATCCCTTGATCGGCGTGTTCCGCACCGCTGACGACCAGTTCATGTCCCTGACCGTGCTCACCCCCGACCGGCACCTGAAGGCCGTGTTCCAAGACCTGGGGCTGCCGGAACTGGCGGATGACCCAAGGTTCTCCAGCTTTGCGGCATTGATGGAGAACAGCGCCGCCGCGCACCAGCACCTTGTCGCCGCGATTGGCAGCAAGCCGCTCGACCATTGGACCGAGCGCCTCGCGGACGCCAGTTGGCAGTGGGCGCCGTTTCGGGATGCGTTCGGCGCTTCGCAGGACCAGCAGGTTCTGGCCAATGACATCGTCATTGAAGTTGAGGCCATCAACGGCGGCAGGCCCATACGCCTGATTGCCAACCCGGTTCAATTCAACCACACCCCTGTGGAAACCTCTCGAGCGCCCCAAGCGTCGGAGCACACCGAAATCGCGCTCATGGAAATGGGCTTGGAGTGGGATGAAATCGAGCGCCTCAAAGCTTGCGGCGCCATCGCGTAAGCTGCCGCGTCATCGCGCCTGCGGGTGGCGCTCCGCCCTATCCGGCCTTCTGTCGCCATTCACCCCGGCACAGGACTTTGGGGGCTGCAATCCCAATTCACTGCGGGGAGAAGGCAGGATTCCGCCAGCCATTCTCATTTTTGGCGTTTGGCTCACCCTTCAGTGCGCAACACCCCTGCGTCGTCGGCTTAATCCGGGCCAAATCGATCGCAAAGCCCTTCCCGTAGAGGGGCGGTGGGCCACAATGAGAATTGCCGGGATTCCGCTTCGCGCATTGGCGCACATCGGCGCAAGGTGCCGCAGGAGGAGTGCCGTCGCTGTCGTTGTTCTTGGAATCCCGTTCATGTGCCTGGTTTCCGCCGTTCCCTGGGCCGCTGCGGACCCACAGGCCGAGGAAGCAGCCCGGGAGCACTGCTCACCCTATGCGGACAGGGCGTTTCCGGAGCGCGTCTATTGGGGAGACACCCATGTTCACGCCAGCCGCTCACCAATATTTCAGGGATTTGAAGCCGGCCGTTCGTGAACGGCTTGCTGAAGGAACCGCTTCTGCACTTTTTGGCGACCGGGGCGTTGGCCTTTTGCGTCAACGCGATGGTCAACACTCCATCCGGCGAAGGTGGGGGCAGCAGCGTTGTCGTGGTTGGCGAGGCCTGGCTGGTTCGGTTTCTGCAATATCTATCCCAGAATCCAGCCAAGGAACGGGCATTGGCTCGCCTTGAAGCGCTGTCCCCGGCGCAGCGGCAGCAACTAATCGATGCCTACGTTCGGGAGGAAGTGCTGCATCGCGAGGCTCAGGCGCTTGGCTTGGACAAGAACGACCAAGCGATACGTCAGCGGCTGGTGCAGCGGATGCGGTTCTTGCTGGAGGCCGCGGCGGTGGATGGCACCCGCGACCGAACGGCAACTGCGCGCGCACTTCCTTGGCCGGCAAGCCGACTACGCGGTTCCTCCGGCGATCACCTTCACCCACATCTTCTTCTCCAACAAGAAGCATGGCGACTCCGGCGCAAAGCAAAAGGCAGCGCTATTGCAGCGGTAGCTGAAATCAACAAGGCCCGGCATTCGATGATGCGCCTCGCCACGGGGACCGCTTTGCGTTCCATCTCAACTATGTCGATCGTTCACCGGAAGAGATTGCCAGCCATTTCGGCCAAGCGATGGCCGAGCAGGCGTTTGCGCCTGAACGCCGCGATTACCGCTGGCAAGGCCCATTGATTTCGGAGCACCGGGCGCACTTGGAGCTTGTGGTGAAGCGGCAGCCGGGTTATCTCCCCGAGTTCAACGACATGGTCGCCAAGGTGGCCTCGGACTATCGGTTTGAACAACGCCAGCGGCAGATGCGCGAAGCGGAGGTCAGGCTGGTGTCGAAGTATCGGATCGAGCAGTGCAATCCGCCGCCGCAACCGGCATCGGGGAACGGGCCTTTGCCCGACCGTTGCAGATCGGTGGTGATGGCGCCATTGAAGGGCTGGACCGGCTGCGTTGGCGGCACAGCGAAATTCACCAGAAAGGCAGGTAGCAAATGACCATTCCCCATACCGGCATCAAAGACGTTTACATCAACGGCGAATGGCGTCCAACCGTTGAAGGAATCAAGGCGCCGATCATCAATCCGGCGACGGAAGAGGTGATTGCCCAAGCGCCCGTAGCCACAGCAAAAGATGCCGAGCTGGCGATTGCCGCGGCTCGCAACGCTTTCGATTCAGGCCCTTGGGCGAAGCTCCCCATGCGCGAACGCGCGGACAAGGTCGAGGATCTGCACCACGAGATTGGGTCGAATGCCGACGAAATTGTGGAGCTGATCATCGCGGAAACCGGCTGTCCGCGCATGATCGCTGAAACGGCTCAGTTCCGCATGCCGCTCGGCCAAGTTGAGTGGGCGATCAATTACGCTCGCCGCATGGAGCTGGCCCAAGCGGCGGGGCCGCTCGAGCCCGCCGTCAGTTTTCTGACCGGCCAGTCGATGATGGGCGGCGGCGTCATCGTTCGGGAAGCCAAGGGCGTGGTCGTCTGCATCACCCCCTACAACTATCCGTTCTACTTGAACTTAGTGAAAATCGTTCCCGCGCTGCTGATGGGCAACTCCGTCATCTTGAAGCCCTCGCCCTTCACGCCCTTCTGCGCGCTGGCCCTCGCCAAGCTGGTGGACCAGGTGGGCTTTCCCGCCGGCACCGTGAACGTCATTCCCGCCGACCTCCCCGCCAGCCAGCTGGCAACGAGCGACCGGCGCGTGGACATGGTGACCTTTACCGGTTCGGAAACCGTGGGCGCTCAGGTCATGAGACAGGCCGCGCCGACCATCAAGGACGTGCACTTGGAGCTGGGCGGCAAATCCGCGATGATCG
>JAPPIX010000241.1 GCA_028820495.1 Gammaproteobacteria bacterium
ACGCCATGCGATTGTCCCTCAATTCATCTTCCCCAAACAACAGCGCCCAACGGGCCCCGCACTGGTCGGCGCGCTTGAGCTGGCTCTTCAGGCTGCCGCCGCCGCCATGCACCCGGAAGCGCAGCCCCGGCAGTCCCTCCCGCAGCCGCTGCACGGCGGCAAGGACAACGCCCTGCCATTGCGGCTCCAAGACGCAGCAATAGACATCCACCGCCGGCTCCGGGGCAGCCTCGTGAAGCTGCTGCTGCAGCAACAGCACGCGCTCCAGCCCCAGCGCAAAACCCACCGCCGGGGTCGGTTTGCCGCCGATGATCTCAACGAGGCCGTCGTAACGTCCGCCGGCGCAGACCGTGCCCTGGGCGCCCAAGCGCCCGGTGGTCCATTCGAAGACCGTCCGGCCGTAGTAGTCCAAGCCGCGCACCAAGCGCGGATTCAGCACGTAGGCGATGCCCAACTCTTCGAGCAGCCCCTTGAGCGCTGCAAAGTGCTCGGCGCTCTCGTCATCGATGTAGTCGTCGAAGCGGGGGGCATCGGCCAGCAGCGCCTGGGTGGCCGCCGATTTGCTGTCGAGAATGCGCAACGGGTTCCGGTCCAGGCGGCGGGCACTGTCGGCATCGAGCGCCACGCTATGGGGCCTAAGATAAGCGGCCAAGGCATCGCGCCAAGCGGCCCGGGCGGCCGGTGCGCCCAGCGTGTTGAGCTCCAGTTGAATCTCGTCGCTGAGGTCCAGGGCGCGCCAAATCTCCGTGCCGATCTGGATCAACTCCGCGTCCACGTCCGGCCCCGGCGGCCCGAAGACCTCCACGCCGACCTGGTGGAACTGGCGGAAGCGGCCCATCTGCGGCCGCTCATGGCGAAACATGGGGCCGCGGTAGAACACCCGCTGCGCCTGGTTGCGCAACAGGCCGCTCTCCAGCAGTGCCCGAGCGCAGGAAGCCGTGCCCTCCGGGCGCAGCGAGATGCTGTTGCCGTCGCGGTCGATGAGGCTGTACATCTCCTTTTCGACGATGTCGGTCGAAGCGCCAACGCTGCGGGCGAAGAGCTCGGTCATCTCCAGCAAGGGCAGGCGCAGTTCCTCGTATGCAAAGCCATCGATGACATCGACGATCCGCTCCTCCACCGAGCGCCAACGCCGGGCCTCGTCCGGCAGCACGTCGCGCATGCCCCGTACCAGTCGGGCCACGGCTATCGATCCGAGAACATGGACAGGGCGCCGATGATGGCGGCGACAAGTGCGGCAACGGCACCAGTGATCCACCAAACCAAGCCACGCCGATTTTCCAGCGTGTGGATCACCGAAAAATCACTCTTGGCTTCGCGGCCAGTGGCGCTGCCCCCGTTTTCCAGCAGTTGCTCCTCTTCCAAGCCCATCAGCCGGGCGTAGGCGCGGATGTAGCCGCGCACGAACACTTGCGCTGGCAGCCGGTCCCAATCGTTGGCCTCCAAGGCCGTCACCGCCGCCGAAGAGAGCTTGAGCTGATCAGCCACTTGGGGGATGCTGAGCTGCCGCGCCTCGCGCGCCGCCTGCAGCGCCGCGCCTGGGCCTTCGCTCGCCTCGGCCATGATCAGCTCGCCTGCGCCACTTGCAGCCGCGCCAGATAGCGGGCCTGGCGCCGGGTCCGGTCGCTGACCGTGCCGGTCAACTGGCCGCAGGCGGCGCCGATGTCGTCACCGCGCGTGGTGCGCAGCATGGCCGCGTAGCCGACGTCCAGGAGCGCGGTTTGAAAGGCGCGCACCGTGCCGGCGCCCGGGCGTTCATAGCCCGATGCGGGGAAGGGGTTGAAGGGGATCAGGTTGATCTTGCAGCGCAGGCCGCGCAACAACTGGGCCAGCGCCCGCGCTTGGGCGAGGCTGTCGTTGACGCCCTTGATCAGGGTGTATTCCACCGTCAGGGAACGGCGTTCGCCCAGGCCGGCCACGTAGTGGCGGCAGGCGGCGAGCAGTTCGCGCAAGGGATACTTGCGGTTGATGGGCACGAGCTCATCACGCAGCGCGTCATCCGGCGCGTGCAGGGACACCGCCAAGGATACGTCGCTCACCTCGGCCAAGTCATAGATGGCCGGAACGACGCCGGCGGTGGAAATCGTCACCCGGCGCTTGGAGATGCCGAAGGCCAGATCGTCCATCATCAGGTTGACGGCGCGGACCACCGCATCGAAGTTGAGCAGCGGTTCGCCCATGCCCATGAACACCACGTTGCTGACGTTGCGCCCATGGGCCTTCAGCGCCTCGTTGGCCAACCAAACCTGGCCGATGATCTCCGCCGTGGTCAGGTTGCCGTTGAAGCCCTGCTTGCCGGTGGCGCAAAAGCTGCAATCGAGCGCGCAGCCAGCTTGCGAGGAGACGCACAGCGTGTTGCGCCCCGGTTCCGGTATGAGCACGGTCTCCACCGCATCGCCTTTGCCGATGCCCATCGCCCACTTGATGGTGCCGTCCGCCGAGTCGCGCCGGGACCGCACTTCGGGCACCGCCAGGGTCGCCGTCTCCCCCAGCCAAGCGCGCAAGCTCTTGGCAAGATCGGTCATGGCGGAGAAATCCCGAACCCCACGGTGATAGACCCACTTCATGATCTGGCGGGCGCGAAACGCCTTGTGACCTGCCGCTTGAAAGGCTGCTTCGAGCCCCGTTCGGTCGTAGTCGAATAGGTTGCGCATCGGGGCGGCCTCAAGGGCCGGAGAGGATCTCCGATGGTTCGAAGAAGTAGGCAATCTCGCGGAGGGCCGACCCCGGGGCGTCCGAGCCGTGCACCGAGTTGGCGTCCAGGGACTCGGCGAAGTCCGCCCGGATGGTGCCCGGCGCCGCTTCCGCCGGGTTGGTGGCGCCCATCAGCCGGCGATTCTCCGCGATGGCGTCTTCGCCTTCCAACACCTGCACCATGATCGGGCCGGAGGTCATGTAGGCGCACAGCCCCTCATAAAACGGCTTGCCCACGTGTTCGGCATAGAAGCCTGCGGCCCGGGGCTTGTCGAGCCGCAGCATCTTGGCGGCGACGATCTTCAAGCCGCCGCGTTCAAAGCGCGAGTAGATCTCGCCAATGAGGTTGCGGGCCACCGCATCGGGCTTGACGATGGATAAAGTGCGCTCCAAGGCCATAGAGGTCTCCGCAATGTCCGCTCAACAATTCAGGAAGGGTGCGTTTCGGCGCAGGACCCTTGGCCCTGCTTTCGGGACGCGCATTATACGCGCTTTCGTGGAACAAACCCCCAATTTCCTAGCGGAAAGGGCATTCCAACAACCCATCGAGGGCGGGACGCCGCGCGAACCTTTGGTTCGCGTTAGAGTTTCGCTAGCGCGAAACTCCTGTTGAATCAGGCGGGAAAGCGTTCGTCCCCCTGCGCGTTATCGGGGGGTGCTGCCGTTAAATTTCCTCGAAATTCCCGTGGCGCCCCTTGCCTGCGGCGAAGCGCGAGGCGCCGCGCCGGGTTTCTCCGGAGGCAAGCACTTCCAAGCCAAGGCGGGTCTCCTCCTTGAGCGCTTCATCGAGCGGCAGCGACCATTGCCGATAGGAAGAGAGGCGGTCGTTGCGCAGGCAAAGCTGGGGAAAGGCGCTGAGGCTTTCCGCCAACGCCAGAGCCGCTGCCAACGCTTGGCCCGGCGGCGCCAGCCGATTGGCCAAGCCCATGGCCTTGGCTTCCTCTCCGGCCACGCCGCGGCCGGTGAGGATCAGGTCCAGCGCATGGCTGTGACCGATCAGGCGGGTCAAGCGGATGGTGCCCCCATCGACCAGGGGCACGCCCCAGCGGCGGCAGTACACGCCGAACACCGCATCCTGGGCAGCCACCCGCAGATCGCACCAAAGCGCCAACTCCAAGCCACCCGCCACGGCAAAGCCTTCCACCGCAGCAATCACCGGCTTCGACAGCAGCATGCGCGTGCAGCCCAACGGCCCACGGCCCTCGGGCTTGAGCTTCGGCGCGCCCCGGCCTTCCGAGACGGCCTTGAGGTCGGCACCCGCGCAGAACACGCCGTCCGCGCCGGCCAGCACGGCCACGTCAAGATCGCTGTCGCCATCGAAGCGGGCGAACGCATCGGCCAGCCCCTCGGCCGTCTCCCCATCAACGGCGTTGCGGACCTCGGGGCGATTGATGGTGACCAAGGCGACCCGGCCATGGGTGGTTGATTCCACTTTCATTGTCATAGTCCTCCGTTTTCCCAACAAACCGACGATACCCAAGAGCAGCACCCGGGCGCTTGAAGTGGACGCGCCTCGTCAGCCCGCATTCCACAGCTCCATTTCGCAGCACCCGGGCGCTTGAAGTGGACGCATTGGGCTGGCTATTGCATACTCAAGCGCAATCATCGCACGACAGGGTGGTGCATGACGCCATGCGCCTGACGACCAAGGGCCGCTATGCGGTCACCGCCATGCTCGACATCGCGCTGCACCGGCAATCGGGGCCGGTGAGCGTGACGGACATCGCGCAGCGGCAGGGCATTTCGCCGTCTTACCTGGAACAGCTTTTCGGCCGCTTGAAGCGCGCCGGGTTGCTGGAGAGCCTGCGCGGGCCGGGCGGCGGCTACCGGCTCGGAGCGGCTCTGGAGTCGATCAGCGTTTCCGAGATCATTGCCGCGGTCGGCGAGGGCGTGGACGCCACCCGCTGCCACGGCACCGCCGATTGCCAAGGCGGCACCATCTGCCTGACCCATGACCTGTGGAGCGACCTGTCCATGGAAATCGACGGCTTCCTCAAGCGGGTCACCTTGGCCAGCTTGGTGCAGCGCCGGGAGGTGCAGTCCATCGCCCACCGGCAGGACCGCCGTGCCGAAGAGGTCATTCTGAGCCAACTCGCCTAGTGTGTTGTCCCGCAAATAAGTGGGTTTTAGTCGCTAGGCCATTTTGGCTCCCGGCAAGGCGCGACAACGCGGTGTGGCAGGCCCCACACAAGGCGGAGCAACG
>JAPPIX010000192.1 GCA_028820495.1 Gammaproteobacteria bacterium
GGGAACGATCTTGACCATGCGCAAGTGGCCGTTTTGCCGGTACTCATAAACGGTGCGCTCCTCGCCGGCGATGATGGTGACATCGGGGCCGCGCAGGTCCTCCGGCTCGGAGGCGTAGGCGACGGCCGTGGCCAGCAATAGGGTCGCCACCAGCCAGCGGCACAATCGAGGACGAGGCAAGCTGAAGGCTCGCATTGCCAAAGCGCGCAAGGCGGGCCACACTGTCAGTTTGTTGGCGGGCATGGGTCCAATGGTGGCAGAGGCGGCGGCAAACGACAAACCCTTGGTCCTCGTGGACGGGTCAACCTATTTGTTCCGGGCGTTCCATGCGCTGCCGCCGCTGACCGCTGCGGACGGCTTTCCCACCGGCGCCATGCGCGGCGTCATCGCCATGATCCGCAAGCTCGCCAAGGACTATCCGGGCAGTCCCTTGGTCATCGTCTTCGATCCCAAGGGCAAGACCTTCCGCGACGATCTGTACTCGGAGTACAAGGCCAACCGGCCGCCGATGGACGACGACCTGCGTCGGCAGATCGAACCCACCTTCGAGATCATCCGTGCCATGGGGCTGCCGCTGCTGACCGTTCCCGGCGTCGAGGCGGACGACGTGATCGGCACCTTGGCAAGCCGGGCCAGCGCCCAGGGCCGTGCCGTGCTGATCTCCACCAGCGACAAGGACATGGCGCAGTTGGTGAACGACCGCGTGACCCTGCTCAACACCATGAGTGAAACGAGCATGGACCGGGATGGCGTGGTCGAGAAGTTCGGCGTGCCGCCGGAGCTCATCATCGACTACTTGGCGTTGATGGGCGACAAGGTGGACAACATCCCCGGCGTGCCGAAGGTGGGGCCGAAGACGGCTGCCAAATGGCTCAATGAGCACGGCTCCTTGGATGCGGTGATGGCGGCGGCGGACAGCATCAAGGGCAAGATCGGCGAGAACTTGCGCGCCAGTCTCGACCATCTGCCGCTGTCGCAGCGGCTTACCACCATCAAGTGCGATGTGGATGTGGGCATGTCCATGGCGGCGTTGACCGCGCCGCCCGAGGCGGACGCCGAGGCGCTCAGGGCGTTGTTCGAGCGCTATCAGTTCAAAAGCTGGCTGGGTGAGCTTGAGGCGCCCACAGCGGAGCCGGTTCAAGATCGGGACTACGAGTGCGTCACCACGGAAGCCGCCCTTGATGCCTGGATTGCGCAGCTTGAAGCGGCGCCGCTGTTCGCCTTCGACACCGAGACCACCAGCATCAACTACATGCAGGCGGAGCTCGTCGGTTTCTCCTTCGCCGTGGAGGCGGGACGGGCGGCCTACGTTCCGGTGGGCCATCGCTATCCGGGCGCGCCTGATCAACTGCCGTTGGACCTGGTGCTGGGCAAGCTTAAGCCCCTGTTGGCGGATCCAAGCAAGCCCAAGGTCGGCCAGCACCTGAAGTACGACATGAACGTGCTGGCCCGGGCGGGCGTGCCGCTGGAGGGCATTGCCTTCGACACCATGCTGGAGTCTTACGTGCTCGACAGCACCGCGGGCCGCCACAACATGGATGATCTTGCGCAGAAGCACCTGGGCGTGCGCACCACCCACTACGAGGACGTGGCCGGCAAGGGCGCCAAGCAGTTGAGCTTTGACCAGGTCGAGGTGGAGGCGGCGACCCACTACGCCGCCGAGGATGCGGACGTGACCTTGCAGTTGCACCAAGTGCTGTGGCCCAAGCTCCAGCAACACCCCAGCCTGGTCAAGGTGTTCGAAGAGATTGAGTTGCCGTTGATCCCGGTGCTGTCGCGCATCGAGTGCAACGGGGCGGCATTGGATGGCGCGGCCCTGCACCGGCAGAGCCAGGAACTCGCCGAGCGGATCGTCGAATTGCAGGAGCAGGCGTGGAACATAGCCGGGTCGCAATTCAACTTGGATAGCCCCAAGCAGCTTCAGGATATCTTCTTTGAGCGCTTAGGCCTGCCGGTGCTGCGCAAGACCCCCAAGGGGCAGCCCTCCACTGCGGAGCCAGTGCTGCGCGACCTTGCGGCCCTCGGCCACGAGCTGCCCACGGTGATCCTCGAACATCGCAGCCTGACCAAGCTCAAGGGCACCTACACCGACAAGCTGCCCCTCGACATCGACCCGGAGACCGGCCGCATCCACACCTCCTACCATCAGGCGGTGGCCGCCACCGGCAGGCTGTCGTCGGCAGACCCGAACCTGCAGAACATCCCCATCCGCACCGCCGAAGGCCGCCGGATTCGCCAAGCATTCAGCGCCCCCGCCGGACGGCGCATCGTGGCGGCGGACTACAGCCAGATCGAACTGCGCATCATGGCGCACCTGTCCCGCGACGAGGGCCTGCTGACCGCGTTCGCCGCCGGCCAGGACATCCATCGGGCCACCGCCGCCGAAGTGTTCGGCGGCACGCCGGAAGCGGTGGGCGACGATGAGCGGCGCAACGCCAAGGCCATCAACTTCGGCCTGATGTACGGCATGTCCGCCTTTGGCCTAAGCCGCCAGTTGGGTATTCCGCAGCCGGAGGCCAAGGGCCACATGGACCGCTACTTCGACCGCTTCCCCGGCGTGGCCGACTACATGGACCGCACCCGCACCCTGGCCCATCAGCAGGGCTACGTGGAGACGGTCTTCGGCCGCCGCCTGCACCTGCGCGAAATCAACGCCCGCCAGATGCAGCGCCGCCAAGCCGCCGAACGCGCCGCCATCAATGCGCCCCTGCAGGGCACCGCCGCCGACATCATCAAGCGGGCCATGCTCAGCGTCGATGACTGGCTCACCGCCAGCGGCATCGATGCGCTGATGATCATGCAAGTCCACGACGAACTGGTCTTCGAGGTGGCCGAGGATGCGGTGGAAGCGCTGCTCGAAGGCGTGCGGGAACGCATGGCCGCCGCCGCCGAACTGTCAGTTCCGCTGGTAGTGGATTGCGGCGTCGGCGCCAACTGGGACGAGGCGCACTAGGGAGCCTCAGCGCTGCCGGTTGCCGGCGCCGCGCATGGCGTCGAATTCGCGTTGCGCCTCCGCAAGAAACGCCTCGGTCACTCGGTAGTTTCCCAGTACCCACTGCTCAAGCCCCATGCCCAGCAGGCCGTCAAGGAGCGCCTTGGGCGTCCCGAAGCGGGAAGACGCTCGCTCGCCCGTTTGGTTTTCAACATCAACCGATGCGGATTGGTCCGCGTAGGCAAGCCCGACCTTGACGTAAGCGCAGTCCGTCAGAATTTTCGCGGCCTCCCGTGGCGCATCCGACAGCAGGCGCCTCCACTGCTGGGCGGGCACCGGAACCTCTTCGGGAGCGTTTGCCAAGTAGCGGCGCTCCCCTTCGATCAGGCGCGCGATGATCTCGGCGCGCATGGGCGCCGAAACGTGGTTGATTGCGCCCATCAAAGCGAGTGGGTCGCGCTCCCGCGCCACGCAGATGTCGAACACGTCCCGTGACGGCATGCGCATGCCCCGTCCAGCGATCTTGCCAGCCAAGATGCAGACGTTTGGCAGGATGTGAACCTCCCGCCCATCAACGGTGGCGCGCTGTGGCTCGAGCGGCGGCGTGGGGTCGAGCGCGGTGATCTCCACTCGCCCTGAGGGGAACGTGAACTTCAGGCTTCTTGCCTGAACCGCCACGTGATTCGCGCCCAAGGACTGCATGACGTTCACGAATTGGGTATCCCATTCAGGACTGAGCGCCGCCATGCTGGCGTGCCCGGGGACAAAGACGTCGACGTCCGTGCTGAGGCGATGGCGCCACTGGGCAGCGAGGATCGTCCCCCCGCCAATGCACCACGCGCCGCCGGGAGGCAGTATCGGCGGAAGCCACTCCGCAAGCGCCGGGGCGGTCCGAGCAAACAGGGTCTGTGCCGGTTCCGTCAGGGAGAGTTCGAGGGCGGGCAAGCGGGGAGGCGCTCAGCGCGGCGCCTTTGCGAACTGGTTGACGTAGCGGCTCAGTTCGTTGCGCCGATATCCGATTCGATGCATCGCCGCGACAAGGTCACGCCAGGAGTAGGCCTCCTCAAGCCATGCGCGCAGGATCTCCCATTGTTCAGCTTCGGACAGCCAAGCCTCGATGACGTGCTTCTGACGGGGCGTGGGCGCGGAGGTACGCAAGGCGTGGTAGAACTCCTCGCTCGTGGGCGGCGTGCGCCATCCCGCAGTGCAGGAGAAGAACCGAGCGTGAACAGTCGCGCTGCGTTCCTTCGTGCCATCCTCCGGCAGGCCGCAGGCCGCTCGTATGGCATGCCGGTCGGTCGGCGTTTCCCCATCGGCGTGAAACGCTTCGGGGGGTAGCAGGTCGCACGGCTCGAAGTGCCACGGGTCGCCGTAGGTGACACAGATGCGCGAATCGACGGCAGGGGCCGCTGTGGGGCCATTGAGCGTTCCGTCAAGCGTGAAGCGCTCGCTGGACGCAAGCCCCCTGCGCAGCGGAGACTCCAGCGCTTGCTGCTCGTTTCGAAGTTGTTCCAACATGGTTTCATCCTACCATGAAGACCTTGACCTAGCCGCTCCCCGGAACTCGGCAAACGACGCTCAAGCACCGCTCGCATCGCGGCAAACCGATTGTGGTGAATGCCCATCGCCAGGCAACCGAGGACGACTGCGGCCAGAACCAGCGTGGCCATGGTTTGTGGAGGTGTTAATGCGAACGACATGTTCACCCCGGCGAAGTGTTTCGGCGCTTTAAGCGCCTTCAAACTCGTAGCCGTTCATGGTCACCACGCACTTTCCCACCACCGACCTGTTTTCCAGCATGCGCATGGCGTCAACCGCGCGTTCGAGGGGGAAGGCGGCGCAGACGGTGGTGTAGGCAGTGCGATAGGAGGCGGCCTTGGCGTAGGTCATGTTGGCGGGCATGGGATCCACGGCGGCGGCGGGCACGT
>JAPPIX010000234.1 GCA_028820495.1 Gammaproteobacteria bacterium
GTATCGACGTAGAGGATTTCCGCCTTGGGCGCCCAGCGGTGGATCATCGCGGCCAGGAAGCCTTGGCTCATGATGCCGGGCACGAGCGCGCCGGGCAGCCCTTCGGCGCGGGCGGCTTCGTGGTCGGTGAAGCGCGGCCCTTTCCAGTGGGCGGCTTCGACGAAGCGGGCCACGTTGGCGAGGCGGGTGTCCGGGTCGAAAACCGGCAGCGTGTCGCCGAACTCCACGTCCGTGATGCGGTTGACGGTCATTGCTCCGGGCGCTCCCGAACCACGCTGCTGGTGTCCGCTGAAGCGAGGAGCTGGCCTTCGGGGTCGAATATCTCCATGCGATTGACAAAGAACACCATGCGCCCGGACCGACCGGTCTTGGTGTAGATGTCGTGCATGTGGGTCTTGGCGGTCAGCTTGACGCCTGGGCGGATGGGGCGGTGGCAATGCACAGCCTTGCCGGCATCCATGCCGAGCCCCACCACCTTGGGAAAGCCCTTGGGCCGCCGCCGGCCCGGGTGGAGGCTGGCGGGCAGGGTCGGCGGGGCTTGCAAGTCCGGATCGGAGGGGTCGGTGAAACAGGGTGAAACCTCGCCGCAACTGACGGCGTAGGCGGCGGTCTCCTCGGCGTTCAGCGTAACTTCGACCTCGTCGAACACTTGGTTCAGATAAGCCGCCCGCAGGGCCTCCACGTCGATTGCGTTGCTCATGCCTGTTCCCGGAAACTCAAGGCTTCGAAGCCGCCGCCGCGCAGCGCTTCGGCCAGTTCGCCCTCGCTGCCCACCGCGCCGTCGAAGCGGGTGCCGCAGCGCCCAATGTGGCTGACGATGTGGGCGTCGCTGCCGCCGATGCCCCGATAGTTTTGCTCGCTGGCCATGGCCGCGGCGATGCGATCCTCCTCGCCGCGGCTGCCGCCGTTGAAGATCTCGACGATGCGCACCCCTTCGGGCACGCCGAGTTCGTCGATGTGCGCCGCCATGCCCACGCGCTTGCGTCCGGGGTGGCAGGGCACCGGCACCGCGCCATGGCGTTCGGCTTCTTCGATCACTTGGGCGAGCGGCAGGTGAATGTCGGCGAAATCGAACGCCTTGGTCAAGGCTTCAGTAACGCCGAAGACCAGCACGTGGCCGTACTCGGTTTCCACCTCGCTGGCCTTCATAATGGTTAGCCCGAACTGCCGGGCCAGGGCGCTGTAGTCGGATGCGAAATCGAACTGGCGGTGCTCGGTCAGCACGAAGCCTTCGATGGGCAGATCCCGGGCGCGAATCCACTGGCAGTAGTTGGGGACTTTAGCCCGGCCGTCGTCTGAGACCACGGAGTGGGTGTGCAGGTCGAGGATCACGATGCGGCCACCGTCCGGGTTCCGTGGGTGCCCGCCACGCGCTCCCATTGCCGATCAAGCTGCGTGTGCAACTCATCAAGCCCCGCCGAATTGTCGATCACCACATCCGCATGGCGCTTGCGTTCCGCATTGCTGGTTTGGGCGCTGAGCCGCGCTCGCACCTCGTCGGCGGTGAGGCCGTCGCGCGCCATGGCCCGCTCAATTGCGACTTCCGGCTCGACGGCCACGACCCAGACCTCGTCCAAGCTGCGCTGCCACCCGGCCTCGACCATGACCGCGGCCTCCAGCACCACCACCCCGTCCGGTCGCCGAGCCCGTTGGGCTTCGATTTCCAGATCGGCCAGACGGCGAATCTCCGGCCACACGATGTCGGTGAGCTTCCTCAGTTCATCCGGCTGGCCGAACACCATGCTGCCGAGCGCGCGGCGGTCGATGGTGCCGTCGGCGGCTACCACGGCATCGCCAAAGACATCGACCACCTGCTTGAAAGCGGCGGTGTCCGGCTCATAGGCGCGGTGCCCCAAGCGGTCAGCGTCGATCACATGGGCGCCCAGTTCGCCCAAGTAACGCGCCGCAGTGGATTTGCCGGAGGCGATGCCGCCGGTTAGGCCGATGCTGAACAAAGGAGCCCCAAGCCGATGCGAAAACCGGAGTTTAGCGGTTAAGATGGCGCGAAGGTAGGGAGACCGACGACGATGCGGAACCAACAGACGAGCGCACTCGCCGAACCCATTGCGGCGGATGTACCTGAACTCACCGAGGATTTGGGCCGGGCCAAGCAGGACCTTGATGAATTCGGCTTTTGCCTTGTCGCCAACGCCTTAACCGGCGAAGCCCTCGCGACAACGCGGCGGCGCTTGGTGGAGCAGGCGGAAGCGGAGGTTGAGCGGGGCTTGGATCATCGGGACGGCGGCGCCAACCAAGCGATTATGGATGAGTCCGGGCGCTTCAAGGCCCATGCCTTCACCACCGCCAACGGTGGCGTCAACCAACGCCTGTGGATGCTGGCCAACAAGGGCGCCTGCTTTCGGGATTTGATCGAGCACCCGTTGGTGGACGAACTGGTCGGCCACATCCTGGGCACGGAGTTCATCCTCTCCACCCTATCGGCCAACATCGCCAAGCCCGGTGGCGTCCGCATGGGTCTGCACACCGATCAATGGTGGATGCCGCAACCGGTGCGCTCTGGCGAACCCTATAAGCGGGCTTCCGAACTCACCCGCAGACCGGAGCCGAGCTTCGTTCGTCCCGACCCTGCACTGGGCATCGCACCACCAGTGGTCGCCAACACGATGTGGATGCTGAGCGACTTCAGCCCGCAAAACGGCGCTACCGAAGTTGTGCCCGGCTCCCATCTGAGCGGCGCACACCCCCATCCCACGGAGCAGGACGGCTACCCGATATTCCAACCCGAAGCGCCAGCCGGCACCCTCATGGTGTTCGACGGCCGACTTTGGCACGGCACTGGTGCCCATGCTGGCGGCGGCGACCGCCTCGGCGCGCTCGCCACCTTCTGCTGCCCGCAGTTTCGCCAACAGGAAAACCAGACGCTGGGCCTTGACCCGGGCCTTTGGAGCCAGATGTCAAACAAACTGAAAGCCCGCCTGGGGTTCAAGGTGTGGAACGCCTATGGCCGCATCGAGGGCGAGTTCGGCGGCATGATCACCCCGGAACCTGAGCGCATCGGTGAATTGAAGCCGGGCTAAGCGAAGGAAAACGTGAACACACCGACAATCAGTAGTGCGCCGCAGATGCCACTTTTCTTGGAGGATGGGCCGAACCAAGCTTCTCTGCGGTCGGGTTGCGCCTATGCCCGTGGCGAAGCAGCGATCCATTTTGGACCGGCGGAAGACCACTACAGCCTCTGGCCAGCACCGGATTGCATCATCGCGGATGGCCCCTATGGCGTGAACGGATTCCCGGGCGACGCCCGCAGTGCCGCATACCTTCCGGAATGGTACGAGCCCCACGTTGAGGCTTGGAGCGAACGTTCCCCGCCCGGAACGACGCTGTGGTTTTGGAACACGGAAGTCGGCTGGGCCACCGTCCATCCCCTATTGGTGGAGCAGGGGTGGGAGTACCGATGCTGCAACATATGGGACAAGGGGCTTGGCCACATCGCTGGCAACGCCAACACGCGCACGCTTCGGAAGTTCCCAGTGGTGACGGAGGTGTGCGTCCACTACATCAAGCGGGCCCGCTTTGAGGTCAACGGCGAGTGGCTGACTATGCAGGATTGGCTGCGCCACGAGTGGCGCCGCACCAAGCTGCCGCTGCGCTTGGCCAATGATGCTTGCGGTGTGCGCAACGCCGCAACGCGCAAGTACCTCACTGCTGACCACCTCTGGTACTACCCGCCGGCCGAGACCTTTGTGAAGTTGGCGCAGTACGCTAACGAACACGGTGATGCGGCGGGACGCCCTTACTTCAGCACCGATGGGAAGCACCCGATCTCAGATCTTGAATGGGCCAAACTGCGTGCTAAATTCAAGTGTGAGGTCGGCGTGACCAATGTTTGGCGGGAGCCGCAGGTCAGCGGCGCAGAGCGGATCCAAGGCGAGCGCAGCGGCATGAAGTACAAATTCCGCAGCTTGCACGGCAGCCAGAAGCCGCTGAAGCTCATCGACCGGATCATCAGAACCTGCACCGATAAGGGCGATGTTGTCTGGGAGCCGTTTGGCGGTCTGTGTCCGGGCGCTGTGGTGTGCCATACATCGGGCCGACGCTACGCCGCTGCGGAGATCAACCCGGAATTCTACGAGGCGGCCGTGCGACGGCTGGCGTCCTCGTGACGAGCGATATCGAACCTCAGCCGCCGGTGAGGAAGCTCCCGGATAGTGATTGGGAGCATATCCAACTCTACCGGAACGTGAGGGAGGCGATCGCAAGCCTGCCCATCTACTTTCGCACCGAAACCCAGATTTCGGGGATTATGGCGACGGACTTGCACACCCTGAACACGGTGCTTGGAGCAACCATCGAGGAACAAGTTGTTCGAACGTTGAACCTCATTCGCAATGCTTGGGATCCGGACGAAAAGTATGCGCTGTACAGCTTTGTTCGGCAGGCGCAAACGTTTCCCGACGTGCTTCTGAAGCGAGCATCGGACGGCGATGTCCTCATGGGCATTGAACTCAAGGGATGGTATCTGCTGGCCAAGGAAGCGGAGCCAAGCCTAAGGTTCCAGGCGACGCCGGCGGCTTGCGCTATCCAAGATTTAATCGTCGTTGCACCTTGGTCGCTAGGGAACGTCATCAGCGGCTCGCCGATGCTCTTCGAGCCGTTTGTGGAGTCCGCGAAGTTTGCCGCCGAATACCGAAATCATCACTGGCAGCACATCCGCCAAACGCGGCTAAGTCCGGAAATCGAACTCTCCGAAGGCGTGGCTCCCTATCCGAACAAGTCGGACCACATCCTCGATCGGCCCGTGGCCGACAGCGGCCACAATTTTGGTCGTTTGGCACGAACCGGACTAATGGATTCATACATCAACAAGGTTAATGA
>JAPPIX010000379.1 GCA_028820495.1 Gammaproteobacteria bacterium
TGATATGGTGTCGCGCTTTGGGGGCTGGGCAATGACCGATTTGGACGCCACGACCGGGCGGCATCTGCGGGGCAAGTACGCCGTAGTCGGGGTCGGCGAGACCGAGTACACGCGGGGTTCGGGGATGACCACCCGGGCGCTCGGCACGCACGCCATTCGGGCGGCGGTGGCGGACGCCGGGCTCAACCCAGGCGACATCGACGGGATGCTCTCCTACAGCGCCAACGACTCCACGCCCTCCCCCGCCATGGCCGGCGACCTCGGCATGCGGTTGAACTTCTACATGGACTGCATCGGCGGCGGCTCCTCCACCGAGGCCCTGGTGGGCATCGCCATGGGCGTGATCGAGGCGGGGCTGTGCCGGACCGTCGCCATCTTTCGGGCCATGAACGGCTACTCGCAAATGCGCATCGGCGGCACCGGACGCTCAAAAGGGCGCTCCGCGCTGTCCGGCGATGCCCTGTTTGGCCGCGCCTACGGCCAGATCAGTGCCGGACAGATGTTCGCGCCGAGCTTCATGCGCCACATGCACGAGTTCGGCACCACCCCGGCGCAGGTGGCGCACGTCAAGGTGATCCACTCCGAACACGCCTCCAACAATCCGAAGGCCTACTACCGCCAGCGCGTGACGGTGAACGACGTGCTGTCCAGCCGCATGATCTGCAAGCCGTTGCGCCTGCTCGACTGCTGCGTGGAGACCGACAACGCCAACTGCATCATCGTCACGTCCATGGACCGCGCCAAGGACTGCCGCCACACCCCCGCGAAAATCCTCTCCGTGGTGGGCCGCTGCTCCAAGCCGCGCATGGACAATCACTTCCAGGCCGGCCCCATCACCACGGTTGCCGGCCACTACGCCAAGCGCATCCTGTGGCCCAACGCCGGCGTCGGCCCAGAGGACATCCAAGTCACCGGCTCCTACGACGCCTTCACCTTCACCACCCTCATGCAGCTTGAGGACTATGGCTTCTGTGCCAAGGGCGAGGGCGGCGACTACGTCAGTTCCGGCATCATGCGCCTAGGCGGCGAGCGCCCCAACAACACCAGCGGCGGGCACCTCTGCGAGGGCTACACCCACGGCATCGCCATGGTCATAGAGAATGTCCGCCAACTGCGCCACGACGTGGACGACAGTTGCCCCATCGGTCCGGACGGCAAGCGGCAGCACAGCTTCGACTATTCGGAGGGCGGCTGCCGCCAAGTGCGCGACGTGGAACTGTCCGCCAACCTAGGCTGGGCGACCCCCAACACCGGCAGCGCGCTGGTCATGCAAAGGGGGCACTAAACATGCCGCTCACCGGCGAGTACCTTGGCCGCCCCGTGGCCATCAACGACCTCGACACGGCCAACCAAGCCTTCTACCGCCATTGCGCCAGCGGCGCGCTGCACCTGCAGCATTGTTCGGCCTGCGATCTGATGCGCTATCCGACCACCACCGCCTGCCCTTGGTGCGCCGAGCCGGAATACCGCTGGAAGCCGGTATCCGGCAAGGGCACGCTGTACTCCTACACCGAAGTCCACCACGCCATCGATCCGGGCTTTCGACCCTTCACGCCCTACCTGATCCTGCTCGTGGAACTCGACGAGCAGGCGGGCCAGCCCACCGCGCACGAGGCGCTGCGCGTGAACGGCAACTTGGCGGGCCCAGGCGGGGAACTGGCCAGCGCTGCGCTGGTGCGCACGGTAGGCATCGGCAGCCGCCTCAAAGTCGTGTTCAAGGACTTAGGGCAAGGCATCGCCCTGCCCTTGTGGACCCTCGACGACGAAGCGGAGCAGCCCGCCGAACCTTGGCGGTATCCCGGTGAATAGTGCCCAAGGCCGTCTTTTCGGCAAAGTGCATGTAGCAAAGTGAAAGAAACGCTGAACTTCATCGACTGGCCAACGGATGGCCTGCTGATCGAGCCCCTGCTCCCCGCCATCGCCGCCCAAGCGGCCGAAGCCGATGCCAGCCGCAGCGTCAGCGACGAGGTGATCGCGCTCATCAAGGACAATCCCGTCATGGGCATGACGGCGAGCCCGGAACTCGGTGGCCTGAACAGCACCGTCACCGCCGTGGCCCATGAGCTGGCGGCCGTTGCCGCATGCTGCTCGTCCACCGCCTGGTGCCTGTGGAACCACCTTTGCACCTACCACTTCTTCTGCGCCCTGTTGGGGCCGGAGCACGGCGGCCTGCTCGGCGGCATCACCGCCAACCGGGAGTGGGTCTGCTTTCCGGCGGGCGCGAGCACACGCGTCAACGGCGTTCTGCAGGACGATCAAATTGTGCTGAACGGCAGTGCCGCCTTCGGCTCCGGCGCCCGCTACGGCGAGTTCGCCGGGGTTGTGTTTATGTATCGAGGGGCAAGCCCCTCGCGCTCCCCGGCTGAGGGCTCTATGGGGGGGGGGGGGCGCCCCCCCCCCCCGGCCCGCGGGGGGGGGACCGACACGGAGAGAGCGCCAGCCCGAGGCGGGGGTGGGTTGGGGGGCACCCCCCGCGCGGTCCCCGGGTGAGGGCTCTATGCGAGGGGCAAGCCCCTCGCGCTCCCCGGCTGAGGGCTCTCTCCCGGAAGTCGAGAACGCGCGACGATTCGCCTTGGTTGATCTGCGCAGCCCCGGCGTGACCGTGGATCCCACCTGGAAGGCCATGAGCCTGCGCGCCTCCGCCACCGACCATGTCCGGTACAAGGACGCAACCGTGCCGGCGGGGCGCCATGTTCCCTTTCCTGACAAGTTCCGCGAAGTCTTCCGCGCGCCGGACTTCCCGGTCATTCACCACCGTTACCGGGAGGACTGGGTGGCCCTGTCGGATCTGTGGCTGGGGGCCATGGCCGTGGGGCTGGCCAGCGCTGCGTTGGCGGAGGCGGCTGAGGGCATTCGCGAGCGGGTTGCCATCGCTGGGGTGAAGATGATCGAGCGTCCAACCATCCACGTGAACCTAGGGCAGGCAGGCACGCTCATCAAGACCGCCGGCGACACGGTGCTCGCGGCCTGCGCCGAAACCGATGCCCGCATCGAGGCCGCCGCCCCACCCACCGAAACCGACTACCTGCGCCAACTCGGCGCATCCATGCAGGCGCTGGCCTGCTGCGACGATGCCATGCGGCTGATCCTACGGGTGCTCGGCGGCAACGGCCTGCGCGAGGGCGGCAACTTCGAGCGGCGCTACCGCGACTTCCAGGCCATGCCCCTGCACATCAACGCCCACCGTGATCGAGTGACCGAACAGATCGGCCGCCACCTGCTGGGCCTGGCGACGGAAAATACGTTCTAACCAGACGATGCCTCTTGTGCCGGGGCGGTCGGGCCGTCCAACGCGCTGAGCGCCTTCGCGCGCCGAACCCGGTGGCGGCGCGCCAATTCGCGCATGTCGGTGGTCGCATCCGTTTCATCGACGATCTCAAGGCCGAGCAGGGTCTCGATGACGTCTTCCATGGTGACGATTCCCGCCATGCCGCCAAAATCGTCCAACACCACCGCCAAATGTTCCTGCCGGGTCCGCAGGACGGTGAAGAGATCGGTGATGGCGTAGGTTTCGCCGACCGCGACGATTTCCCGGCGCAGGGCCGTGAGCGGCTCGCTGCCGCGTCCTTCCACCAAGGCGGTGAGCATGTCGTCCTTCAGCACGTATCCGGTGACGTGGTCCTTGGATTCGTTGTACAGGGGTATGCGGGAAAAGTGCTGTCGCTTGGCGCTGCCGTAGTAGGCGGCGATGCTCTCGCCTTCGGAGGCCATGGCCACGACGGTGCGCGGCGTCATGACGTCCCGGGCCTGAATCGTCTGAAAGCGGATCAAGTGGCCGATCATCTTGCTTTCCTCGGCCTCGAACACGCCTTCCTCCGCACCAAGCTCCGCCATCGCCAGGAAATCGGTGCGCGTCAAGATGGGCTGGGCCACATCCCGCTTCAGGTGCCGGGTGATGGTCTGGCTCAGCCAGACGAACGGCGCCAGCGCGGTGGTCAGCAGGCGCAGCGCATGCACGGTGAAGGTGGCGAAGCGCTGCCAGTACAACGCTCCGATGGTCTTGGGCACGATTTCCGAAAACACCAATATGGCGATGGTCATGATCGCCGGAACGGCAATCCGCGTAATCCACGGGCTGGCATCGGCCCAGATCAGCGCCGCCTGCGCGCCCACGCCGATGGCGCCCACGGTGTGCGCTATCGTGTTGAGCGTCAGAATGGCGGCCAAGGGCCGGTCAATGTTGGCTTTGAATTCCTCCAGCGTTCGGCCAACGCGGGTGCCTTTTTGGGAGAGCACGCGCGCGTGGCTCGGCGAAATGCTGAGAAGCACCGCCTCCCACAAGGAGCAGAGGAAAGAGAACACCAGCGCCAGTAGAAAGAAAGTGACTAGCGGTATGTACATGAAGTCGGATTGAAGCCCCCGATTGCCAAGGACCAGAGTACACCAGATGAACCCTGTCGCACACTCCCCTTTTAACCCCCCTTTAACTCCCCCCGAAATTTCCCTTAAATCACCCCGGCCCGGCGCAACGCCTCGATTTCCGACGGCGCGCAGCCGAACTCAGCGAGGATGGCCTCCGAGTCCTGCCCCGGATCCGGCGCGGCCCGCTCGAATCGATCGCCTTGGGGATGGGCGCTTAGGTTGATGGGCGAGCGGATCAAGCGCACCGCGCCCAATTCCGGGTGCTCCGCAGGCTTCGCCATCCCCAGGTGACGAACCTGCTCGTCCTCGAAGGCTTGGCCGATGTCGTTGATTGGGCCGCAAGGCACCCCCGCGCGATTGAGTTCCCGCACCAGTTCGGCGGTGGTGAAGCGGGCCGTGACCGCATTGATGTCGGCATTCAGCGCGGCCTTCAACCGCTTGCGCTCCCCGGCCCGGCGGTACTCTGGCCGGTTGAAGAGCTCATCAGCCCCCAGCGCCCGGCAAAAGCGCTCCCAAAGCCGCTGGCTTGGCGCGGCGATGTTCACTAGGCCATCGCTGGCCTGGAAGGCGCCCATCGGAGTCTGGTACGGGTGGTCGTTCCCCTCCTGGCCTGGGACTTCGCGCCCCATCGTGTAGCGGGCGCCTTGAAAATCCAGTTTGCACAGCATGGCTTCGAGCAGCGAGGTGTGGACCCACTGTCCCTCTCCGGTGCGCTCCCGGTGTAGTAAGGCAAGCAGGATGCCTTGGCCCAGGAACATCCCGGCGGACGTGTCGCTGATGGCAATGCCCACCCGCCACGGACCGCTGCCCGGTTCGCCGGTGATGGACATCAGGCCACTCATCCCCTGAACGACCTGATCGACCCCGGCCCGTCCGCCATAGGGGCCATCCTGGCCAAAGCCGGAGATGCTGGCGTAGATGATGGCTGGATTGACCGCCTTGACGGACTCGTAGTCCACCTTGAGCCGGTGCTTGACCTCGGCCTTGAAGTTCTCGACCACCACGTCGGCGCTGCGGGCCAAGCGCATGAAGAGCTCATGTCCCTTGGGATCCTTCAGGTTGAGCGCCAGCCCACGCTTGTTGCGGTGCAAATTCTGCTCATCCGGCCCCCGCCGTGCGCCGGTGACCGCACGGCCCGCACCGGAAGCCGACCGCGGTGCCTCAATCTTGATCACGTCCGCCCCCCAGTCCGCGAGCAGCCGAACCGCGGTGGGGCCCGCCCGGGCGTGGGTGAGGTCCAGAACGCGGATGTGCGCCAGCGGCATCATGGCAGGTCTTGGCCCGCTGCAGGGTCGGCACGCACCGCGGCATTGCGCTCCAGCCAGCGGAACAGCAAGGTGGCGGCAACGGCGCCGAGCAACTCGGCAGCGATGAATGGGGGTGCGTGGGCCGGCGCGATGCCGGCAAAGGTGTCGGTGAACGAACGGGCCACCGTGACCGCCGGGTTGGCGAAGGAGGTCGACGAGGTGAACCAGTAGCCAGCCGTGATGATGAGCCCCACGGCGTAGGGCACGGCTTCCGGGCGGGTGCGCAGGCAGCCCAGAATGGCGGCCAGCAGCGCAAAGGTGGCCACGAATTCACCGAGCCACTGGCCGGCGCCGGCGCGGGCCTTGACGCCTTCAACCAGGAGCGGCTCGCCAAACATCGCATGCGCTGCCATCACGCCGACGATGCCGCCGACGAGCTGGGCCAGAACATAGCAGGCCGCATCGCCCCGCGTCAGTTCGCGCCGCAGCCAGAAGGCCAAGGTCACCGCCGGATTGAAGTGGGCGCCGGACAACGGCCCGAATACCAGGATCAGCACCACCAGCGCCGCACCCGTGGCGATGGTGTTGCCCAATAGGGCGATGGCGTCGTTGCCCTCGGCCAAGCGCTCGCCCATGATGCCACTGCCCACCACCACGGCCAGCAGCAACGCCGTGCCCAAGGCTTCCGCTACAAGACGCCTAGGCAAATCCACTTTCATCATTCCGACCGTTTACACGAATACCGTGAATACATTAAAGTCCTTCCATGATACGCTCTTTTGGCGACCGGAGGACAGAGGATCTATTCCACGGAAGGAATACAAGCCAAGCCAGACGGGTTGCAACAACGATCCGCTCCATCGCCGTGCGAAAACTGGACATGTTGAATGCTGCAGTTGGGCTGGACGCTCTGCGATCACCGCCGGGCAATCGACTCGAGGCGTTGACGGGAGACCTGAAAGGGCACCACAGCATTCGAATCAACGACCAGTGGCGCATCGTATTCGTTTGGAAGGATGGCGGTGCGGAGCAGGTGCAGATCATTGACTACCATCGGTGACAAAAATGCTGCCAGAACAAAGAACATCGACACATCCGGGCGTGATACTGCTCAAGGAGTTTCTTGAGCCCATGAGCCTCACGCAGACCGACCTGGCAAAACACCTCGGCGTGTCGATCCAGAGAGTTAACGAGTTGGTCAAGGGCAAGCGGGGCATCACGCCCGATACCGCGTGGTTGCTCGGTGAGGCATTCGGAACCGGCCCCGAGTTCTGGATGAACCTACAGGTTGCGTTCGATCTGACTGCCACTTTGCGGCCAAAGCGCGTGAAAAGGCTAGTGGCTTAAGGTCGGTCCGTGAAACAAATCCCAACTTCCTATTGAAAGGCGCATTCCAACGGCCCAATCAAGGGCGGGACGCCCGCGCACCGGGATCCCACTTGGAGCGCGCGCACCCCCGGAGCATAACGAACCGAAGGTTCGCGCCCTCGGACGGTGCGCGACGCCGTTCTTCCACGCAGTGGACGTGCCCGACTATTGGACGCATGCCACTGTACATCCCAGTAGCCCGGCGTCTGCGCTATAGTTCTTCCTCATGGCAATCTGCGCCGCCCCAACCAATAGGAGCTACCATGTCCGTTACTCTCGACAAACTGGTCACCACCCATTCCGTGCCGGGCCGCGAAACCCAAGAGGCCTTGGGGATCGTCAGCGCCGAATGCGTGCTTGGCATCAACATTTTCCGCGACGTTCTCGGCGGCCTGCGCGACATCATCGGCGGCCGCAGCGGCACCCACCAAAAGGCGCTGCGCGAGGCGCGCGAAACCTGTCTCCGTGAGCTGGCTGACCAAGCAACCATCCTGCGCGCCGACGCGGTGGTCGGCATCGACCTCGACTACAGCGAGATCAGCGGCGGCGGCAAGGGCATGGTGCTGCTGGTCGCCACCGGCACCGCGGTGCGGCTTAGGTAGCGGCAGAAGAGCGCCGTCACTCACTGCCGCATGCCGAGTGACGTGAACCAGACCCCGGAGGAGGTCGCCCGAGATCGGATCGATGCCCGCCTCCGGGCTGCGGGTTGGCTGGTGCAGGATAAGGATGCGCTCGACTTCAACGCGGGGCTGGGCATCGCGGTACGCGAGTACCAGACTGACATCGGGCCTGCCGACTACGTTCTCTTCGTTGACCGACAAGCCGTTGGAGTAGTTGAGGCCAAACCGGATAGTTGGGGCGCCAAGCTCACCACGGTTGAGGAGCAGTCCGAAGGCTACGCCAACGCCAAGCTCAAGTGGGTCTCGAACAGCGAACCCCTCCCCTTCCTCTACGAGTGTACGGGGCAGATCACGCGCTTCACGAACGGGCGCGATCTCAATCCACGCTCACGGGAAGTCTTCACCTTCCACCAGCCGGAGACGTTTCGGGCCTGGAAGCGCGCCCCGCGGTCCCTTCGGTCCGGCATCGCCTCGCTCCCGTCGCTGAACCCGGAAGGACTGCGCAAGTGCCAAACAAAGGCGATCATCCGTCTTGAAGCTTCCCTGAAGGAGGACCGTCCCCGCGCCCTCGTTCAGATGGCTACCGGCTCCGGGAAGACCTACACCGCCATCACCGTGGTTTACCGCCTGCTGAAGCATGCGGGCGCCCGGCGCGTCCTCTTTCTGGTGGACACCCGCAACCTAGGCGAGCAGGCCGAACAGGAGTTCATGGCCTTCATCCCCAACGACGACAACCGCAAGTTCACCGAGCTCTACAACGTTCAGCGCCTGACTTCACCCTCGATCGCAGGCGACGTGCAGGTGGTCATCTCCACGATCCAGCGCCTGTACGCGACGCTCAAGGGCCAGAACCTGGCGGAAGGCGCCGAAGAGGAGCATCCGGAGGAACGGAAGTGGCGCCCCAGGCAACAGCAGCCGGTCGCTTACAGCGCCGCGCTCCCGCCAGAGCATTTCGACGCGGTCATCATTGACGAGTGCCACCGCTCGATCTACAACCTGTGGCGGCAGGTGGTCGAGTACTTCGATGCCTTCCTGATCGGCCTCACCGCAACGCCGGACAACCGCACCTACGGGTTCTTCCAGAAGAACGTGGTCAGCGAATACACCCACGAAGAGGCCGTGGCGGACAAGGTCAACGTGGGCAACGAGATCTACCTGATCGAGACTCAGGTCACGCAAGGCGGCGAAACGCTCAAGCCCGAGCAGCTCATCGAGAAGCGGGAACGGCTCACCCGCGCCCGCCGCTGGGCCGTGCAGGAGGAGCGTGCAACCTACGCCGCCAACCAACTCGATCGATCCGTGGTGAACGTAGACCAGATTCGGACCGTCATCCGCGCATTCCGCGACCACTGGCCGCGGATATTTGCCGGACGCGGGGAACTGCCCAAAACGCTGGTTTTCGCCAAGACCGACAGCCACGCTGACGACATCATCCAGACGGTGCGGCAGGAGTTCGGGGAAGGCAACGAGTTCTGCCGCAAGATCACCAACGGGGCAAAGAACCCGAAGTCCTCCCTCACAGCCTTCCGCAACGACTTCAACCCGCGCATCGCCGTCACGGTGGACATGATCGCCACCGGCACCGACGTGAAGCCCATCGAATGCCTGCTGTTCATGCGCGACGTGAAATCGCGGAACTACTTCGAGCAGATGAAGGGACGCGGCACCCGCGTCCTGAAGGCGGACGAACTCAGGAAGGTGACGCCATCCGCCCAGGCGAAGACCCACTACGTTATCGTCGATGCCGTGGGCGTCACCAAGTCACTCAAGACGGCCAGCCAGCCGCTGGACACCAAGCCCAGGGACTCGCTCAAGGACCTCGCCATGAGTCTGATGATGGGCGACCGTTCCGAGGAGACCGCCAGTTCGCTCGCCGCCCGACTTGCGCGGCTCGACCACCAGCTTGAAACGGCCGACCAAGCGAGGATCGAACAGGCGGCTGGCAAGCCCCTCTCCACCATCGTCCGCGACCTGTTCGACGCCATCGACCCGGACAGGGTGGAGGCCGACGCCAAGGCGGCTGGCCACGCCAAGCCCGACGAACCCGCCTTGCAAGCCGCCCTTGATAAGCGGATCACCCAAGCGGCCAACGTCTTCACTGGCCCGCTCATCAACCTGATGGACAGCATCCGCCGCGACAAGGAACAGACCATCGACCACGAAAACCTGGACACCCTCCTGCGCGCCGAGTGGGCTGGCGACGTGGCGGAAAATGCGAAGCAGATTGCGCAGGACTTCGAGAGCTACCTGAGGGAGAACCGGGATGAGATCGAGGCGCTAACGATTTACTTCACCCAGCCAGCGCGGCGTTCGGCAGTAACCCTTGCCATGATCAAGGACGTGCTGGCCAAGCTGCGGAAGGACCGCCCGCGCCTCGCCCCGCTGCTCATCTGGCGGGCGTATTCGCACCTTGACGATTACAAAGGCCAGCAGCCGGTCAGCGAATTGACGGCCTTGGTCGCCCTCATCCGGCGCGTGTGCGGCCTGGATGACACCTTGACCCGCCATTCGGATCGGGTGAGGCGGAACTTCCAGACCTGGGTATTGAATCGCCACGCTGGGGCGGGTGAGAAGTTCTCTGAAGAGCAGATGGAGTGGCTGTGGATGATTCGCGACCATCTCGAAACCTCGTTCACCATTGAGCGCGGAGATCTGGACATGGCGCCCTTTGATGCGCACGGTGGCTTGGGAAAAATGTACGCCGTATTCGGTGACGGCATGGATAGCGTCATGGCGGAGATGAACGAGGCGTTGGCTGCGTGATGGAGTTACCGAGCGGCTGGGCCTCAGGCCCACTGTCCGACTTCGTTGCACCGCGTGGGGAAAAAGTGTCTCCCCCAGACTTCCCGAAACTGCCTTTCATCGGCATGGATCACGTTGAGGCCCACACCACGAAAATTGTCGGGTCAGTTCCATCCAGACAGATGAAGAGCCGAGCGTCGCGGTTCCGCGAGAACGATGTCCTCTACGGACGTCTGCGCCCGTACCTCAACAAGGTCGCCCAGCCCAAATTCGATGGTCTAGCTTCCGGTGAGTTCATCGTCTTCGAGGGCAACGAGCTGATTGACTCCAGCTTTCTCCGCTATCGCTTGCATGCCCGTGACTTCGTCAACTTCGCCTCCCACCTCAATGAGGGGGACCGCCCACGCGTGAACTTCAACCAGATCGGCAATTTCGAAGTCCAAGTACCCCCACCCGGGGAGCAACGCCGCATTGTCAAGAGGATCGAAACGCTGTTCGACGAGATCGACCAGGGTGTCGAGAGCCTTCGCGATGCCAAGCGAGCCGTCAAACTCTATCGCCAATCCCTGCTCAAATCCGCCTTTGAAGGCCGCCTAACCGCTGACTGGCGGGCAAAGAACCCCGACAAGCTGGAAAGCCCAGAAGTTCTGCTCGCAAGCATTCGCGAGGAACGCGAAGAGAGCTTTCGAGCGGCTCTCGACGAGTGGGAGGAGGCCACAGCCGAGTGGCGCGACAACGGTGAATTCGGCAAGAAACCCACAAAGCCGAAACTGCCCAAAACTGTCGCCGAGCGCTCAGACGGCCAATTGGCCACTCCTACGACTTGGGCCACCGTTCCCCTTCAACGTATTGCCCTGGAAGCCATTCTTGGAAAGATGCTGGACCGGCAAAAGAATCGCGGCCAGCCTCGACCATATCTAGGCAACATCAACCTCAGGTGGGGTTTGTTCAAGGTTGATCCAGAGAAGCTGATCCCCATCGAGGATCACGAAGTTCCACGCTACGCCGTCAGAAAGGGAGACTTGGTCATCTGCGAGGGCGGCGAACCTGGCCGGTGTGCCGTTTGGAAAGGCGAGGACGACAAGGTCTTCATCCAAAAGGCCCTTCATCGTGTTCGCTTCACGGCGTCATACTCGCCCATGTTCGCTTACTACTACTTCAGATTCGCGACCGTTGCGGGTCTTCTGGACAAGCACTTCACGGGTTCAACGATCAAACACCTCACCGGAAAGGCACTGGAAGAGGTTCTGCTCCCCATCTGCTCCCCCGCCGAACAAGCCGAAATCGTCCGCATCCTCAATGAGCATCTTGCAGCCACCAACACCTTGGAAGCCGAGATCGATGTCAACTTCACCCGCGGCGAAGCGCTCCGCCAATCCATCCTAAAACAGGCATTTGCCGGTCAACTCGTCCCCCAGAACCCCGACGACGAATCCGCCGCCATTCTTTTAGAGCGCATCAAGGCCGAGAAAGCCTCGCAGAAGCCGAAGGGAACGGCGCGCAAGCGCAAGGCGGCTATTGCGTGAACGACCGCTACGACACTACGGGCAGCATCGAAGCGCAGTTCGAGCCCGGTTCGAGCGGTGGTGTGCTGGCCAACAAGCTTGGCATCTCAGACCCACTGGAGATGAACGAGGTCGAACTCGATCTGTTGAATCGGCTCTACGAAGAGACATTCGACTCGGTTGCGGCCGACCAAGCCCTTACCGTCGCTGATATCACTGAATGGCATCGCCGCTGGCTGATCAATGTCTATGACTGGGCAGGTCGGTACCGTACTCTCAACATGGCCAAGGGAGATTTCCAGTTTGCGGCCACTGCTCAAATCGAGCGACTGATGGGCCATCTGGACAAGGAAATTCTGCCCATTCACACACCTTGCCAAGGCATGTCGGAAGAGAAGCTCATCGAAGCCATCGCTGTTGTCCACGTTGAACTGATACTGATTCATCCGTTTCGCGAAGGAAATGGCCGACTGTCGCGCCTGCTAGCCGATGTGATGGCAGTGCAGGCAGGTCGGCGTGAATTGGACTTCACTTCATGGGACGAACACAGGGACAAGTACTTCGCCTGCATTCAGGCAGGGATGAGCGACTATGAGCCGATGAAGGGACTTGTCAGCCTAGCGGCACGCGAGGCGGGGAATTGCGGAGTTGCCTGAGCTTGGCTTCAATGACTTGCACGGACTCGCCTGTCTCTATCGCCGTCGAACTGGCTACGCTTCGAATCCGCCGCCGCATCGCCTCCGGAGAGTTGCGCAAGTGAGGATTGGTCTCCGAGAGCGGTTTGCGTTTCATGGCGTCATTGTAGCCGATTAGGGGTAGCCCCTGCCGATGGCGAGAAAGCGTTGGCCATTCCAATTTCTGTGAACCCGGCACACGATATACTACCCAGAGTTGAGCAGTGAAGGAGCGTTCTCATGCAGGCGCGGGAAGCAGTCGAAGTCGCAAAGAAGCACGTCGCCGAGTTATTCGAGGCTGAACCCATCGGGGAAGTTGGCTTGGAGGAGATCGAACTTCGAGGCGACATGTGGTCCGTGACCATCGGCTTCACTAGAGACTGGCCCGTTTCGAGGGGCGTACTCAAGTCGCTTGGCGGTGCAGGGCGAACCTACAAAGTAGTGAGTATCGACGACAAGACGGGGTTGGTGCAGTCGCTGAGGCATCGAGAGGTATCCAGGGACGGCCCCAATGGTCAGTAGCGGAATCTACGTTGACGCGAACCTCTTGGTGCTGCTGGTGGTGGGCCTCACAGGGAAAGGCCTAATCGCCAAGCACCGGCGACTTCGCGAATACACCGTTGACGACTATGATCTCCTCTACCGATTTCTGAAGCGGTCGAGGCAAGTGTTTGTGACGCCCAACACGGTCACGGAAGCCTCGAACCTGCTCGCCTACCACGGCGAGCCGGAGCGGTCCGCCCTTATGAACGCGCTGGGCAAGCTGATTGAGGAGAGTCCTGAGACGGTGATTCCAAGCAAGGAGGCATCAAGCGACAGCCGGTTTATTCGGCTTGGGCTCACCGACGCCGCACTGCTACAGGCGGTGTCCCCGACAACGCCTCTCTTGACAGTGGACCTCGATCTGTTTCTGGCTGCGTCAGCCCAAAGCAGCGAAGCAGCAATCAATTTCAACCACCTCCGTTTTGCTGGCGCGTGACTTTCCGGGCCGTGCGACACGCCTCGGGAAACAAGACCAGCAATTCGCAAACAGCGCCAAGTCAAAATGACAGCGACACTTCCGATCAACATCGACAGCAGCCTCAGACGGCGCAACGTCGAGAGCGAGCGCGTCGAAATTCGCAGTTACAGCAACACGGTACAGACGCACGGCGAGGACGAGCGCGAACTGTTGGGACTGGCGGCCACAGTGCCCTTCGATGACCGCTATCACCCCAACGCCTCGCTTGCGGATCTCTCTCCCCTACTGATTCGTGCGCACCTCCAGGATGCCCGCAGCGACCTCTTTCACGAGTTGCCCGGTCTGTCGATGGAAGCCTTGGCACGGCGCATGAACATCGTCGGGGGCCCTGATGAAGCCCTGTTTCCCAAGAACGTCGGCCTTCTGTTCTTCAACGACCGCCCCCATGAGTTCTTCCCGGCCACCCAGATCGACGTGATCTGGTTTCCAGACGGCCCCGATGGCGGCAATTTCGAGGAAAGGCAGTTTCGCGGGCCACTAGCGGCAATCCTGCGCGATGCAGTGAGCTACATCGATCGCAACTTGCTGAAACAGGCAGTCGTCAAACACCCCGACCGGCCCGAAGCCGATCGGTTCTGGAACTTTCCGCTGGCGGCAATTGAGGAGGCGCTGGGCAATGCCATCTACCACCGTTCCTACGAAGTGCGCGAGCCGGTGAAGGTGCGGATCACACCGGAAGAAATTGTGGTGTTGAGCTTTCCGGGCGCCGATCGCTCCATCCGAATGGCTGACCTGCTGCAAGGCCGGGCGGTGAGCCACCGCTACCGCAACCTGCGGATCGGCGAGTTCCTCAGGGAATTGGACTCGGCGAAAAGCCACTCGACCGGAGTGCCGAAGATATTGCGGGCGATGCGCAACAATGGCTCGCCGCCGCCGAACTTCGAGACCGATGATGATCGCACTTGGTTTCTGGTCCGGTTGCCAGTGCATTCGGGGTTTCGTGGACAGCGGAAGGCAGCATGGGATTGAAATGACTTTGCCGGACCAGCCGACCAGCACTAAACCGCGCTATCACCTTACGCCTACGGGGAGACCCTAATGCGACAGATCCGGGCATCTCGCCCATGACCACCGCTTCCATCGTTTCCAGGGTGTGGAGCTTCTGCACCACGCTGCGCGACGACGGCGTGGGCTACGGCGACTACCTTGAGCAGCTCACCTACCTGATCTTCCTCAAGATGGCGGACGAATACGCCAAGCCACCCTACAACCGCGATGTCGGCATCCCCGAGGGCCACGACTGGACCAGCCTCACCACCCGCCGGGGTGCCGCGCTTGAAGAGCACTACGTCGCCCTACTCCGCCACCTTGGCCAGCAGAAAGGGATGCTCGGCCAGGTTTTCGCCAAGGCGCAGAACAAGATCACCGACCCAGCCAAGCTCTTCCGGCTGATCGACATGGTGGACGGCACCAACTGGGTGATGCTCGGCGCTGATGTGAAGGGCGACATCTACGAGGGGCTGCTGGAGCGCAACGCGGAGGATACGAAGTCCGGTGCGGGGCAGTACTTCACGCCCCGTGCTCTGATCCGCGCCATGGTGGCTTGCGTGCGCCCCGAACCCGGCAGGACCATCGCCGACCCCGCCTGCGGAACCGGCGGATTCTTCCTTGCTGCCCACGACTTCCTCGCCGACCCAGACATTTGGCCACTCGACAGGGACCAGAAGGAGTTCCTGAAGCACTCAACCTTTGACCTACGCCCACCTTGAGGACTTCGTGGCGTGCTATAGGCCGGAAAACCGCCACGTCCGGGAACCGACTTGGAGCGGGGACACCCCGGACGGCCGATGGCGCGCCTATTCGCGCGAAGAGCTTCTACAGCGCGACAAGGCCAGCCTCGATGTGTTTTGGCTGAAGGATGCATCCATGACCGATCTGGAAAATCTGCCGGAACCAGACGTGCTGGCTGAGGAGATCGTTGAGAACTTGCGGTCGGCACTGGCTAGCTTTGAGACTGTTGTTGGTGGCCACCGTCGGTGATCCACAAACACAGCAACGCTCGAGTTGGTCAGCGGAGTCACGCCGCTCTCCCAACAGCGCCCAAGATCCATCCCATTGATTCAGTTCCCACATGACAATCTGCTGCAAGCTCCACGATTTCCTTTGGCGACAGTGCGGATCCTCGGCCCTCCGGCCAATGTGTCGCAAGAATCAACAAGAAATTACACGGCAAGAGAAACTCCGCCTCCAACTCTTTGGACAGGAACGGGACATCTGCCGTTTCAATTTCGTAACTGGGTCGAAGTTCCGCATGGACCAGTGCCTGCATCAAATGGAGTGTTAGTCTCGTGAACGCGATCAGCCTATACGAGTGCAGTGAGATCGCCTCTTCTCCGTCCAACGCCATACGGAACTGATCATCCTGATCGTATGGACTCGGTGGCTCTTCGTGTCCATGAAATAGGTAGTCCCTGAATCCCTTGACCAACAATCCAGCTTTGCCTAGCCCAACGCTTTCAGCAGGCTTTCTTCCCATCCACTCCCAAATTTTGTGAACGTCTTGCGTTATGGATCGGCATGAGCCATACACTCGATCGATGATTTCCAAGTGCGCCCGCGGCACACGACTAGCCAACGTTTCCCGATTCGCGGGGTTCCTACTCTTCATCAGCCGCCCGGCCTGCGAGTTATCCCGCACGGTCTCGTATGCGTTCCAGACGAAGCGGAAGCGCACAAGTGCAGACAGGTAGTCGTCGAGAATCTCACTTTGCTGTTGGTCGAAATCTGCCGCTTGCCCACAATATAGTCCCGCATCGTAGAGGTCAGCAGTTGACGCATCCGTTTGAACTCGACCAATGCAGGCTGCCGGAAACAGCAGGTTAGCCACGCCCGACCATTTGCACTTTCCGCCCAAAGCGCCTTCATGTTCAAATGTATCCAACAGCAGTCGCAAGCGCGCGCATAACGTCTGCAATGACACCATCCTGATCACTTCCCTCTCCATACTCAATGCAGGTTCGCCGCGCCCAAGGAAGACCATGTACAAGGGCGCTCCCAAACTAAGGCCGCGCATGCTGTAGAAAAACTAGACCTCGTCCCGGCCACCATTGCAAAGCACGAAAACGCCATCTCTCGGCAGAACGCGTCGCCAGACGACTGGCTTTAGCAGATGTTCAATTTATCCCTAGTGCTTTGTCCGAGACGTCAACCACAATTTCGAGCCAATTCTTGCCCTTTTTGCTGCCCACCGATACTCGCATCTTCGAAAAGCCCTCCCACGGCAAGACCAAGCCATCCCTCAACATCGCTACTCGAACTTTCGTGGAGCTCTTCAACCAGCTCTTGCGCAACTTTCGATCATCGCTCAGCAATTCACTGTCGTCTGTCTCATCTACTATCGCAACAAGCTCGCGGTAAAACCTTGATGTGAACAATGCACGTAGTCGCACGTCCTTCCCTCCTCGGGGCATAAAGACCTGCGCCCGGGGATCTGAAAGCCCTTCAAGTTCAACTACTCTGGCTTGGTTGTTCACGTCCTTTCTAATATAAACGGTCACTGGTGCAGCTACATCCACCGTTGGAGGAACCGCCAGCCCCACTCGCGAAAGGTCCGCCAAAGCCGCCTTCTGGACATTCTGTGCGGACATCGCCCGCATCGACCCCAAGTATGAGTACTCACCGCCCTCAACAACCAATCGGTCAAGATCGCTAAACTTGTGCGTCATCAAGTCCTTGTAGTCCCATTTGATCGCCTTAGGCGTGTTTTGCAAGATGAGTTCTCCGGCGAATACTTTGTCCTCGTCAAGCCCTCCTATCACACCGCCAATGGTCAATACACGATTCGCGCTAGGTCTATCGCCCCGGGGCACCAAGTCGCAATCCGGAGTGATGACCATCCGTACCTTCTTGTAATTGGAAGCGACGAACAAATCGCCGAACGCGAATCTACTTCTCGCTCGGTTTTCTCTGGAGTTAAACCGCATCCTATGAAAGAACTCAGCGATCCGATTCGAAGGGCCTTGATGAGCCCCCTCAATCGCTTCTGTCAATCTCTTATCGTTTAGTCCCGAAAACGGGTCTGCGTTCCACTCGACCTCATCATCAACAACCGCCCGCAACGACTCGCCGAGGAACCACTCCAAATAGTCAGCAAAGGGCTCTCCCTCCTCGTACAGTCGAAACCGCAGCAGATAGGCGAAGTCCTTTACGTCAAAGTTCCGCAATTCACGGTACAGCCTCTCAAGCCCCGATTGTGCTCCCTGTTTCCAGCAATTCAGCGCCGCTTCAAGTGTCTGCCCAAACTCGAAGCTACCGAAGGAATCCATCAACACATCAGCCGCTTCGCCTGAAGCTATCAGATCTGCACACGAGCCTTTGATCCAATGCTTGTTGAGAAAACCGAAGCGAACTGCCGTAACGCGCCCTTCCAGACTCTCTCGGTAAGTTCTTGCTCCATATTCATTCACACTTTCCGTTGACATCAAAATCACCGCAGGATTCGCTTGTGGGTCGTCCTCCAGAATCGACTTCAGCAAGCCGATAGATCGTTTTCTATCCCAGCTTTTCTGCGAACTCGTCTCCCTATCCGGCCTTGAGGGAGGGCTGAGGAGAAAGTCCATTAGTATCAGATGAGGTTTTAGTTCTCTATAGGCGTCGAGTGCTGATTCATTTCCTACGCAGCGGATTTTCGTTGTATCACCACATCGCCCTAATAGCTCGACCACAGGCTGCAGTGCGTCAAGTGCCGCCCCTTTTACGGCTCCGAAAACCCCGCCCGGATCGACTTCAGACACCCGATTTTTCACGTACGCGACATAAAGCGAGGAGAGTGATTTCTGCACGAACTGGTCATCGGTGTCCTCCCCCGTTAGAGCCGAAACGGATGCTAAGCGCTCATCCTCCGTCAACTGATTCTCATCCACATGCGACCGAAATTCGGCACCTTCGAGAAGATCGTACAGTTCCCCAGTATCGTAAGACTCCGGCGGATCATAGGCGTCGTCGATCACAAGAACTCTGTCGATAGAACTGGCATCGAAACTAGCAATAATTTGCGGTGTGTAGTTCACTGTCATCACATCTCCAGCACGAAGCCATTTATGCGATTTGTCCGGACCCGGCCCGACAATTCTGTATTCAATGACCATCCATGATATTCGGCCATATCGCGCGCTATGAATAACCCAAGACCCTTGCCCATGCCCGAAGGCTTAGTCGTAACGAAGGGTTGAAAAATCCGCTCCTTGCGTGATGCTGCAACGCCAGGGCCATTATCTTGAACCGTCATCTGGCGCCGGTCTTCATCGACCTGTACTATTAGCTGCGGCATGAATCCATCCTCATATTCTGCCTGTCGCTTCAGCCAGTATGCAGCGTTAACTACCAAGTTTTCCAGAATCTGGATCACCATACCGCGCACCGCACGAACCGTGAATCCATACTCTGGGAGATCAAGCACCAGTTCTATGCCGTGCCGCGAGAATTCCCGTTCGTGATTGCTGAGCACCTCCCTGACCAGATCACACAAATCGAAGCGCGTCTTCGTCTGACGCTTCTCGCCGGTCAACTCGTCGAACGCCGCCACCCGCTTGTGAAGCGTCTGTAACTGATCTTTTAGAGTAGAAACACTCGCTGGAGTCGCCCCTACCTCAGAAATCACATTCATAGTGTGCGAGACCGCCCGCTCAAGCTCATGAAAAACAAACTCGGTCATTAAGCCAACGCCAGCTAAGTAAACGAACTGGTCACGATCTTCCGCAGATTGCTTTTCCACTTCGTCCAAGCGCTTCAGAACTTCAAGCGCTTCTTCCCGTAGATCTCTCGCCGTCGAAACGACTTCCTCAAGCACTTCCTCGTACTGCCCATCCAATGTGCCGCGCAGGTCAGATACAGCCTTCACCAAGGTTCCCTCGGCTCGGAGAATCTGATTGTTCTCCAACTCCTCCTTTCGAAACTGCAATTTCTCCTGTTTATCGACCTCGTTGATGAAGTTGCGGAACTCTACCTGAACAATCCACATCACCAGCCGTGTCAACGCATCGGACACCGGAGACTGGACCAAACCCTCACGATTGGTCTGCTCACTTAGGTGTCGGTGTGGCGTATCGATCCGAATCCGCCCAAAAACTTGCTGTCGGTTCAGCTTGAACCCCCCGGACCCGAACGCTTTCTTGTCCAAGGAAATCCAGTCATCGTCCGCGTCACCGAAAGGTAATACCCTGAACCCGTGACGGTATAGCATAGGTCCTCCCGACCACCTCGCAATCTGGGCACGCGACGCCGTAAGGGTGTCGGTCAGGCCCTCGATGCTGTCAACGATCCTACGGTTGTACCAGTAGATCTCTAGATCAAAGCCACCTAGCTTCACCAGCGCATCACGACTAATCGGTGTCTCTTCGAACGCCGCGTGTCCCCGTTTTGCCCGACGTTTTCGCGCAGTTCGACTGACCGTCATGACCTCCGATCCACGAGCTTCTATCGTCATCGCACGCTGCTTTTCCCTGTAGTCTACCTTCCCTTCAATGACAGGATCCCCATCGTCAAAGCGGAACGTTGCACGACAGCTAGCGTGAGCGTGCTTCATCAACGCCTTCGGTATGGAAGGGATCATCACGCGTCCACCATTATGTCTGGCTATCAGCAATCGATTTGCAAGTCCCACCTCGAACGGATCTATGAAACGGGCGATCTGTCCATCCAACAGCTCGTTGAATCTAACTCTGGTCCAGTCCGCGTTGAGGCCCCGAATGCGTATTGTGGTGCCGTGATCCTCCTTGTTGAGCTTTCTCCTTCCTCGTTCTGGAGCAATCTTGATGTCTTGTACCAACATATCCTCTGAGTGCGAGAAGAGTCCCCAATCCACGTCCAATAAGTTCCAGTGCGGCTCTCCTTTCTTCGACGTTTCAACACTCAACAACTCACCCAAGCGCATCGCTGACAATCGACCTATGCCCTTGTCACCCAGCTTCGTCGCCCCCTTCTCGTTCTGCCTACGACGATGTCGCGTACCAATGCGCAGATAGACATCGCGGAGATCATCCAAGGACATTCCCTCACCAGTATCCCTGATCACAATCGAGTTTAGTCGGGTATAGTGTGCATCCAGTTTGTCCTCATACGTATCCACCTCCTTGGTCCGGTCCAATTCTGCCAAGCAGTCTTCGCACCGGCCGCTCTCGTCCGCCACCATCTTGCCACGGAGAAACGCTGTGACTTCGGACAATGACTTTGTAGTCTCATGGAGTCGTCGAACCGCTTCACGATAGTCTGTGTAAGCTAACCTAGACCGAACGTTGATTTCGACCTTGGGCGACCCCGCGTCGACCGCGTTTTTGATCAGCTCGTAGAGCGCCACCTCATCGGTGCTGATGAGTTCCTTGCCAAGTTCCAGCAAGGTTCTCGCCTCGAACGAAAAGCTCATCTAGTACGTCTCAGAGCGAACAAATCAGGCACCCGCTATCGTCCTCTTCGGGATCCTCATCACCGAAGACCTGGGCGAGTGTCAAATTTTCCCGTCTTTCCCGCTTTCGAGCCACTCGAAGTTCGTGCTCTCGCTTGATCGCATCCATGCGCTCCGGTTGCTCAAGCTCAGTCAAACTCTCCCGTTCGCTCCATGTGAACGTCGTTCCGGTTGGTTCGTAAGGCTTCTCGTACGCCTTCGCCTCTTCGAAAAGATCCGGATGTTCCTCTTTCAGACGCACCCACTCGATCTTCTGCTGGTAAAAGCAGAAAAAGCAACCAGACCGTGTCCTTCCCCACTGCGTATAGGGCGGAAGTCCTACGCCGGAACTGAGGAGAATTTCCTTGATGTCCGCCAATTTCAGCCCGTCCTCCTGGAACGGGTACACGGCCTTGATGTTCGGCTTGTGGCTGATGTAGCCACCACGATTCTCGTCCGCTCGCAGGCCGACGTAATTGATCACCGAATCGTTCCCAACAAACTCCTCGAAGGGACGGAGCTTGAGCATCTTCGTACACCAGCGCCGGTGATTAGACGGAATCATGCCGCCATACACGTCGTACCAGTGGTCAAACCCCAAGTCCGCGTTTAGCCGATGCACACACGTACCGAGATAGTCCTCAATCCGTTCTAGGTACTCGTAGGTTTCAGGTAGTTCCTTTCGGGTGTCAGAGAACACGTACTCCATCTCCGGCACTCGGTCGCGCATATAGATTGCAAGCGCTGCCGAGTCCTTGCCGCCAGATAGACTGAGGATATGTCGCGTCACTTCACATTCTCCTGCGTTTCCTTGTCCATCATCTCACCCAGCAGATTGACAAGCACGGCCTCCGGACTCTCCGTCTGGGCAAGCAATTTCCTTATCCGTGCCTTTAGAGTACCCTCTTCCTCCGCCCCATCGCGCAGGAACAGGGAGCGCTCCCTTCCGTCAGAGGTCGATACGTGGATTGCCGTAATCGGGGCGACCCGCGCACTCGCCTCCCGGATCACCGCAAGGCGACGGGCCAGCTTCTGCGCCATGCCCCGCACCTCGAAGGCAAAGTGGTCGACCGACACGTCATCCCAGCTATTGAGCCGCTTGCCTACGATCACCCCGGCAACACTATCGATCCACGACTCGTCATCCACATCTTCCTTCAAAGCGCGGTCGACGAAGGCCCGCAGTTCCCTGCTCCCCAGTTCCAGCAGATGATCTCCGTAGTCCAAACGCATCTGTTTGCGCAGTTCGCCAAGCGAACGGGCTCCAAAGGCCTGCAGGATACTCGCTGCGACTTGACTGCGCAGCGTTGGCAGCGCATCTCCGAGCTCCGTCAACGCCAAGTCCAACTGAAGCGTGTACTGCTCAACCTCAATGCCGTCGGCTCCCAAAGCTCCACACGCGCGCGGCAACTGATCGAGCAAGAGCTCAATCGGCTCCTTTGCTTTCTTTAGTACCGCACGAACGTCTTGCGCCACCTGACTCACCGTCCTCGTACCCCGTGCGAACTCAGACAGCTGTCCCCACCACCGATACAGTGCCTCCACCATATCCTTAACATCGGTTCCCGGCCGATCGCCAGTCCAGATCGACAGCCCCTTGACTAAAGACCTGAGCACATGTTTGTCATCAACCGCCTCGATCTTGCGTAACGCGAAGTTCCGAGGCGACTTCGCGAGTCTCATGAAGTGTGCTTGGGTGATCTCCGGCTGGAAGCTCCCTCGCTCCATCAGCGCAATGTCGTCCCGGTAGCGTAGCAGGTACGCGGCGATTAGCAGCACTGCGGGTCCCGCTCGCAATCCAATCGGCGGCTCCCCTAAGCCCGCGATCAAAGTATCCACTCCGACACTTTCGCCGACACTAGCCATGCCGGCGACCCGTTGCCACGCCGGTTCCCAACCCAGAGGGTCGTCCAGTCCGGGGCTCCCGAACCGCTGACGGCTCCCCTCCGCCCTGTGAATATGCGACGCATGGAACATCGAAAGGTAGATGGTTCGCTCCGGCGGGGCACCGGACAAACCCAGAAACTTCCGCTCTTCCTCATCCAGCATTAGGCCCAACAGCCTCATTCTCGCGGCTGCGACGGCGCTTGACAGCTTGTCGCGGTTGATCAACTCATTGCGAAGAATCGGCGTCTTGTCGAATATCCGGTCACAAACATCACTCAGGAATCTGCTAAGCGCCATTCGTGATCCGATCGGTACCAATTCACCCTCGTACAGCCATTCTACGCCCGGCTCATCCACATTCGCTTGGCCATAAGGAAGGAGCCGTCCCCGCAGCTCGTTCTCCAGATCCCGTATTCGGCGCTCGACTTCCGCTCTCGCGAAGTCGTCGATCCGCAGTTCACCACAGCTCTCCCGGACCCATCGCCAGCATACCAAGTCACGCGCGGTCGCTAGGTTTCCCGGTGCGATCGGCTGCACACGGACTACTGCGAGAGGCCCGAGCCGTTTGGCAATCTGTGCTGCTTCCTGTCTGGCCCGTTCTGGCTCTTCATCCGGATAGGTGGGCCGCACTACGACAAGACCATCGGTCCTGGAACCGGTTTCGCCAGCCCCTTCGCCGATTTGGACCGCGAAGCTGCGAAGCGTACCAGTGCGATGGTAATGCCTCTGCGCCACCATCGGTCGCAACGACATGACACGGGACAACTCCTCATCCAAGCGCCTCATCTCTGGAACTGCTGCCTTCGCCTTGTTCATCCATTGGTCCAAATCAACACTGCTATGCGACCACAGGCTCCAATCCGCCAACGACTCCCGCCGGCAAATCACGCCCCGCTTGGAGAGTTCGCCAAGCGCCTCACTCACTTCCTCCTGACCACAGCCCAGCAACCATGCAAGCGTGCCGACCTCCGCCGACAGACCAGGCACGGGCTCCAAGACCACGATCAGGCTCACGGCCTTGAGAACCCGCTGCACCTCGGCGGGCAAATTTCCACACAACAATGTGGCGTCCTGGCTCATTTCCCATCGTTTCTCACGATCCCTGCTGTGAAATCGCAAAGATCCCTGTGACGCCAGATGGTCGTATACGTCATCTATTCGATACCAGTTCCCGCCCCCGTAACTCGTCCTATGCGCAAACTCTTGGTATCCGAACGGTTCGGAAGACTGCAAGAACGAGAATATCGACCGCTCGTTCTGCCCGAAGCGCCGCGAACACAACCAAAGGCACGCTAGTGCCCCCGGTTGAAACGGGTACAGGTGCTCGCCGACTGCCGCCAGATCGTCGCCCGGTAGGGCGAACAGTCCCCGCTTTCCCGCATCACGGTATTGTGACCGTGCCTCGGTGCGGACTGCTGTCGTGTGCGCTCGCCGAGCGACCAGTGCTTCCGACAGGAGGTAGAGCAATTGTTCATGGTTCTCGTGAAAAGCGATCTCTTCGTAACGCTCCGAAGACCGCCTCCACTCCCCTTCGACCCAATCGCCGAGAGTTGCAACGTAGTCGCCAAACCTGTGGTGCAGGAAACCAACTACCCCCAGACCGCCAGTCCGCACTCCGCCGGCCTTCTCGGCCAATTGCTGAAACACCGATGGGTCTTCGCGGCCGGGACTGGACACTGCGAACTCCACGTACCGTCCCATCTCATCGATAAGTAGCAACAACGCGCGGCCACTCTCCTGATACAGCCTTTCCGAGCAACCAGCAAGAGAGTCTAAGACCGCTTTCGGATCACACTCGCCTGTCTCGGTGAGCCGGTCGACCTCTCGCTCCACAGAGATCGCTTGCATATCTCTCTCGCCGAATTCACTTCTCGCCAAGTCGCGCATCGCCATGGCCAAGTCCGCCGTCAGGCTAGCGCGCCGCCCTTCAAGTATCACTGGCCGATAGGCCGGCACCGCTCCCTCTCCGAGTAGTTCTCCCACAAGATTTGTCGCCGCCCCGCCTTCGGTGCCTTCTTGGATCAGGCGCGCCAGCAGCAGGCCGAACGACGACTTCCCCGAGCCATAAGGCCCCGTCACGCGAAACGCCCGCTGGGACGACCCCATCGCTAGCCCAGCCACCACCCTCCGGAGGCCATCTCGAACCGAAGGCGTCAACACGTAGCCGTCAAGCGCTCTTGGATCGTCCAAATCGCGAAGAATGTCAACAGCCCGAACATAGCGTCGTCCGATCGCAATGCGATCTGCAATCAACTCCTTGGCCATGCAACCCACTCAAGACGTTCCTTCGACTGCCCATTGCCAACCAAGTCCATGCCGCCGGTTCCGTCGCTACGCATCTGCATACCGGACAGTTCGCAGAGCTCCTCAAGACACACCAGCAAAGAGCCCTCGTCGAGCCGGAAGACCACTCCCGGCGAACGGCGGTCCACGAGAAGGCTCCTGATCGAGAGCGACCGGCTGCCCGGTGCCACACCCTGCCAGTAGTCACTCAACGCAAACGCGAACGCTCCCACATCCAACTGAGGCTTGGGGCCTCGCTTCACGCTAATCTGCGTGTGCCCGTTAACCACCGCAGTTTCGATCAAGTGCAGCTCTTGGAATGGACACCCCGATGCATCCTCGCCCGGAGTCGCCGCGTCGAAGCGCGCCCAGTCGTAGGTTCGCAACAACATGTCCACATGCGCGGTAGCCGTTCTCCGAGTCACGGAACCCTTAGCCACCACTGCCCGATTACGGACCACATCGATCAGCCGATCTCGCGTAATCTGCGCGTCCTGCAGTTCAAGGAACGCAGTGACCCACGCCCCAAGCCCCCCGTGCGCTGTCACGATCCAGTGCAGCCGCCATAGAGATCCCGGATCCTCTAGGTACGGGTCGAGCCCACCTTCGACACCAAGCAGTCGGTGTGCCAGCGCCGTATTCTTCGCCACACCACGTTTCACCTCCAGCAGCCCGAACACCTGTCCCCAAAACCGAATCGCCTTGACCATGTTCCTGCCGAGACCCAAAGCTAGAATGGCATGTTCGTCGTTCGCAAAGAGCCCTTTATCTTGCTGTACCGCCTCGTATAGCTTGGGTAGCCAACCATACCGACAAGCGAACGACTCGTGGCCGGAGAAGACCCGCGCTTGGCCACCCAATAGGTTCCAGCCACCGCCGCCGCTCGCCCTTTCCGCCGCCTTCACTCTAGCGTCTCCGCAACCTCGCCACTGCCGCAGCAATCTTCTTTGCGGCCTCGCAAACCTCGCTCGACATTGTTCCTCTCCCGAACCCAAATCGCACGGCGCTCCCAACACGATCATCGTCTAGGCCCATCGCCGTCAGCACCGCGGATGGTCCGACCGCCCCCGATGAACACGCCGAGCCAGTGGAGAGCGCGAGCGTGGGTAGTTGCGCCAGCAGCACCTCCGCCTCAACACCGTTAAAGCTCACGTTGAGGTTCTGCGCTACTCGCTCCTCGCGGCTCCCGTTGACCACATACGACACGTCGGCCTTGTCCAATTGCTTCAAAAACAAACTCGCCAGCTCCGCAGCCCGTTCCCCGTCCTTCTCACATTCCCGGACGGCCAGAGCGCAAGCTTTGCCAAAACCCACGCAAAGCGGTGTTGGCAGTGTGCCGGGCCGCAGCCCCCTTTCTTGACCGCCTCCGCTCATGAGTGGCTTCAACAGCGATATGTCTTCCGGATGTGAACAAATAGCACCTATTCCAGGTGGGCCGTACATCTTGTGCGACGAAAGCGTCGCGAAGGTGATTCCGAAGCCCATATTGACTTTCACCCGACCGATCGCTTGTGCTGCGTCCGTATGCAGCCGCACTCCCTCGCTGACACACAATGCGCCAATGTCTTCAATCGGCTGAATTGTGCCAACCTCGTTGTTGACAGTCATGATCGACGCCAATTCGACATCAGCGACTAGCTCGGAGAACGCATCGAGATCTACCACGCCGTCCTCGCCAACAGGCAGAGTCTCTACCACTGCGCGACCTTGCCGCTCACACTCCGCTGCGGTCTCGGCAACGCATGGGTGCTCTATCGCGCTAATCAACAAACGACTACCACCATTCGCCAAGCTACGTATAACGAGATTGGCTGCCTCGGTCGCACCAGCAGTAAACACAACACCCTTCGGATCACCATTCACCGCCTCGGCAACCTGCTCGCGCGCCAACTCGACCGCCGCCGCTGCTTCCTGTCCGAATGTGTGCTCGCTCGAATGTGGGTTCCCGGGGCGTCCCAGCCACGGCAACATGGCCTCCAAGACCCTTTCATCGAGTGGTGTGGTGGCCTGGTAGTCTAGGTATATGTTCGCCATCGTCATCGAGAGCTTCCATTCTTGGCTAGGCATCGGCTAAAGCGCTACATCTTCCTCCACCTGCGTCTCAACGGCGTTTTCCCTATACGACTTCCCTCCAATGCCCAGCTTGCGAGTGCATATAGGTGCCAGCCATCTTCATGCGGCCCGCTTGCAGCGGCTGACTTTGACCAAATTGAGATTCAGATCCGCAGGCGCCATATTCAGTTCATCTCCTTGAAGTGCACTTCGGCACGGAGAGGCAAACGTGTTCATTCGCGATGGCGCAATAAGCCGCTCCACCACCCGGTGTCGATAATAGCTACAAGGAAGGCCACCTGCCACCAAGACATACTCTGCGTGGAGTATCAGGGCGTTAGGAACGCAGGGGCTTGGATTAAATCGCAGGCTCCGCCAAAAACACGCATCCCGGACACTCCCCCGCCGCCAAGTTAGCTTCCGCCGCCACCCGGTCGTCTTCACTTTGGTATTGCGGCGTGTCAAAACGCCCCACTCGATCATCCGCCGCTCCGCCGTCCGCGCGGGGCTTGGGGCGCATGGCGTGGTCCTTCCAGCCGTCGTCATCGCTCCAGCGATGCGGCAGGGTGATGATCTCGCCGGGTTGCCGGATAGTCTGGAAGGCGTCCAGGGCCTCGATCATGATTTGCCGCTGCAAAGCGGGGTCGTTCGGCTTGCCAGCAGTGCGTCCCAACGGGAAGTCCAAGTAGATGGCGCGGGGCGGATTGACGGATTGGGTGATGGAGTAGGCGCTTGATAGGCAAACGGTGGGCAGGCCACGGCTCTCAAGCTCCCGCGCAATCAGTCCAACGGACTGATGGCAGACGGGTCAGACCGGCACCAGTATGGCGAGATCGACCTCATCGCGCTGCAGCCGGTCAGCGATGGCGGGGGCCAGCGCATCGCGCACCTTGCGCACCGAGTAGATGCCGCCCATGAAGGTGTAGGCACATGCGCCCAAGCCGCCAATGCGGCCCTCGTCAACTAGGTTGCGCAGGGTTTCCAAGGGAAAGACCGCGTTGGGGTCGCGGCGGGCGTCGGTCAGGTCATAGGCGAAGTGGGTGGCGCGCAGTTCGCTGACCGGGGTGTCGGCGGGAATCTCGCGGAAGCTGAAATCGTCCCGGTAGTGGAACGCCACCTGGCCGCTTCGGTAGATGCCCCCCGACGCCACCAAGCCGACCATTGCCTCGCCTAGAGGCTTGGCCAGCGGCGCAAACGGCGGCGGGTCTTCATTGCGCACCCACCGATACGGCGGATAGCCAAGCCTGTCGTACTGCTCACGGGTGCGGGCGATGTAGTCAACGGGGTTGGATGGCTCGCCAGCCTCAATCAAGCGCATTGTCGTCCCTGCTCGCTGCTGCCAATCCGGATGGCGAAAGCGGTGTTTTGCCCCATTGCCTGAAAAAGTTCAAGACGGCCAAGCTTCGCATGGGCAGCCGATGCGAATCTTGACACCAGCCCACCGGGGCGCGAACGTGCGGGCTAACGTTTCCCCACAGAGCGTCCATCACGTCGGGAACGGCGCTTCGCGCCGTCCGAGGGCAAGATGCCCTCGCTCCGGGGGAGTGATCAGACAAACGGCAGCAGCAGCGCAAACACCGGCAGTGCTGCCAACTCGGAGTCAATGCGGTCGAGGAGGCCGCCGTGACCTGGCAGCAAGGTGCCGGAGTCCTTGACGCCCGATTGCCGCTTGAGCAGGCTTTCAAGCAGATCGCCGAACACCGAAATGGCGATCAGCAGGGCGATGATCGCGCCTGCCGCCACGCTTAGCAGGCCCAACGCTGCCAAGGCACCGCCGCAAACCAAGATGCCCAGGATCGCGCCCCCCGCCACGCCCTCCCAGGTTTTGGCCGGACTCAACGCCGGAGCCAGCTTGCGGCGCCCCCAGGTCGTGCCGGCGAAATAGGCGCCAATGTCCACCGCCGAGACCAGGACGAACAGCCACACCAACCAGTGCACACCACTGGGCGCCATGCGCAGGGTCATGGCGGCGCTCCAAGCCGCCGATAGGATGGCAAGGCCCAGCAGAGCGGCGACCCAGCGCCAGCCGCTGAAGGTTCGATCCGACCTATGGATTAGGATAAGCAGGATGGCGACGGCCCAAGCGGCCAAGCCAACCCACAGGGTCGCCTCATGCAAGCCCGGGCGGCCCAAGGTGGCCAGTCCAAGAACGGGGATGGCGGCGGCGTAGGTCGCGCGCTGCCAGCCCATCGTCAAGCCTGCGAACCGCGCCCATTCCCAAGCCGCCAAGGTCGCAACGGCACCGACCGCCAGGGCAAATCCCGGCGGCGGCAGCAAATAGATCACCGCCAGCGCCACCAAGGCCAAGCCAACCGCCGTGATGACGCGGCTCTTGAGCATGTGCCTCCCCGCGCCCTAAGGCCGTGCGCTCCGGCAGCCGAATCGGCGCCGGCGCTCCTCGAAGGCCGAGAAGGCCTCCAACAGGTGCGCCGACTCGAATTCCGGCCAGAACGCCTCGACGAAGTGCAGTTCGGTGTAGGCCAAGTCCCAGAGCAGGAAGTTGCTGATGCGCTGGTCGCCGCCGGTGCGGATGCACAGATCCGGCGGCGGCAGTTGGCCCAGGGAAAGCAAGGAGGCGAAGCGGTCCTCGTCGATGTCGTCGATTTCGATGCGGCCTTCGGCCACCTGCCGAGCCGCCTCCCGGGCCGCCGCCGCGATGTCCCAGCGGCCGCCGTAGTTGGCGGCGATGTTGAGGGTCATGCGCGTGTTGGCGCGGGTCAGCGCCTCCGCCCGGTTCATGCGCATCTGCAGATCAGCCGGAAAGCGGGAGCGGTCGCCGATGATGTTCAGCCGCACGTTGCGTTCGTCGAGGTCCGCCAAGTCCCGGTCGAGCAGGCGGCGCATGAGGTCGAGCAGCAGGTTCACTTCCCGCTTGGGCCGCTGCCAGTTTTCCGTGCTGAAGGCAAACAGCGTCAAGCACCGAACGCCGTAGTCGGAACAGGCCTCGGCGATGGGACGGACGTTCTTGGCGCCCGCCCGATGCCCCGCCGCGCCCGGCAGATGCCGGCGCCTCGCCCATCGATGGTTGCCATCCATGATGATCGCGACGTGGAAGGGCACCCCGCCCGGCTCCCTATCGGCGGCGCTAAGCGGCAGTTCTGACATGGCGACCGTTCAAGATTTGCTGATTTCCCAGATGGGGCCCTTCATTTTTCCACGAGTGCCGTCAGAATTGGACGAAACCTTCACTGCGGACGGCTCAGACCGCCATGAGGTCGGCCTCCTTCGCTTCAAGGGCTTGGTCCACTTCCTTGACGCGACGGTCGGTGACCTGTTGAACCGCCTCTTCGCCGCGCCGCGCATCATCCTGGGCCACCTCCTTTTCCCGAAGCAATTCGCGGATGTCGGAGATGGCGTCGCGGCGAATGTTGCGGATGGCAATGCGGGCCGCCTCCGCCTCTTGGCGGGCTTGGCGGGCGAGCTCGCGGCGGTTCTCCTCGGTCAGGGCTGGCAGCGGCAATCGGACCACGTCTTGGGTGGCGGCCGGGGTAATGCCGAGATCGCTTTTCAAGATGGCTTTCTGGATGGCTGGAACCAAGCTCCTTTCCCAAGGCGAAACCAGCAAGGTGCGGGCGTCCTCAACGCTGATGCTCGCCACCTGGTTGAGCGGCGCATCGCTGCCGTAGTAGGGCACTTCAATGCCGTCCAACAGGCTTGGATGGGCGCGGCCCGTGCGAATTCGGGCGAAGGCCGCCTGCATGGCCTCAATCGTCTTGCCCATGCGCTCATCGGCATCGGCGGTAAATTCCTCAATCATTGGCGAGCTTCGGACGCGATGCGGGTGCCAACCTTCTCACCCTTGACCAGCCGGGTCAACGCGCCCGGCTCGGCGAGGTCGAAAACCACCACCGGCAGGGCATTGTCACGGCATAGGCAAATGGCGGTGAGGTCCATCACGCTTAAGTCCCGCTGCAGCACGTCGTCAAAGGAGAGGGCATCAAAGCGCACGGCGGCGGCGTCCAGCATCGGGTCAGCGGAGTAGACGCCATCGACCTTGGTGGCCTTGAGAACGCAGTCCGCGCCGAGTTCCACGGCACGCAGGCAAGCGGCCGTGTCGGTGGTGAAGAACGGATTGCCGGTTCCCCCGGCCAAGATGGCAACCGCGCCCTCGTCGAGCGCAGCGCGGGCCTCGGACACGCTGTAGGCAGGCAATACGCCCGACATCTCAACCGCGCCGAACAAGCGGGCCGCAACGCCCGTCCTGGCCAAGGCGTCGCCGATGGCCAAGCCATTCATGCCAGTGGCCAGCATGCCCATCTGGTCAGCCACCACGCGGTCCATGCCCCCTTGGGCCAAGGCAGCGCCGCGAAAGAGGTTGCCGCCGCCGCAAACCAAGGCAATCTCAGCACCCAAGCGATGCGCTTCGCGCAACTCCCGGCAAACACGGTCGAGCACGCCCGGATCGATGCCGAACCCCGCCTCGCCTGCCAAGGCTTCGCCGGACAGCTTCAACAGAAGCCTCGTCAATCAGCTTCCCCCAGCGGCTTGGGCGGCCACTTCGGCGGCAAAGTCCTCCTCCGCCACGGCAATGCCCTCGCCCACTTCAAGGCGGGCGAAACGGCGCGCCTCGGCGCCCTTGGCGCTGAGCAGCTTGCCGACCTTCTGCTTGCTGACCTTGACGAACTCCTGATCGATTAGGCTCACCTCGCTCAGAAACTTGCGTACACGGCCATCCACGATCTTCGCCAGAATCTCCGGCGGTTTGGGTTTCTTACCCGCGACCTCCTCGACCTTAGCTTCCGCTTCTGCCTGCGCCCGGTAAACTTCCCGTTCCTTATCCACCACAGTCGGATCGAGGTCGTCGGGCCTCACGACAAGCGGCGTCGGGTCATGGGCGGTGATGTGCATGGCCAGGTCCCGGCCAAGCTCGGCATCGTCGATGGACAGCTCGACCAAAGCCCCCTTGCGGCCGTCATTGTGCAGGTAGCTGCCGATGCAACCGGTCTCGGCGACCAGGGTCTCGGCCCGCCGTACATTGATGTTCTCGCCGATCTCCTGCACCAAGGCCTCGCGCTCCTCGGCAAAGGTGCTAACGAGGCGTTGCCTCAGATCGACGAGAGGGTGGTCGTCGGGCGCATTAGCTGACTCACGTGGCAGCCTTGCCCCGCGATCAGGAAAACTAGCCAGCTCAGCGCCATCGGCGCCGGTTTCCAATGCAGCCCCAGCGACCCGGTCCACGAAGGCGATGAATTTAGGGTTGCGGGCGGCGAAGTCAGTTTCGATGTTGACCTCAACCAAGGCGGCCCGCTTGCCGTCCGCTGCCACCTTTAGCCCCAACAGGCCCTGCGCTGCGGTGCGGGAGGCCTTCTTCGCCGCCTTCAGCGCACTCTTGCGGCGCAAGGCGTCGATGGCCTGCTCGAGGTCGCCGTCGGCCTCCTGCAAGGCGGCCTTGCAATCCATCATGCCAAGGCCAGTGCGGTCGCGCAGTTCCTTGACTTGCTTGGCGGAAATGGGCATTGCTTAGTCCTCCGCTGGCGCATCGCTTGTGGCTGCGACCGAATCGGCTGCTTCGTTGGCTGCGGCCGGGTCGGCAGTAGGCGCGGCCGTGGCCGCAGGCGCTTCGTCGGCCGCTGGTGCCTCGATGCTCGCCGCTGGTGCCTCAGTGGCTGCAGCCGACGGTTCGGCGGCAGCGGTGCTGGACGCCCCTTCATCTACCTCAAGGAATTCATCCAGCCTGACCGCCCCACCCGCATTCTCGCGCCCTTCGGCGATCGCATCCGCCACCGCGGTAACGTACAGCCGAATGGCGCGAATGGCGTCATCGTTGCCGGGAATGACGTAGTCAATGCCGTCCGGATCGCTGTTGGTGTCCACGATGGCAAACACGGGAATGCCGAGCTTCTGCGCCTCGGTGACGGCGATGCGCTCATGCTGCACATCGATCACGAACACGGCGTCGGGCAGCCCGCCCATCTCCTTGATGCCGCCGAGGCTGCGCTCCAGCTTGCCCATCAGGCGGCGCTTGTGCAGGGCCTCCTTCTTGGTGAGCTTGTCCAAGGTGCCGTCCTCGGCCTGCTGCTCCAGTTCCTTGAGCCGCTCGATGGACTGGCGGATGGTCTTGTAGTTGGTAAGCATGCCGCCGAGCCAGCGCTGGTCGATGAAGGGCATTTCCACCCGCGCCGCCTGCTCGCGAATGACCTTGGCAGCCGCTCGCTTGGTGCCCACGAACAGGATCTTCTTGCCCAAGGTGGACATGCTGCGAATCTCGACCAGCGCCTGCTCAAAGGCGGGTACGGTCCGTTCGAGATTGATGATGTGGATCTTGTTTCTGGCGCCGAAAATGAAGGGGGCCATTTTCGGATTCCAGTACCGGGTGCGATGGCCGAAGTGGACGCCCGCGGCCAACATGTCGCGCATATTGATGTTCAAACTAGTCTCCGGGTTGAGCCTCCGCAGCCCCTTCAATTCAGACCGAGCCCAAAGGGCGCCGGCACCCGTGAATTTGCGACGAGCTGCGTGCGTTGTGTTCGGGCGGACGGCCTAGGCCATTGCCCCCAAGCGGCGGGCTTTATACCATAGATCGCCATGTCCGCCAAAGCCACCACCGACGCCGACATTGAAGGCATGCGCCGCGCCGGGCGCCTGGCAGCGAGCGTGCTCGAGATGATCGGCGAGCACGTCAAGCCCGGCGTGAGCACCGATGCGCTCAACGACCTCTGCCACCGCTACATCGTCGATGAGATCGACTGCGTGCCCGCACCGCTGAACTACACCACCGGCCGCGGCGTGCCGCCCTTCCCGCGCTCGATCTGCACCTCGGTCAACCATGTGGTCTGCCACGGCATTCCCTCAAGCAAGAAAAAGCTCAGGAACGGCGACATCCTCAACATCGACGTCACCGTCATCAAGGACGGCTACCACGGCGACACCAGCAAGATGTTCATGGTCGGCAAGACCCAGGCGTTCGCCGAACGGCTGGTGCGGGTTACCCAGGAGTGCCTCTACCTCGGCATTGAGGCCATCCGCCCCGGCGCCACCTTGGGGGACATCGGCCACGCCATCGAAACCCACGCCAAGGCCCACCGCTTCTCCGTGGTTGAGGAGTTCGGCGGCCACGGCATCGGCAAGATCTTCCACGACGATCCCCATGTCATGCACTACGGCCGCCCGGGCACCGGCTCGGGCATTGAACAGGGCATGACCTTCACCGTCGAGCCGATGCTCAACGCCGGGCGGCGGCACATCAAGATACTGCCCGATTACTGGACGGTGGTGACCCGCGACCACAAGCTGTCCGCCCAGTGGGAGCACACCATCCTGGTCACCCGCGACGGTGCCGAAGTGCTGACGCGGCGGGCGGAGGAGGCCTTCGGGCAACCCGCCGAAGCAACGGCTTAAACGCCTTGTGGTGGAAAGCGCATTTCAACAGCCCAATCGAGGGCGGGACGCCCTCGCTCCGGGGTCCCGCTCGGGATGGACGTTTCGCCCTGGAGCGAGGGCATCTTGCCCTCGGACGGCGCGAAGCGCCGTTCCTCCGCGCAATGAGTGAACCAAAGATTCCTGTCGCACGACTACGCCAACGGCTGGACGCCGCCGATGCGGCGTTGGCCAAGCGGTACTGGGCAGGCGAGGACATTGGCGGCATCGTCAGCGAACGCGCAGCCTTTTTTGACGGGCTGCTTCAGGAGATGTGGCGCGGGCACTTCAGCGCCGCGGCCCAGCGGGATCTGGCGCTGTTCGCAGTGGGCGGCTACGGGCGCGGGGAATTGCACCCCGGCTCCGACATCGACCTGCTCATCCTAGGCGTAAAGCCATCGAAGCACCGAGCCGAAATCGAACCCTTCGTGCGGGCGCTGTTTGACCTGAATCTCGAAATCGGCCACAGCGTCAGAAACCTGGCGGACTGCAAGGCCACCATCAAGGCCGACCTCACGGTGGCCACGGCACTGTTCGAGCGGCGGTTGCTTACCGAATTGCAAAGCCCGGCGCTGCGGCGGTTGATCCACAAGCTCGACGCCTTCATCGACCATCCGCGCACTTGGCCGGCCGACCGCTACTTCCAAGCCAAGCGGGCGGAGCAGGAGCGGCGCCATGCGCGTTTCGAGGACGTGGAGTCCGACCTCGAGCCCAACATCAAGGACGCTCCCGGCGGCCTGCGCGACCTGCAGACCGTGCTTTGGGTTTGCCGGCGCAAATACGGCACGGCGGATGCCGCTGAACTGGAACGCCTCGGCGTCCTCACCGGCCAGGAGCGGCGCTGGCTGAGTGACGGCCAGCGCTATCTGTGGTGGGTGCGCTACGGCCTCCATCTGGTCGCCCAGCGCAAGGACGACCGCCTGCAGTTCGAGCACCAACGCACTCTCGCCCAACAGCTTGGCTACGCCGACACCACCGCCCGGCCGGGCGTTGAGCGCTTCATGCACGAGTACTACCGCTGGGTGCTTTCCCTGCGGGAGGTCAACGACATCGTCCTGCAATTCCTGGAGGAGTCGTTCGCACCCGCCCGGCCCAAGCGCGAGCGCATCAACGATCGATTCCAGATCAATGCGGACGCCATCGAGGCGGTTCACGACCGAGTCTTCACTGAGTCGCCAAGCGCCTTGCTGGAACTGTTCGTCATCCTCGCCAACCGGCGCGACATCGGTGGCGTGCGCGCCGCCACCATCCGCCTGATCCGTCAGCACTTGACATTGATCGATGACGGCTTCCGCAACGACCCGGGCAACAGCCGCCTGTTCCTGGAACTGCTCAAGGCCCCCTACACCCTGGTCACTCAGCTCACCCGCATGCGGCGCTACGGCATTCTCGGGCGTTACATCCCCGAGTTCGGGCAGGTCGTCGGCCAGATGCAGCACGACCTGTTCCACATCTACACGGTGGACGCCCACACCATGATGGTGATCCGCAACATGCGGCTGTTCCGCTACCGGGCCCAGGCCGAGCGCTTTCCGTTGGCCCACCACTGCGTGAAGACCATTCCCAAGGTGGAGCTGCTCTACATCGCTGGCCTCTATCACGACATGGGCAAGGGCCGGGGAGGCGACCATTCGCAGATCGGCGCTCGATTCGCCGTCCAGTTCTGCCGCCGCCTAGGCCTGAACGACGACGACACCGAGCTGGTCGAATGGCTGGTGGCCGAGCATCTCGTCATGTCCGACACCGCCCAGCGGCGCGACATTCACGACCCCCAAGTGGTGCTTGAATTCGCCCGTTTCGTCAAATCCGAACGGCGCTTGGACTATCTCTACGCGCTGACGGTGGCGGACATCACAGCCACCAACCCGACGCTGTGGAACAGTTGGCGGGCGACGCTTCTGCGCCAACTCCACGCCAGCACACGCAAGCTGCTGCGCGAAGGCATCGAATCGCCCCTCGACCGCCAAGCGACCCTGCGCGCCTGCCGTGAAAGCGCCACGGAGCAGGCTACCGCGCTGGGCCTGCCCGCCGCAGAGGCGCACGCGCTCTGGGCGCTGATGGGCGACGGCTTCATGCTCCGCCACTCCGCGCGCGAGATGGCGGAAATCGCGGTCGCGGTGGCGAACCACGACCTCGCCGACGGACCCTTGGTGTTGCTGCGGCGGCGGACCAGCGAAGGCTCCGATGAGAGCGCCACGGAACTCTTCATCCACGCCCAGGACCGGGCGAATCTGTTCGCCGACACGGTAACGGCCATCAATCGGCTACGCCTTCGAGTCTATGACGCGCGCATCCACACCGCCGACAACGGCCAATGCTTCAATACCTTTGTCGTGCTCGACCAGCACCGCCAACCGGTTCGCGGGGACGGCAGCGCGGTCATCGAATCGGTGGTCCGGGCAATCCGGGAATCCCGCATCAAACCGTTAAGCCGTCAACGGCTGCCGCGCCAGCATCGGCAACTGCATCGGCCTACGAAAGTCCGCCTTCAAAACGATGCCGGGCGATCCTATTCCACCCTCTCGGTCCACACCACCGACAGGCCCGGACTGCTGGCCCGGATCGGGGCGCTGTTTTCCGAACTGGATGTGGCCCTTCTGGCGGCGCGCATCGTCACCTTGGGCGAGCGGGTCGAGGACGTGTTCCACGTCCAGACCCGCGCCGGTGAGCCAATCACTGACGCAGAGGCGATCTACCAATTGGAGAACACCCTGCGCCAAGCCCTCGACAGCCTGCCCCCGTGAACCCACGCCTAGGCCAACTGCACGACTATCCCTTCCAGCGCCTCGCGGCACTGCTGGATGGCGTCTCGCCGGCCGCGCACTGGCCGCATGTGAGCCTGTCCATCGGCGAGCCCAAGCACGAGCCGCCCGCTGCCGTGGTTGAGTTTCTGGCCGATCGCCAGCGTCTGGCCGAGGGTTTGGGCGCCTACCCCGCCACTCGCGGGATCCCGGAACTGCGCGAGACCGTCTGTGCCTGGCTGAAGCGCCGCTTCGGCGCCGAACTGGACCCCGAGCGGGGCGTTCTGCCGGTGTCCGGCACCCGGGAAGCGCTGTTCTCCTTCGCCCAAGCGGCGGTGGGCGCCAAGCCCGATCCAGTGGTGATGCTGCCCAATCCCTTCTACCAGATCTACGAAGGCGCGGCGATTCTGAGCGGCGCCGCGCCCCACTACCTCAACGCCGACGCCGCCAACGGCTACCAACCGGACTTCGAATCGGTGCCGGATGCCCTGTGGGCGCGCACCGAAGTCATCTACCTGTGCTCGCCGGGCAACCCCACCGGCAAGGTAGTGCCCGCCGCCACTCAACGCTGGCTGATCGAGCAGGCCCACCGTTTCGACTTCGTGATCGCCGCCGACGAATGCTATTCGGAGATTTACCTCGACGAGAGCCATCCGCCCACTGGTCTGCTGCGTGAAAGCGACGCCTTGGGCAACCCCGGCTACGCCCGTTGCATCGTCTTCCACTCCTTGAGCAAGCGCTCCAGCCTGCCGGGGCTGCGCTCCGGATTCGTGGCCGGCGACGCCGGTCTGCTGGCGCGCTACTACCAGCACCGCACCTACCAAGGCGCCGCCCTGCCGCTCCACGTGCAGCAGGCCAGTGCCTTGGCGTGGCGCGATGAGGACCATGCGCGCCGCAACCGAGCCCTGTACCGGGCCAAGTTCGAGGCCGCCACGCCGCTGCTGAACACCGTCTTCGACGTCCGCCAGCCGGAAGGCGGCTTCTACTTCTGGGTTCCGACGGAGGAGGACGACCGGCAGTTCGCGCGCGCCCTCTTTCGGGACCTGAACATCAGCGTGCTGCCGGGGTCCTTCCTGGGCCGCGAGACCAAGGCGGGCAATCCCGGCGCCCATCATGTCCGCATCGCATTGGTGGCGCCTCAGGCGGAATGCGTCGAAGCGCTCTCGCGACTCACCGAGTGGGGAGCGCACCAGGCAGGAACGAAACCGATCCTGAGCTGATTAGATTAGATTG
>JAPPIX010000331.1 GCA_028820495.1 Gammaproteobacteria bacterium
GGACCATGGCACGGAACAATCATTATTTCAACTTATTTAAGGCGCAACACACTAGAGTGCTTCAGCCGCATCCTCGTCTCCCATCCTTGCATCCGCCCCGGCAAGGCGGCTTTTCGTAGCGTGAAACGACCCGGTCAGCGGAGCGGACACAGCGGTGCGGAGTGCGGTGCGGAGTGTTGTTCAATCACGTCGGAAGTGCTAAGTTCCATCAACCGATTCGCTGGCGCTCGGGAATCAGCAGCACTTGGGAATCCATGGAGGAATACACGATGTCCGTCGCCCCAAAATTCAAATGCTTCGACTGTGACAACCACTTCTACGAGCCTGAGGATGCGCTGCTCAGGTACTTGCCCGAAAAGTACAAGCATGTCTTGCAGTACATTCAGATCAAAGGCCGAACCAAGCTGGCCATCAATGGCCAGATCTCCAACTACATCCCGAACCCGACGTTTGAGGTTGTGGCGGCCCCCGGATGCCACGTCGAGTACTACCGGGGCAACAATCCCGAAGGCAAGACCCTTCGCGAATTCAATGTGGTGGAGCGCCGCAAGGACGAGTACGCCTACAAGAACGAGAATCGCTACGAATTCCTGCGCAGCCACGGCTTCGCCGGAGCCTTGGTCTATCCAACGCTGGCGTCGGTCATCGAGGGCCACATGTCGCATGACCCCGGGTTCTGCCACGCCGTCATTCACGCCTTGAACCAATGGATCAAGGAGGAATGGGGGTTTGGCGACGACGGCACGTTCTTTGCGGTGCCCATCATTCCGCTCATGGACGCCGAATTGGCGGTGCAGGAGGCGCAGTGGATCATCGACCAGGGCGGACGGGTGGCCTTGATTCGCCCGACCTATGTGCCGGGCATACGCGGAAACCGCTCCATGGGGGCGTCTGAATTCGACCCGCTATGGAGCCTGCTGACCGAGAACAAGGTGTTCATCACCTTCCACGCTTCCGACTGCGGGGTGGCCAACGACTACAACCGTTTTTCGCGGGAGCCGGTTGGGGCGGCGGAGTTCACGCCGTTCATCAAGAGCGACCCCTTGGAGAGCGTGATGGACGTCCACATGCGCGCGGTGTCCGACCATCTCGCCTCCATGGTCTGCCACGGCGTTTTCGACCGCCATCCGAAGCTGAAGGTGGCCTACGTTGAAACCGGGGTGTACTGGCTGTTCCCGCTGTGGGACCGCTTGGGGCACGTCTATCGCATGCAGCCGCAGAACTTCAAGCGGCATCCGCACGAGACCATTCGCGAGCATGTGTGGTTCCATCCGTTCTTTGAGGACGACATTTACCGTCTCGTGGAGCTGGTGGGTGCGGACCATGTTCTGTTCGGCAGCGATTGGCCCCATCCCGAGGGCCTCGCGGTGCCCGGCGATTGGGCGAACGAAATCTCCGAACTCAGCGACGAGGACCAGGCCAAGATCATGGGCGGCAACATCATGCAGTTGCTGGACATTGCCGCATAGATTCCGTGCAGGCAGCCCCGCCCTGATGCGCGGGGTGCGCGCCAGCGGCGACTGGCGCCGCCGGAACCGCCACCTGCCGGTGGCGGCGCAGTGGGCGGCGCCATGCCGCAAGTCTGCGAGGCGGCCACGCCTGCCACGGCATTACCGGCCACTATCGGGCGCCGGCCCGGTTCCGCTGGCGGGCCGTGGCACGGTGGCGCGAGTGGCTGGCTCGGCGGTAGCGAGCGCGACCGACCCGGGACCACTTCGCGCGCCCGACGCGACGCTACCCCTTGCCGCTTGTTGCCACTTGCCGCCGCCGCGTGTCGTGCGGAGCGTCTACCGCGCAGCCACACCGTAGCCCGGGGAGCCGGATGCCCGAGTTGGGCAACGTCCGTATCTAAATCCCGGACCCGAACGGAGGCGCGCCTCGGAGCGCCTCCGTTCAGGCTTGTCCGTTGGAAAAGACCCAGTGGACCCGTGGGTCAAGACCAGGAGCTGGACCTGCCCCGCTTTGGCGGACAGAATGAACGCTCTTCACGAGTTCGGAAAGGCAGACCAAATGTCCGCGACCGTGCGACTCACCAACGGCAGGCTGGCGGCGTACTCGCTGCCCGCGCTGCCCATCGCCGCGTTCGCAACGCCGCTGACCATCTACGCGCCGCCGTTCTACGCCACGGACATGGGCCTCGGGCTCGCTGCCGTCGGCACCATCTTCATGGTGGCCCGGTTCTGGGACCTGTTCACCGATCCGGTGATGGGGGCGCTGTCCGACAGGTTCCCGTCGCGATGGGGCCGCCGGCGCCATTGGATGGTCATCGCCATCCCCATCCTCATGCTCTCCACAGTGTTGGTCATGTTTCCCAATTGGTTCGCCGGGGCCCACGGCAGCGGCGCCTATCTGCTGGGCACCCTGCTGCTGCTGTACGTGGGCTTCACGCTGCTGACCATCTCCCACATCGCCTGGGGCGCGGAACTGACCGACGACTACCACGAGCGTTCGCGCGTCCAAGGTTGGCGGGAGTTTGCGCACCTCGGATCGATGGCGCTGGTGCTGATGATCCCGGCGGCGCTCGAGCAGACGGGCCACGCCCTGTCGAACGTGGTGAAGATGAATGCCATGGGCTGGTACGTGCTGGCGCTCACCCCCATCGCCATTTTCATCGCCGTGCGCTTTGTCGGCGAGCGTCCCGTAAAGCGCGCGCCCAATCCAATCGGCTTCAAAACCGCCGTCAAGGTGTTGGCGCAGAATCCGTTCCTGCGCCGGATCGTGATCGCCGACCTGTTCATTCACGTGCCAAGCGCCATCCGCGCCTCCGTGTTCATCTTCTACGTAGCCGCCATCATTGAAATGCCGGAATGGTCGGCGGTCATCATGCTATCGTACTTCGCCGCCGGGCCCATCGCCGTGCCGCTCTGGGTGAAGGTGTCGAAGGACCTGAGCAAGCACAAGGCGGCGGCGCTGGGCGTGCTCCTGCACGTGGCGGTGACCCTCGCCTACCTGCTTCCGGGAAAGGGCGATGCCCTGTTGTTCGCCGGCCTGTTTTTCGCGTCAGGCATCGTCTATGCGGGCGTGCCCTTCCTCATTCGCGCGATGGTTGCCGACATCGTGGACTACGACCGGCTGCAGACGGGCCAGGATCGAGCCGGCCTGTTCTACGCCACGGTAACCACCACGATGAAAGTGGGGGGCGCGCTTGGCATTGGGCTCGGCTACCCGTTGCTGGCGCTGATCGGCTTCGATCCGTCCGGCCCCAACGAGCAGGCTCAACTGGACGGGCTCCGATACGTGTACGCGTTCATTCCCGCCGTCTCCGAACTGTTGGTGGTCTATTTGCTCTATCGCTTTCCGCTCGACGAGGCCACGCAGATTCGGCTCCGGGAGCAACTGGCCGCACGGGACGCGAACCGATAGAATCCCCCTCCTCTGGTTCGGGCGGCAGCAAGTTGATCCCATAGTGCGCGAGAACGCCTGAGAGCATGACTTTCAACCGCCGTTGGCGCTCACGGCCTATCGCAATGAACCCGTTCACCCCGAGGCCGTACCGGAGCATCCAAAGAAGGACCGCAGCATGGACTTAACCCATCTGGACCGCCTTGAGGCGGAGAGCATTCACATCATTCGCGAGGTGATGGCCGAGGCGGAAAGACCGGTCATGCTGTACTCCATCGGCAAGGATTCGGCCGTGATGCTGCGCCTTGCGGAGAAGGCCTTCTACCCCAGCCCGCCGCCATTTCCGCTGCTGCACGTGGACACGCGCTGGAAGTTCCAAGCCATGTACGAATTCCGGGACAGAATTCCCGAACAGACCGGCATGGACCTCATCGTTCACATCAATCCGGAGGGCGTCGAGAAGAACATCAACCCGTTTGATCACGGCAGCGCCTTGCACACTGACGTGATGAAGACCCAAGGCCTCATTCAAGCGCTAGAGAAATACGGCTTCGATGCGGCTTTCGGCGGGGCCAGGCGGGATGAGGAGAAGAGCCGCGCCAAGGAGCGGGTCTTTTCCTTCAGAAACAGCGCCCACCGCTGGGACCCCAAGAACCAGCGGCCCGAATTATGGAACCTGTACAACGGCCGCAAGGCGCCCGGGGAGAGCATTCGCGTGTTCCCCCTCTCCAACTGGACCGAGCTCGATGTCTGGCAATACATCTACCGGGAGAGCATTCCGATCGTGCCGCTCTACTACGCCGCCGAACGGCCGGTGATTGAACGTGACGGCATGCTGATGCTGGTGGACGACGACCGGCTCAAGCTGTTCCCCGATGAGAAGATTCATACCAAGCAGGTGCGGTTCAGAACGCTTGGCTGCTATCCGCTCACCGGTGCCTTTGAATCCGACGCCGACACCCTGCCGAAAATCCTGCTGGAGCTGCTCGAAGCGCGCACCAGCGAACGCCAAGGCCGAACCATCGATTCCGACAGTGAGGGGTCCATGGAGAAGAAGAAGCAGGAAGGCTACTTCTAGTGTTCTGTCCGGTTGATTCGTGTGATTATTCGTGGCCCTTTCGCGCCCTGGCCGCGTTGCTCTGCGGAATCCTCAGCCGCGAAGCGCGAGGGGCTTGCCCTTCGCATGAATGGTGTGGCGCCCGCCGCGCGGCGTTGTCGCGCCTTGCCAGCGGCCGAAATGACCTGGCGCCCAAAACCGACGAGTTAACCGGACAGGACACTAACATGAAGAACTTGCATGAACGCCCTTGGCAATCGGCGCCCGGAAGCGCCACCCGTCAGACCATCCACCCGGAGCGCACCTCATGGACGCCATCGCAGCAAAGATAGACAAGTACCTTGAAGAGCAGTCAAGCCTTGACCTGCTTCGATTCATCACCTGCGGCAGCGTCGATGACGGCAAGTCAACCCTGA
>JAPPIX010000270.1 GCA_028820495.1 Gammaproteobacteria bacterium
TGCTGACGGTGATCGATCATGAGCCAGACGCGGTCGTGCGCGCACTGACGCCGCCTGCGTGATGACATCTTGGCGCTCAACCCTTTTTCGGGGCGTGGAGTTCATCAATCCCAAGCCGCTCATCGGGGCCTGAACCTTTTGCAAGGAGGTTGCATGTCAGCCATTCCTGATAAGTCCCAATGCCATCAACGGGCCGTGATGGGGCACCCCATAGCCTGGCGCTTGTTTGGATAGGCGCCGCAGTGGCGACGGATGACCAGATTCGGGAGCATGTGGACAGTCGGCATGGTTGGAAGCCGAAGGACTGCTGGATTGCGCACTGCAAGGAGATTGTGGGGTTGCGGCCACGGCCTGCGCCCAATCGCATGGGGGAGGACCGAGCCGTGCCATGCCCTCCAGACAGACGGCCCGCAATCCTAGCCGCATTGGAGCATTTTGAAATGATCCCAAGGGAACGGTGACCAAGGCCACAAGCCCACTCCAGTGCAGCACCCTAGGCGGTATCCAGCACTTCCGGCGCGTCGTTTCGGAGGTCGTGGACCAGCCGGTTCACTGGCTCTACCAAATATCAGACTTTCGCGGCCAATGCGGGACAAAAGACCACGCCTTTTGGGTTGATCTCCAACGAAAGTTCACACCCTAGCGACGTGAAGGCGTCCCTTTAAGCACGAGTGTGCTCCCTTCGGTTTTGACGCGCTGGAACAGGCCATGTCGCAAAACGTGCCGAAAATCAGGGTCGGAGAAAGAACTAGATATTAGATGGTTTTTTTGGAGACCCCGTGAATGAAGATTCAGCTAGCGCGATCCCGGGCAAGAGAGGCTTGGACGGTCGCAATCGACACCGGATGGGCAATCTGGGCCGTTGCCGCAGTTTTGCTAGTGGATTCATTGGAAGGTGACGATCTGCCCATATCGGTCCCCTTCATTGATCTGGGCCGCGTAGAAGTCCGCAAGGAGGTTCCGCCAAGGGCCATCCTGCTGCCGCACTTCCCGTATGCGGCGGACGATGTCTTCGATGACAACCTTGGTACCGGCAGCGTCGGAATGGACGAGCCAAGTGCGGTCCTGAACGGACTTCGCTTCGGGATCCTCCAGGGAAACGGCCTTTCGGAATGACGCGAGATCGTCATCGGCGAGCTCGCCCTGGCAAACTACGATGTACAGCTTCGACATGCCTTTCCTTTCTTTGGCTAAATGTCTTCAAACCCAAAGGTAAGTTGCACATCACGCAACTTCTAGCCTCCTGTTGCGCCTGTCTTCGTCGCGTCACCCAGCAGTGTTGCAACAATTGGGTGGTTCAACCAAACTACCGGCCAGATTGAGACTAAGGACGTGGCCGCAAGGTCGGACGGATTGCGGGCTAATCGCTATTGAGATGGGACATCGGTTGGTGAGGTGGCGGCGCATCCTGATGAGGCGAATCGCGCCGTGCATGTTGATGTGCGCCTGTATCGCAGGATGCGAGACGGTGCCTAGCCCCATACTAACCGACTTCTCCGAGATCAAGGCTGAGGTGCGAGTGCCAGCCGACTTGTTCGGTCCTTCTTTCGACGACGCACTCGCGTCAGCGGAACCAATCGGTGGTGAGCACTGTGGGAGCCTCGGCAAAGATGCGGTTTATGTATCCGGGCGCAAGGAGGTGACATCGCACAACACCACCACAACCTGCACTGAAGTAGATGATGTGGGTACCCGTTGCAACCACTCCGAATACGCTGATGCTTGGGAGTATGTGTTTCTTTTTCGCTGCGAGGACAGACCGCTCCCAGTCGCACGGCCTTGAGTTCTGCCGTCAGCCCACTCCTGAGTGCTGGCGAACGGACAGGATAACGTTACCTTTACGACCACTGCGGATAGTCCTTCACTAACGGAGGCCAAAACTGGTGGGAGACAGGCGCTCTAATCTGTGAACCGAATTCAGGATGAGCAGGCCATCGTCCTGCACACTCGCGCCTACCGCGAGTCGAGCCTCATCGCGCAGTTTCTGACCGCCTCCCACGGCCGCATTGCCGCCGTTGCACGGGGTGCGCGCCGGGTTGGGCGCAATCGCGGCGGGACCAGCCTGCAGCCCTTTTACCAGGGCTTGCTGAGTTGCTCGGGCCGGGGTGCGTTGGTGACCCTCAATCGCTTTGACTTGGCCGAAGCCCGGTGGTTGACCGGCAACCGCGTGGCGTCGGCCTACTACATGGCGGAACTGGTCGTGCGCCTGACTCGGGAGTGGGAGTCCGCGCCGCGCCTGTTTGGCGGGGTGGAGTGGGCCTTGGGCGAGTTGGCCGAGGTGGAGGGCAACGAGGGGATTGAATCCTGCCTGCGCCAATTCGAGAAGCTGCTCCTTGAGGAGCTGGGCTACGGCCTCGATTTCAGCCGTGATGCGGCAACCGGAGAAGGCATTGACGAGGCGGCTTGGTACGGCGTGTCGCCGGAAGCGGGCTTCATCGCCGGTCCGGACGGCGAGGGCTATCCGGGGGCGGCGCTCAAGGCCATTGCAGCCGGTTGCTTCGACGAGGCGGAAACCCGCCGGTTCGCCAAGCAGATCTTCCGCGCCCTGCTTGCCGACCACCTGGGTCCGGCGCCCTTGATGAGCCGCCGACTCTACCGCCGCGGAATCTGAAGCCTTGGCCAGGCGTCTACCTCAGTTTGTCGAACTGCGGATCACCGGCGTTGACGCCGATGGCCACGGGCTGGGCGATATTGATGGGCGGCCGATTCGGGTCAAGAACGCCCTGCCGGGCGAACGAGTGCGGGCACGCTTGCTGCGCCGCCGGCGCGGCGAGTGGTGGGGCGAAACCGATGCGGTGCTGGTTGCGAGCCCAGCCCGGCATCCCGCACCCTGTCCGCTGTTCCCCCGCTGTGGCGGCTGTGCGGTGCAGCAATTGGAGGGCGCAGCTCAACTCGCCGCCAAGCAAGTGCGCTTGCTCGAATTGCTGGACGCTAGCGGCGTCGAGGTGGGGCGGCTCCGCCCGCCGGTGGTGGGGCCAAGCTACCACTACCGAACCAAGGCGCGGCTGGGCGTTCGGCTGGTTGGCGATGCGCCGCTCATCGGCTTTCGCGAGCATTTGAGCAATCGCGTGGCGCGCATGGACGACTGCCTAGTGCTGACGCCGCGCCTCGGGGGCCTGATCGAGCCCTTGAAGGCGCTGGTGAGCGGCTTGAACGTGCGCGACGCCGTGCCGCAGATCGAACTGGCGGCGGGGGATGAGGGCTGTGCCCTGGTGGTGCGGCACTTGCGCCCGCTCGTGGCTGGCGATGTGGACGCGTTGCGGCGATTTGCCCTGCGCTTCGGGGTTGCGCTCCTCACCCAAGCCGGGGGACCGGAAACCGCCGTCCTGCTGGCGGCACCGGCGGGCCGGACGCAGCGGCTCGGCTACGCCATCCCGGCCTTCGGGCTCTACCTGAACTTTCACCCGTCTGATTTCACCCAAGTCAATCTCGCGCTTAATCGGCGCTTAGTGGCCGATGTTGTGCAATCATTGGGGTCGCCCACGGGCATGACCGCCGACCTGTTCTGCGGCATCGGCAATTTTTCCCTGCCCTTGGCCCGGCGTGGCCACTGGGTGCTGGGGCTGGAAGGCGATGGTGGCTGCATTGATCGAGCCAAGGGCAACGCGGCTCTCAACGGCTTGGGCGGGCGTTGCGAATTCTCCGTTGCGGACTTGTACAAGGCCCCCCCGCTACCGCCTCGGCTGGGTGCCGTGCTGGTGGATCCGCCGCGCTCCGGGCTGGGTTCGGCCCTGGTGGAAGCGCTCAGCGGGCGTACGGATAGGCTGGCTTACGTATCCTGCAATCCAGCCACCTTCGCCCGCGACGCCCGCCACCTTGTGGAGCTTGGCTTCAGCTTGGCCGAGGCCGCGGTTTACGACCTGTTCCCGCATACGGCCCACATCGAGACCTTCGGCCTGTTTGAGCGCTGATGTGCTAACCTTCGCCACTTTGCCTTAAGTCCATGCGGACGCGGCGATTAACCACGCGATGCCATCAGGGAGGAACCAATGGCGCAGACCCATGACCACGAAATCGTATCCATCTATCCGTTTTCCGATGAGGAAGTTGACCAATTGATGGACAATTCCCAGGAGTGCGTTCTCATGTGGGCCACCAAGGACGGCTGGCCGGTGGGCGTCACCCATGCCTTTCTCTGGCACGAGGGCAAGATCTGGATCACTTTCGCCGTTCACCGGCACCGCGCCGCCGCCATTCGCCGGGACAACCGGGTGTCCGTGAACGTCAGCAGCCGGGGCTACCCCGAAGGCGCTTCGGATGACTTGCCGGGCGGCGCCATCACCTTCAAGGGCACGGGCGAGTTCTTTGACGACGACGAGACCAAGGCTTGGTACTACGCCGCCCTGTCGAAGAAGCTGAACCCGGACAGCCCGGAAGGGGAGGCTTTCTTCAACAACCTGCTCGATTCGCCATTGCGCGTCATTCTCGCGGTGACGCCGGTGAAGAAGATCATGTACAACGGCGGCAAGGCCCAGGCCCACATGGCGGGCGCCATTTCCGAGGACGAGCTCGGCGAACGCCTGCCGGTCGACAAGGAGCGAATGAACGCGGAACGCGCCAAGCGTGGATTGCCGCCGCGTTAACCGGCGGAACCCGAACCTGCCCGCTGGCGTGATGATGACCCGGCTCATCGTTGCTGCGGCGTTGCTCGCCTGCCCCTTCGCGGCAGCCGGTCAGACTGTCGGATGGCCCGCTTATGGCGGTGCAGATGGCGGAGGCCACTACACGCCAGCGACGCAAATCTCGCCGCAAAACGTGGCGCAGCTCGAGTTGGCCTGGACCCACCGCTCCGGCGATTTCCGGGAGGGTGTG
>JAPPIX010000291.1 GCA_028820495.1 Gammaproteobacteria bacterium
CAGGAAAGGGTCTCCTCGTGAAACAGTCGCTGACGCTGCGCCTTGGACAGCAGCAGGTCATTACGCCCCAGCTCAGCCAAGCCATTCGCATGCTGCAGCTATCCACCCAGGAGTTGGACCTGGAGGTTCAAGAGGCCCTCGAGTCCAACCCCATGCTGGAACGCGACGAAGCCGCGCCGGAAGCCCCAGAGGAGGAAGCCGCAGAGGAAGGAGAGGAAGCCGTCTCGGAAGCACCGGAACTTGACCTGGAGGGCAGTGACGCCATCCCCGAAGACCTCCCCATCGACACCCGCTGGGAGGACGTGTATGCCGCTCCACCGTCTGCAACGCCCGCCGCCGAGGAACGCGACCTATTTGAGCGCGCCCAACCTGGCGACTCCCTTCAGGATCATCTGCTCTGGCAACTCAACTTGGCCGCCTTGCCGCCTCTCGAGCATCTCATTGCCACGGTCATCATTGACTCAATCGACAACAGCGGCATGGTGGCCACCAGCGTGGCCGACATCGCCAGCAGTTTCGATGGCCGTTTCGACGTCTCCGAGGCCCAGGTCACCGAGGTGCTGCACCGCTTGCAGCACTTCGACCCGCCTGGCGTGGCGGCCCGCACTGTGGCTGAAGCCTTGAGCCTCCAATTGCAGCAACTCGATCCCGAAACTCCTTGGCGGGAGGAGGCCATCGACTTGGTTGAAGCGCATCTGGGCCTGCTGGCGGCGAAAGACTTCGCCATGCTCAAACGCCGAACGCAATTCGGCGAAGAGGAGTTGGCGCAGATTGCGGCCCTCATCGGGCAGCTCAATCCCCGTCCCGGCGCCGCGTACTCCGCGGAGCCCACCCTGTACGTCGTTCCCGAAGTGGTGGTCAAGAAGATCAACGGGCGCTGGCGGGTGGAGTTGAATCCCGATGCCCTGCCCCGGCTGCGCATCAACCCAAGCTACGCAGGCTTGGTGAAGCGCGCCGACAACAGCCCGGACAACGTCTATCTGCGCGACAACTTGGCCGAAGCCCGCTGGTTCCTCAAGTGCCTGCAAAGCCGCCATGACACCCTGCTCAAGGTGGCCTCCAAGATCGTTGAAGTGCAGCAGGACTTCCTGAACCATGGGGAGGAGGCGATGAAGCCCTTGGTGCTGAACGACATTGCCGAGGCGGTGGAGATGCATGAGTCCACCATCTCCCGGGTGACGAGCCGCAAGTACATGCACACCCCACGGGGCCTGTTCGAACTCAAGTACTTCTTTTCCAGCCACGTCAGCACCGGCAGCGGCGGCGAAGTCTCCAGCACGGCCATTCGAGCGCTGATCCGCAAGCTCACCGCCGCAGAGGATCCCAGAAAACCGTTGAGCGACAGCAAAATCGCGGCAATACTGGCAGACCAGAACATCAAGGTTGCGAGGCGCACAGTGGCCAAGTACCGGGAGTCGATATCCATTCCGCCATCGAACATGCGCAAGCGCCTGGCGTGAGACCGCGGGGTGCGTATTCCATCCAAACAAAGAGACTGATTGGGAGGTAACTTATGCAGTTGAGCATCTCCGGACACCACATCGACGTCAGCAACGCCCTAAGGGACTACGTCACTGCCAAACTGAGGAAACTCGAACGGCACTACGACCAGATCACCAACCTGCACGTGGTGCTGAGCGTCGAAAAACTGAGCCAGAAGGCCGAGGCCACCGCTCACGTCAGCGGCGCGGAACTGTTCGCCGATGCTGTGGCGGACGACCTCTACGCCGCTATCGACATGCTGCTTGACAAGCTGGACCGCCAAGTGATCAAGCACAAGGAGAAAGTCATCGAGCGGCACCACGGCCGCGGTTAGGACAATTCCGTGATCGAATGGAATAGCCTTCTGCCTACGGGTTGCGTGCGCTCAGGCGTCACGACCACCAGCCGCAAGGCGCTTCTCGAAGCCATCGCGGACCTCTTGGCAAACGCCCACCCGGACATCTCCGCACGCGAGCTGTTCAACGCCCTCGTGGAGCGGGAGCACTTGGGCAGCACGGGCCTCGGGGAGGGCGTCGCCGTCCCTCATTGCCGCATGAAGTGTTCCCAACTGATGGGCGCACTGCTCTCGCTCACTCGCCCGGTGAACTTCGACGCCCCCGACGGCGAGCCCGTGGACCTGCTGTTCATACTAGTGGCCCCTCAGGATGAGCCGAGCGCGCACCTTGAGGCGTTGGCTTCGGTAGCCCAGGTCTTCGGCGATCCAGCCGAGCGGGCCCGGCTGCGCAGCGCCAGCTCAGCCGAAGCGCTCAAGCGACGATTTGTGGCGGCTGCGCAAGAGCTAGCGCCCTTACCGGATGCACGGGAGGCCATGCCATGAAGCTCATCATCATCAGTGGCCGTTCCGGTTCCGGCAAGAGCACGGCGCTGCGCGCCTTGGAGGATGCCGACTACCACTGCATCGACAATTTCCCGGTGACCCTGCTGAGGTCGCTAATCAGCGAGGCGACCGTTGATCCCATGCTGCGCCAGCACGACTTGGCCATCGGCATCGACGCCCGCAGCGCCGGCATCGCCCAACTGCCGGAAATCCGGGCCGAGCTTGACCGCGACGAGCAGGTTCAATGCGAAATCATCTACCTGAACGCCTCGAGCCCCACCTTGGTCAAGCGGTTCAGCGAAACCCGCCGGCGGCATCCATTGACCGACGGCAACACGGACCTGCGCCAGGCGATCGACGCCGAAAGCCGCCTGCTGGACGACATCGCCGCCCTAGCCGACCTGACCATCGACACCACCCAACTGGAGGGGCCGACTTTGGCGGGCCTGATCGAGGAGCGCGTCGCTGACCAGCGGCCTGCGGGCTTGAACCTCCTGTTTCGCTCCTTCGGCTTCAAGTTCGGCGTGCCGGTGGATGCGGATCTGGTGTTCGACGTCCGCTGCCTGCCCAATCCCTATTGGGTGGAGGCGCTGCGGCCGCTGACGGGATTGGATCGCCCGGTGCGGGACTTTCTGGCCAAGAACGATGTGGTGTGCAAGATGCAGGGCGACATCATCACCTTCCTGGACGCTTGGCTGCCCCGCTTCGAGGCCAACCGCCGCACTTACATGACCGTGGCGCTCGGCTGCACTGGCGGGCAACACCGCAGCGTCCACATGGCGGAGCAACTCGGCGCCCATTTCGCGCAGCGCTACGCCAATGTTCTGGTGCGCCACCGGGAAGTCGGCCCGGCGTCCACGGCCTCCAGAGCGGTCAGGGAATCGGCATGAAACGAACTCAAGTCACCTTGAGCAATCAATTGGGATTGCACGCCCGAGCCGCGGCCAAGCTGGTGCATCTGGCCAAGACCTTCACTGGCGACATCCAACTGGGCAAGGACGGCACCCTAGTGGACGCCAAGAGCATCATGAGCGTCCTGCTGCTCGCCGCCCCGGTGGGCACCACGCTGGAACTGCGCGTTGAAGGCGAGGACGAGGCGGAGGCGTTCGCCGCCATTCGGCAGCTCATCGACGACCGGTTCGGCGAAGAGGCGTAGCTGCAGTGCAGCTCAGTGGCTGGCCACTTAGCTCGCTGAGTCCTGGCTTGAACGGCGGAAAAATCCGGGAAACCCATGTCTGTGCACTTTGAACAGCGATTCGGCGAGGTGCTGCAGTCCTACGGGGCGGGCACCTTGGGCGATCAGCGCCACCTGCTGCGCTCCCTCAAGGCGCCGGAGGTGGCCAACCTGCTGGAGGCCACGCCGCCCAAGGTGCGGCGCTACATCTGGGACCTCATCGATGACGACGCCGCCGGCCAGGTGCTGCACCACTTGGGCGATGACGTGCTCAGCGAAATCGTCGAAGGCATGGACACCGCCCAACTGGTGGCCGCCGCGGATGACCTCGATGTGGACGACCAAGCCGACCTGCTGCAGCAGTTGCCGGATGCGATCGCCGCCCAAGTGCTCAACTCCATGGACTCGGCGGCACGTCAACGGGTGGAATCGGTTCTGTCCTATGCGGAGGACAGCGCTGGCGGCCTGATGGACATGGACGTGGTGACGGTGCATCCGCGCCACGCCTTGGAGATCGTGCTGCGCTACCTGCGCCTGCGCAAGGAACTGCCAAAGAACACCGATGCGCTGATCGTCGTCAACAGCCGCAACGAATACGTCGGCACCCTGCCCCTGTCGCGCATCCTGACCTCGGACTCCAGCGTCACGGTGCGCGAGGTCATGGAGGCCAATTCCCGGGCCATTCCGGTGGACATGCCGGACCGGGAAGTGGCTGCCATATTCAGCGAGGAGGACCTGGTCTCCGCCCCGGTCCTGAACCAGGAGCGCAAGCTGCTCGGCCGCATCACCATCGACGACGTGGTGGACGTCATCGCCGAGGACGCCGACGAGGCCGTGCTGGCCCGGGCCGGACTCGACCCGGACGAGGACACCTTCGCCCCGGTGATGAAGTCGGCCCGCCGCCGCGCCATCTGGCTTGGCATCAACCTCATCACCGCATTCCTGGCGGCGGCGGTCATCAACGTCTTCGAGGCGACCATCGGCAAGGTCGTGGCGCTGGCCGTGCTGCTGCCCATCGTCGCCAGCATGGGCGGCATCGCCGGCACCCAAACGCTCACCCTGATGATCCGCGGCATCGTCCTTGGCCACGTCAACCGCGCCAACCTCCTGTGGCTGATGAACCGGGAGTTCGCCGTCGCCTTGCTGAACGGCCTGCTGTGGGCCAGCTTGGTGGCGTTGGCGGCGCTGGTCGCCTTCCAGGACCCGCTGCTCGGCATGGTCATCGCCGTGGCCTTGGTCATCAACCTCGTGGTCGCCGTCGTCTCCGGCAGCCTGCTGCCGAGCATCCTCAACCGCCTGTCCATCGACCCCGCCAT
>JAPPIX010000257.1 GCA_028820495.1 Gammaproteobacteria bacterium
GGGCCCTTGGTGGTCATGATTCACGGCTTCCCGGACTACTGGTACTCATGGCGGCACCAGATGAACGCTTTGCAGGATCGCTTCAAGGTGGCTGCCATCGACCAGCGCGGCTACAACCGAAGCGGGCAGCCCCAGGGGGTTGACAACTATGCCATGCCGCTGCTGGTCGGCGATGTGGCGGCGGTCATCGCCGCCGAAGGTGCGGAGAAAGCCATCGTCGTCGGCCATGACTGGGGTGGCGCCGTGGCTTGGAACATCGCCATGGCCCGCCCGGAACTGGTGGACTTGCTCGTCATCCTCAACCTGCCGCATCCGAACGGGCTGGCCCGTGAACTGATGAACAATCCAGCCCAGCAGGCCAACAGCCAATACGCCCGTGACTTCCAGCAACCCGGTGCCCACAAGATGCTGACCGCCGAAGGCTTGGCCGGGTGGGTGTCCGATGAGGACGCCCGCGCCCACTATGTCAAGGCCTTTGAGCGCTCAGACTTTGAAGCCATGCTCAACTACTACAAGGCCAACTATCCGCGGGCTGACTCTGGCGAGGCAGGCTTGACGCCTCCGTCGCCGCCAAAAGTGCAAATGCCGGTGCTCATGTTCCACGGGCTGGACGACCAAGCGCTGCTGCCAGCGGCCTTGAACGGCACTTGGAACTGGCTGGAACGCGACCTGACCTTGGTGACCGTTCCCGGTGCCGGCCACTTCGTCCAGCAGGACGCGGCCGACTTGGTGTCGGCATCCCTGCGTAGCTGGCTGCTGCAGCGCCGCGGCTAGAGTGACCGATCAACGCGGCGGGATGGCCATCGGCGTGAATTCCGCTCCAAGGATGTCCGTCCAGTGAATTGGGCGAACGTCCTGACCGCCCTGCGCCTGGCCGCGGCCCCGGCGGCGGGGTGGTCCGCCGCAGGAGAGCATTGGCTGGCCGCGTTGCTGCTGTGGCTTCTGGCCATCGTCACCGACGTCTTCGATGGCATCTTGGCTCGGCGCTTTGGTGCCGCGTCGAGTGGTGGCGGCTTGTTCGACCACGGCACCGACTGCGCCTTCGTCACCTTCACCTTAGGCGGGCTCGCGAGCGCGGGCTGGATTCCGTGGTTGCTGCCGATCCTGGTTCCCTTGGCCTTTCTCCAGTATGCGCTCGACTCCCGCGCCCTCGCCGGCCAGCCCCTGCGCACCAATCGCATCGGCAAGTCCAATGGCATTGGCTACTTCGCCGTCGCTGGCGTGGTCATCGTGCCGAACGCCTTGGCTTGGGGGGAATGGCTGCCGGTGGTGCTGGGCGAAGCCCTCGCTTGGCTGCTGGTGGCCACCACCCTGCTGTCGATGGGTGAACGGCTGCTATTGACGCTCAGGGCCCACTTCGCGAAGTAAGCCAGCAGCAGTTCTCATTTGGCGGAGCGAGGGCATCTTGCCCTCGAAATGAAACGAGGGATCCTATCGAGGGCGGGACGCCCTCGCTCCGGGAGTGCCGCTGGAGGCGAACGATAAAGCCGAAACGAGAACTGCAGCTTAGCCCGTCAACGGATGGATCTTCACCGCCAGCACGTCGCAGGGCACGCCATGCAGCACGGCATTGGCCGTCGATCCAAGCAACAGCCCCAAGCCGTGCTTGCCGTGGGTGCCTATGACGATCAGATCAGCTTCGCTTTCCGCCGCAAGAGCGCGTATCTCGTGGGCTGGCGAGCCAAGGCGCACCAAGGCGTCATCTGCCCCGATGCCGTACTCGGCGGATAGCTCCAGGAGTTGATCCCGCGCTTGTCGCAGGGCCTCCTCCTCAAAGGACACCGCGTCGCTGGCCATGGGCGCCATGTCCAAGCCGCCGTACGCTTGGGTCAGGGGCTTGACCACGGTGACGCTGCGCAGCCGGGCGTCCTGCTGATCCGCCACTGAATGGGCCGTGGCCAATACTTCGTCCGCCTCCTCCGTCAAGTCAACTGCCACCAATATCTGCTTGTAGGCCATGATGAAGATCCGGTTCACACGTGCTGAATCGAGCATACACTTGGGCGGCAAGCCCCTTCAACACTCAGGCGGAGCGGGCGTGGACCCAGCGGTCGGTCAGCGTCAGCAGGCTGGGCAGCAGGGTCAGGTTGGCCAGGAAGGCCAGTGCCATGGCCAAGGCGACCAGCAGGCCAAACAGGATGGTGGGCACGAAGTTCGAGAAGCAGAGCACCGAGAAGCCCACCATGATGGTCACGCCGGTCAGAAAGAGGGCCCGGCCAATGGCGCCGTGGGTGCGTACGATGGCAGTGCCGGCGTCCGGCGCCTGGGCCCGTTCCACTCGGTAGCGGTGCAGGTAATGAATGGCGAAATCGACGCCGATGCCCACCGAGACGGCGGCGATGGCGGTGGTCATCATGTCCAGGGAGATGCCGGCAAAGCCCATGACGGCGAGCACTGCGGCGGCGGCCAGCACGTTGGGAACCAAGCCCAGCAGGGCGAACAGGGGGGAGCGCAACAGCACTAGGAACATGGCGAAGGTGGCTAGCAACACGTAGCCCAAGGTGTCCACCTGCGAGGTGACCAGCTTTTGCACCATGGCGTTGAACAGCACCACCATGCCGGCCACCGCCACGTTGTCCTCGCCGAAGCCCACTTCCCCGGCGGCATGGCGCTTGATGTCCGTGACCAGCGCCTCGCGGTCGAAGTAGGGGCCGCTTTCGATCACGCGCGCCCAGAGCCTCGCTTGGCCGATGGCCGGAGCGGCATAGGGACGAATGATCTCCTCGCGGAGATCCGGCGGCAGCGCTGCCAGGATGGCGGCAATCTGCACATTGTTCAGGGGCTCGCCGCCGGTGAATTCCATGGCCAAGTCATCCAGTGATGCCAGCGATACCACCTTGCCGACCTCCGGCCGGGCTTCGAGGTAACGATGCACCGCCCTGATCCGGTCGAGCTTGTCCCGGGTGAACCAATAGCGTTCCGGGAAGGGGTCTGCCTCGGCCTCATCGGCAAACAGGTCCCCGTCTTCGAAGTCATCGAAGAAATCGTCGGCGGATGCCTGCCAAGGTTCAAAGTTGAGAACCACGTCGAAAGGCGCGGTGCCGCCCAAATGCTGGTCGATGTAGACCATGCCCTGATTGATGTCGGTGTCGTCCTTGAAGTAGTCGATGAAGCGGTTGTCCACGGATAACTGGGCCACACCCGCAGCGGTCAGAACCAGCGCCGCGACGGCCACTGCCCCCACGGTGCCGGACCGCTGCACGGCGAGCCGGCTCAAGCCCGCCACCAACCCGGCCGAGAACCGGCGCCCGCCCTGGGGTGCGCCCCTCGGCAACAGCATGAGCACGGCGGGAAACAAGGTGAAGGCAATCAGCAGCGCGAACAGCACGCCGATGCACATCATCAGGCCGAAGTCTTCGACCGGTACGATGTCGCTGGCCGTCAACGAACCGAAGGCAGCCATGGTGGTGAGCGCCGTGTACAGGCAGGGGGAGAACTTGCTGGTCATGGTGGCGGCGACGATTTCCCGAACGCTGCGCGCGCCTTGCGCCTGCGCCAACTCCCGGTAGCGCACGATGAGATGGATGTTCAGGGAGATGGTCATGATGGCCAGCAGGGCCACGAAGTTGGAGGAGATGACAGTGGCCGGCTTGTACAGGAAGCCGAGCGCGCCCATGGTGGCGACGATGCTGGCGGCGGCTGCGCCCAAGGGCAGAACCACCCAGCGAATCTGCCGGAAGGCGGCGTAGAGCACGCCCATCACCAACACCAAAACCAAGCCGCCAAAGACAGCTAGGTCGCTTTTGACAAAGGCGATCATGTCGGCGGCGATCATGGGCACCCCACCCAAGTGCAGCGTGGCCCGGCTGGCAAACTCCCCCCGAACCCTGCGCACGGCTTCAATGAGCGCCGCCCGGTCCGCCAGTTGGCGGCGGCGTTCGGCGGTGTTCTCGCGTTCGAGGGCGGGCAGGGGGATGAGCTCCACCCGCAAGGCCGCAGTTCGGCCATCGGCTGATATGAGCAGTTCGCGGAAGAACGGGCTGCCGGACAGCTCCTCGACCGCCAGCGCCCGATCCGTATCCGGCGACAACAGCGTGCGGAAGCCTTCGGCCAGTTCATCGAGCGGCACCGGGGGGCTTTTCAGCAAGGGCGCATCCAGCACTGAAAACACCGACGTGACGCCTTCGATCGCCCCCAAGCGGTCTTGCAGCTCCGCGAGCAGGCGCACATTGGCCATCGACAGCAGAGGCCCCTCGTGGGGCGTGAACGTGACCAGCAGGAAGTCGTCGCCACCAAAGACCGCGGAGATTTCCCGATAGAGGGCGAGGTCCGGATCGTCCTGCACCACCAAGGTGTCGGCCGAAGCGTCAAAGCTGAATCGGGACGCATAGCCCGCCGCCAGCAGCAATGCGCCGGTCAGGCCAACGATCAGCCAGCCTGGCCGATTGAGCAGCCGCACATAGGCTTGTTCGGCCTTCCGGACTAGGCGCTGCAGCACGGGATGCCGCTCAGAACCAGTCAACTGCGCTGCGCTGGGGACCGAATTCGGCCCCCAGAAGTTCGAGGGCAAGATGCCCTCGCTCCGACCTTCGTTCAAGGCTGTTTCCCGGAGCGAGGGCATCTTGCCCTCGATTGCACCATTGGAATGCGCTCTCCATCACGTGGCCCGCCCTTCCCGCCAGGCCTTGATCAGTTGGTCGTAGGGTACGGTGCGCCCCTTGGGCTTTTCGTTGTCGAGCCTAGGCTTGGGTGCGCCCGGTTTGGATAGCCATTCCTCCGGATCGGCCTCCGGGTTGAGCCTTGGGCCGCAGTCGCCCTGAATGCCGATGCGCTCCAAGCGGGCCAGCACCTCATCCTGCTCCCGGGCCAGGGTGTCCATGGCCTCTTGCGGCGAGACCGCGCCGCTGACGGCGTTGGCCACGTTGGGCCACCAGAGCTGCGCCAACTTCGGGTAGTCGGGCACGTTGGTGCCGGTCGGCGTCCAAGCGACGCGGGCGGGACTGCGGTAGAACTCCACCAAGCCGCCCAAGCGCGGGGCGGCCTCGGTCATGGCGGCGGAATTGAGATCCGACTCGCGGATGGGCGTCAGGCCCACCAGCGTCTTCTTGAGCGAGACGGTCTTGGACACCACGAATTGCGCATAGAGCCAAGCCGCCTGCCGCCGCTCCAAGGGCGTGCTCTTCAGCAGCGTCCAGGAGCCCGCGTCCTGGTAGCCGAGCTTCATGCCGTCTTCCCAATAGGGGCCGCGTGGCGAGGGGGCCATGCGCCATTTGGGCGAGCCGTCCTCGTGCACCACCGCCAGCCCCGGTTCGATCATGTCCGCCGTGAAGGTGGTGTACCAGAATATCTGCTGGGCGATGCGCCCTTGGGCGGGCACCGGCCCGGCTTCGGAAAAGGTCATGCCTTGGGCCTCGGGCGGCGCGAAGCGCTTGAGCCACTCCATGTACTTGCGCAACGCAAACACCGCTGCCGGGCTGTTGGCTGCGCCGCCGTGGCTGACGGAGGCGCCCACTGGCTGGCAGCCTGCCACCCGAATGCCCCATTCATCCACCGGCTTGCCGTTGGGAATGCCCACATCTCCGGCCCCGGCCATGGACAGCCAAGCGTCGGTGAAGCGCCAGCCGAGGGAGGGGTCCTTCTTGCCGTAGTCCATATGCCCGTACACGGGCTCCCCATCGATGGTCTTGACCGTTTCGGAAAAGAACTCAGCGATGTCCTCGTAGGCGGACCAATTCACCGGCACGCCGAGTTCATAGCCGTAGGCCTCCTGAAAGCGGCTGCGCAAATCCTCGCGCTGGAACCAGTCGTAGCGGAACCAGTACAGGTTGGCGAACTGTTGGTCCGGCAGTTGGTAGAGCTTGCCGTCCGGGCCCGTGGTGAAGCTCTTGCCGATGAAGTCGTCCACGTCCAGGGTGGGCAGGGTCACCGCCGCGCCCTCGCCCGCCATGAAGTCCGACAGGGGCACCACGTAGCCGTAGCGGGAATGGGTGCCGATCAGGTCGGAGTCGTTGACGTAGGCGTCATAGACGTTCTGCCCGGACTGCATCTGGGTCTGCAGCTTCTCGATGACGTCGCCTTCCTGAATCAGATCGTGGGTGACCTTGAGCCCGGTTGTCTCGGTGAAGGCTCGGGCGAGCACCTCGGACTCGTAGGCATGGGTGGTGAGCGCCTCGGACACCACGCTGATCTCGAGGTGCCGATAGGGCGCTGCGGCCTCGGTGAACCAAGCCAGTTCCGCGAGTTGCTCGTCACGGCTCAAGGTGGAGGGTTGGAACTCTTCATCCACCCAGCGGGCGGCGTTGGCCGCGTAGTCCACAGCCTTATCGGCAGGCGGCTGGTCGCCCCCGCAAGCGCTGAGCGCAAGCAGGGCGGGAATGGCGGCCCATGGCTTCATGTCGGTTTCCTAGTGCTGGCGAGTGAAAAAACGGTGGGCAAGTATAGAGAGAATGCGCTGGTGGTGGCCACCGCGACACCCCCGCTCGGGGCGGTTACAATCTTCTTCGGGAACGGCGACATCGGGGAGGCGTGATGAACGGCATCGTAAAGCACCCGCTGGCGATGGATGGCAAGGATCCGAGCCTTCTGCGGGGTGATCCCATCACCCAGGAGCGCTACTACTGCCGCGACTTCATGCAGCGTGAGTGGGATCATCTGTGGACCAAGATCTGGCACATCGCCGGGCGGGTGAATCAGCTTGAGCAGCCCGGCGACACCATCGTCCACGACTTCATGCGCGAGTCCGTCATCGTCGTGAAGCAGGCCGACGGTTCGCTGAAGGGGTTCTACAACGTCTGCGGCCACCGCGCCCAGCGGCTGGTCTGGGACCATGGCCCCCGCGATTGCTTCCACTGCCCCTACCACGGCTGGCGGTGGGGCAAGGACGGCGTGCTGCAGGACTGCCCCGACCGGGACGACTTTCCCCAAGGCGACCCGGTGGGCAAGCTAAAGCTTAAGGAGGTGCGGGTGGCCACCTGGGCTGGCCTGGTCTGGTACACCATGGACGAGCAAGCGCCGCCGCTGATGGACTACCTGGCCCCGCTGCCGGAAATCTACCGCAACTTCCAGTTCGAGAAGACCGTGCGCGCCCGCTGGATGCGCGTTGCCCTCGACTGCAACTGGAAATTCTGGTCAGACAACTTCAACGAGTCCTACCACACCCGCACCGCCCACCCGCAGGTGCCGCCGGTGATCGACCAGGACCACTTCACGTCCCGCTTCGAGATGTTCCCCATGGGCCACGCCCGCATCATCCAGATGGGCCGCCCGTCGCTGCGCGACCGGCTGCCAGACGGCGAGCCGCACCCTTGGGACGGCGAGCTCAAGCGCTGGGGCCTCGACCCGGACGGCTACCCGGACTTCGAAACCAAGGTGATGCAGGGCTGGCGCGACCTCAAGGCGGCCAAGCGCAAGCTGTGGAAGAAGATGGGCTACTTGCACTACGAGCATCTGACCGATGAGGAGCTGACCGAAAGCCCCTTCTCAACCATCTTCCCCAACATCGCCTTTGGCGCATCATCCGACAACTTCGGCCTGTTTCGCTGGGAGCCCCACCCCACCGACCCGGAGAAGTGCTACTTCGATCTGTGGTCGATGATCTATCCGGTCGAGGGCCAGAACGAGATCATCAACCGCACGGCCCGCAATCCCCTGAAGTTCGAGGAAGCGGAGTTCGACTTTCGCGAGTACGACAACGGCCAGGGCGTGCTCGACCTGTCTGACCAAGTGGTGTTCCAAGATTGGCAATTGAATGCCGGCCAGTACACCGGCTGGCGCTCAAGGGGCTACCAGGAACCTTATCTGGCAGCCCAAGAAACCCGGGTGCGCCGCTTCCACGAGACGCTGCACGACTATCTGGCAGACAACCCGCCGGGGCGGTAGATAGGCCAAGCTACCCCTTGCTCAACACCAGCGCGGCATAGGCCAAGCTCAGCAGGCCCGCCAAGGCGATCGGCAGATCGGTTGCCGAAAGCCAGGCGATGTGAATGAAGGCGCTGCCCAGCAGGCTGATGAAGAAGCGGTCGCCGCGGGTGGTGGCCATGGGCAGGAAGCCGCGCCTGGATTGAGTCGGCCAGCGAATTTCCGCCAGCGTCATCACCGCCAGCCCAAGCCCCACCGCGCCGAAGAACAGGGCGGTCTGCCAAGTCCACGCCATCCAGGCCATCACACCCGACCCATGGCGAAGCCCTTGACCAGGTGGCGGCGCACAAACCAGACCACGGCCAGCCCCGGCAGGATGGTCAGCACCCCGGCGGCAGCCAGCACGCCCCAATCAAGCCCCGAGGCGCTCACCGTGCGGGTCATCGCGACCACGATGGGCTTGGCTTCGCTGGCGGTCAAGGTGCGGGCGATCAGCAGTTCCACCCAACTGAACATGAAGCAGAAGAAAAGGGTGACGCCGATGCCGCCCCGAATCACCGGAATGAAGATGCGGAAGAAGAAGAACGGGAAGGAGTGCCCGTCGATAGCCGCCATCTCGTCGAGTTCCTTGGGCACCGCGGATACGAAACCCTCCAGGATCCACACCGCCAAGGGCACGGTGAACAGGCAGTGGGCCAAGGCCACCGCCAGCGGCGTGTCAAACAGGCCGACAGCGGAGTAGAGCTGGAAGAACGGCAGCAAGAACACCGCGGGCGGCGCCATGCGGTTGGTCAGCAGCCAGAAGAAGAGTTGCTTGTCGCCAAGGAAACGGTAGCGCGAGAACGCATAGGCGGCTGGCAGCGCCACCGTGATGGACAGGGCGGCGTTGAGGGAGACGTAGGTTAGGGAGTTGATGAAGGCCCCGTACCAAGCGGGGTTGGTGGCGACCTCAATGAAGTTGGCCAGCGTCGGGTTGCCGGGCACGAGCTCCAATCCGCCCAAGATGTCCCGATTGGACTTGACCGCCATGCTGATGAGCCAGTACAGGGGCACCAGCAGAAACAGGCAGTAGAGATACAGGCTCCAATGGGCCTTGCCGTTGGGGGCGCTCATGGGACCTGCCGCCTGCTAGGCCGCTTCATCGCCGCGCTTCATCACGCTGGTGTAGAACAGCCAGCACAGCAACAGGATCAACAGGAAGTACAGCACCGAGAAGGCCGCTGCCGGGCCGAGATCAAACTGGCCGACCGCCATGCCGGTCAGGTACTGGCTCAAGAAGGTAGTGCTCGCACCGGGCCCGCCGCCGGTCAGCACGAAGGGTTCGGTGTAGATCATCAGGCTGTCCATCAGCCGCAGCAGCACGGCGATGGTGAGCACCGACTTCAAGTGCGGCAGCTCCACGTGGCGAAACACCTGCCAACGGCTCGCCCCGTCGAGTTCGGCGGCTTGGTAGTAGGCCGGCGGAATGGCCGCCAAGCCTGCAAAGCAGAGCAGCGCCACCAACGACGTCCAATGCCACATGTCCATCAACACCAAGGTGATCCAGGCATCGAGGGCAGAACTCGTGTAGTTGTACGACACCCCGAGGGCCGTCACCGCCGCGCCCAGCAGCCCGATGTCGGGGCGGGCGAAAATCTGCCAGATGACGCCCACCACGTTCCATGGAATCAGCAGCGGCACCGCCAGGACGATGAGGAAGGCCACCGTCATCCGGCCTTGCAAGGGCATGCAGCGGGCAATCCAGATGCCCAAGGGAATCTCCAAGGCCAATACCAGAGCGCTGAAGCCCAACTGCCGCGCCAACGCCTCCAGGAAACGGGAATCGCGCAAGGTCTCCCGATACCAGTCGAGGCCAACAAAGAGGCGCGTGTGCACATCGAAGATGTCCTGCACGGAGTAGTTGACCACGGTCATCAAGGGGGCGATGGCGGTGAAGGCGACCACCAGCACCACCGGCGCCACCGCCAGCCAAGCCTTGTTGTTAGCCCGCTGCATCGTTCACCAGCCAGCCGTCGCGGTAAAGCAGGATTCGGGACGGGTCAATGTGCAGGCGGGCCTGGTCCCCAACCGAGCCATCCAGGCGTTGCTGCACATGGATCGCCTTGCCGCCCAATTCCGCGGTTACCAGCCCGGTGGCCGCGCCGCTGAGGGTGCCGAGCGCCCGGGTGCTGCGCACGGTCACGGGAACCCCTCGGTCGCCAACTGCCGCCCATTCAGGACGAAAGCCCAACACGCAGCGTCCGTCCGCTGCCGCCGTCGTGCCAAGCGCTTGGCCGTTGCAGCGGATGCTTCCCGCCGCGACCTCTCCGTCAATCAGGTTCATGCCCGGCGAGCCGATGAAGCGGGCCACCGCCTCGTGGGCTGGCTGTTGGTAAAGCGCTTCAGGGCTGCCCGTTTGCAGCACCTTGCCGTGGTGCAGCAGCGTGATGCGTTCGGCGAAGGTCAGCGCCTCGGTCTGGTCGTGGGTGACGTAGATCATGGTCAGCCCGAGTTCGTCCTGCACCGCCTTCAGGGCTTGGCGCAACCGCCACTTGGCGGCAGGCTCCACGGCAGTGAGCGGCTCATCGAGCAGCACCAAGGCCACGTCCGGGCGCACCAACGCCCGGCCGATGGCGGTCAACTGCTTTTCGAACAACGATAGCCGCTTGGGCTTGCGCGTCAGCAGTGCGGCAATGGACAGCAGTTCCGCCACCTCGCCAACGCGGCGGCGAACCGCAGCGGCGCTCCAGCCACGATTGACCAGCGGAAAGCCGAGATTGCCCGCCACTTCCAAGGCGGGGTAGAGCACTGGAAACTGGAACACCTGCGCCACGTGGCGCTCGGCGGGGCTGGCCCCGGTGACGTCGCGTCCGTCGAACTCGATGGTCCCGGCGCTCGGGCGCAAAAGGCCGGCCAGCAGATGCAGCAGCGTCGTTTTCCCGGCCCCGGAGCCGCCTAGAACCGCATGGGCCTCGCCGTCGCCGAGTTCAAGGTCAACGCCCTCAAGCACCGGCGCGGCGCCTGGTTCATAGCGATGGTGCAACCCGGATATGCGGATGCTGGCCAAGACAACAGCCCTTGGGGTGTTTGAGTCACTTTGGCCCAAGCGCGGGAAGCGAATCAAGTGCGAGGATTGATCGGTCCCGATGCGTTCGGGTTGCCCTACTCAGTCATCGGTTCCCTTGGCATCCTGCTCGGCCCACCAGTCACCCCCTAGGGCGACGCGGCGAACGGCGACTGTGTCCGTCGGGTCGTGCCCCACATCGTGCGCCGGGGCCGGAACGTCCTGTACGGTGTTGGTCAAGCGGCCGAGGCCCGTAACCTCCACTTCCACCACGTCGCCGGGCTGCATCGGTCGTGAGTTTGCGGGCGTGCCGGTCAGTATGATGTCGCCGGGCAGCAAGGTGATGTGGCGGGAGAGATCCGCCAACTGGTAGTCGATGCCGAAGGTCATCTCGCTGACGTCGCCCTGCTGAACGACAGCGCCGTTCAGATAAGTGCGCAGGGTCGATTCGCGGATGTCCACACCACGCACGATGCCGGGACCGAGGGGGCAGAACCCGTCCATGCCCTTCACCCGGGTCATGCCGCCCGCATCGGTGTCGCGGAAGTCCTGCGCGCCGACATCGTTGGCCGGGGCGAACCCGGCGATGTAGTTCCACGCCTCCTCCCGTGGCACGTTTTTCATCGGGGCGCCGATGATCGCCGCCACCTCCCCCTCGTAGTTGAGGTACTGGCAATTGTCGGGGCGGTTGAGCATGCCGCGATGGGCGTTGACCGCCGTGACCGGCTTCTGGAAATAGGTTGGGGTGACCAGGTCGGGTGCCCGGAACTCGATGCGGCGCGACTCATAGTTCAGGTGGATGCAGATGATCTTGGTGGGATCGCACGGGGGCAGATAGACGGCTTCGGCTTCGATCATCCGGCGGCCGTCCATCAACACGAGTTCCTCGCCGTCCACCGTTGTCCATTCCGGCCGGCCTTGGACTAGGATGCGCCGCTGTTCGAGTCGGTCGCCCTTCAATACGCTCATGTTCTTCTCCGTTGTTCGTCAATGGCCCGCTGCGGGCTCACCGCCGCGAGGGGTAAGCGGGAAGGAGGCAAAGCGGGTCTCCGTGTAGAACTCGCGGCTTAGATCCCCGCCCTCCCGGCCGAGGCCGCTGATTTTCATGCCGCCGAACGGCTGGCGCAGGTCGCGGTTGAAGCCGGAGTTGATCCAGATCATGCCGGTCTGCAGCCGATGGCTGACGTAGTGGGCCGTATCCTGGGACCCGGTCCAAATGTACCCGGCCAGCCCGTAGTCGGAGTTGTTGGCGATGGCGATGGCCTCGTCCGCATCCGCAAAGGGAATGACCGTGGCCACCGGGCCGAAAATCTCCTCCTGGCAGATCCGCGCATCCGGTTGCACATCAACGATCGCCGTGGGTTCAACGAAGTAGCCCTTGTCGAAACCGCCGGGGCGGCTGCCGCCGAAGAGCACTCGGCCTTCCTCGCGGGCAAGGTCCAGATAGCCCATGACCCGCTCGTACTGCGGCTTGGAGACCAGTGGCCCCAATCTCGTGCCCCGTTCCATCGGATCGCCTGGCTTCCACCCGGCGGCGGCTTTCTCGAACCGTTCGAGAAAGCGATCGTAGATCTCGTTCTGCACGAGGATGCGGGAGCCCGCCACGCAGACTTGGCCGCTGTTCATGAAGATGCCCATGGCCGCAGCAGGCACCGCCTTATCGAGATCGGCGTCCGCGAAGACGATGTTGGCCGACTTGCCGCCCAACTCGAAGGAGGTTCGCTTCAGCCCGTGCGCAGCCCGTTTGGCAATGTCCCGCGCCGTGGCTGGCGAACCTGTAAATGAGATGCCGATGACGTCGTCGTGCTCAACCAGCGGCACCCCCGCTTCCTGGCCATAGCCGAGCACCATGTTGTACACGCCCGGGGGCAACCCCGCCTCTTCGTAGATCTCGCACAGAACGCCAATCGACAGGGGCGAGTTTTCCGACGGCTTGTGGATCGCCGAGTTGCCGTACGCCAGGCAAGGCGCCATCTTCCACGTGGACAGCATGATCGGGGCGTTCCACGGCGTGATGAGGCCGAAAACCCCGGCCGGGTCGGTCATGGTGTAGGTCAACAACGTATCGTCGCGATTGAAGGCGCGATCGCCCGCCTGCTCCTGCTCTTCAGCGAAGAAGCGCAGATTCCAAGCGGATCGCTCCATCAGCGGATGGGGCCGGCTGCCGAGGTCCGGGCCGATGGGGCCGCCCATCTCCAAGGTCTGCCGCTGCATGATCTCGGCGGACCGCGCCTCGATCAAGTCTGCCGCACGGAACAGCACTTCGCGCCGGAACGACGGCTTCGCGCGCGACCAATCTCCAGCCTCGAACGCATCCTTGGCCGCGCTGACCGCTCGGTCGATATCCGCTGCTTCGCCCCGGGCGGCAGTGGCAACCGCCTCTTCCGTCGCCGGATTGACAACCTCAAAGCACCCACCGGAAGCGGCATCGACGAATCGCCCCCCGATGTAGTGCTGCGCGGAACCCGCCCGCATGACATCCGCTTCGCTCATGACGCCGCCCCCGGGTCGAATCGATGGCCGTAGGTGTCGCGAACGTAGTACTCGGACTCAAAGGTCGCCGGGCGCGCGCCGCAACCGACCTCGACCATGAATCCAGATGGCGACGCGCAGTAGAAGGAGAACATCTGGTCGTTGGCGTGCTTGCCCAGTGAAATCACGATGGGATGGCTCTGCTTGATCCGCTCATAGGTGTGGAACACGTCATCGAAGTTATCGACCTCAAACATGACGTGGTTGATCCGGCCCCTCGGAGGCATCCCGAAGGCGAGCGAGTGGTCGCGGGTGCCGCAATCCATGAACATGATCTCCATCGGCTGGCCGTCCGGCGCTTTCATGAGGTATTCGAGGCCGCCGCGCATGCCCAGCAGCCGGTAGAACCGCCAAACCTCCTCAAGCCCCCGGTGGGCAATGATCATGTGGCCGAGACCGCCATCGCCGGTGACGAATTTGCCGTACATGCCGCGACCCGGATGGAACGGCAGGTGGGTATCGACCCGGGGGCCGTGGAAGAGCTCGATGGGGTTGCCCGCGGGGTCCTCGAAGCACATGAGCTCAAGCACGCACCGCTGCCGGGCCAGTTCGGTCGGGGCGATTTCGTAGCTGATGCCGTTCTCGTCAAGGATTGAACGCAGGCCCCGAAACTCCTCGGCGCCCGCCACCCGCAGCCCGATGCCGGTCAGGTCGTCAGCCCCGTCCTGCTCCAGGATGACCCGGTGGTGCCAGAGGTCCATCCTCAGAAAAAGCGTGTTGTCATCGCTGTCCGGATGAACCTGAAGGCCGATTCCCTCACTGGCGAACGTTCGCCACGCATCGAGATCCGAAACCCCGAATCTCGCATAGCCCAGTTCGATTACTGCGGTCATTTCCTGTACCTCCGTGTTTCTTGATTGCAACCGTCCCCGAGATCATAGCGGGCGGCCATTTCGTCCGTTGCCCGCCAGAACTCGGGCACGGCCTCCCACTCAGCGGTTTGCTGGGCGCGCATGTGCGCGAGCGCGTAGTTTCTCGGCGCGGAGGCCAGATAGAAGCGCTCGTAGAGTTCCATCCGGCCGCCTAGGCCGGAGCCCACCATGTCCCAAGCCGTGCGGAACAGGCGGGCGCGTTCGGCCGCCGGGATTCCGTCGGCGCCACCGAGGTAGTTCTCCAGCAATGGCTCGAGCGCTTCGTCGTCGAAGTCGGCGCTGGCCGGCGTGGCCAGCAGGTTGTGCGAGCCAAGCGTCTTGAGGATGTCGTTCACCCGGACCATCCAGCCGGGCATGGTGGGGCGCAGTGCGAAGAACGGACGTTCGTCGCAAATCCAAGTGCCATCGCCATAGTCCGAGGCGCCGTCCTCGGCAGCTTTGAGCGCCGCCCGGGTCAGTTCGGCGTAGGACCAGAGCTCACCGAGCATGTGGGTGACTTCGCCGCGTTTCTGCTGTCCGGTCACTTTGGCGATGCGGTTGGCCAAGTCGTAGGCGAACTCCAGCTTGACCAGCGCCCGAATCACCGTCTGCTGCATGATGTTGCCCGTCCAGCCGTTGCGCATGGCGGTATTGAAAACGGTTGGATTGGCGTTGCAGAACACGCGGTGCTTCGGCACTTCGACTTGATCGAACACGATGAAGGCGTCCTGCTCGTCGAAGCGGCTGGAGAACGGATGATCGAAAACGTTGCGGCTGACGCCGTAGTGGTCCCGGCAGAGCACTTTCAGGCCCGGCGCATCCATGGGCACGGAGAAGGCGATGGCAACGTCGGGTTGATCCTCGGGTATGGGGTGCCCCGGATAGACGGCCAGTTCATCGGCAAACGGCCCCAGCGTCGCCAGAATGCGGGCGCCGGACACCACGATCGAATCGGCGGTCTCGTCCACTTTGCGCAGCGCCAGTTGCCCATTGACGCCTTCGTAGTCCGGAATTCGCTTGTCAAGGACGGGGTGCACGATGGTGTGGGTGAGGGCTAGGTCCTTGGCGGCGATCTCCTTCTGGAAGGCGCAGAGATTCTCCTGCCACTCTTCGTTGCCCGCTTGCCGCCAGATGCTCGGCTGGCCGGCAAATCCGGCAAAGGTCACGTTCAGGTAGTCGGGGGTCCTGCCCAGCATCCCAACGCTGTACTTCGCCAAGGTGTGGAGGCACTCATGCCGGCGGGCCAGATCTTCTCGGCACCGGGGGATGAGGTGGCTGACGCTCGCAACCCCGCCTTCATGCGCCATCAGGCAAGCGTCGGCGTGGTCGTTCTGCCAGTCGAAGTACCCGGCCATGCCGGCCAGGGAGCCCTTGAACAGCTCATGGGAGGTGACATCGCGCACCGCCTCGCCATTCACCCAGACCGAGCGGTTGTCGCGCAATCCGCTGAGGTACTGGTTACCGGTTCTTGCAGACATTAGTTTCCTTTTTTAGGTTGCGGCACAGGACGACTAGTTTCCTTGATCGCGGGTCAAGGTTGCCATCTGAATCGGGATAAATCCGACGTCGACGATTGATTGACCGTTATCCGCCATCAGAATGGTCCCTGTGACACAGGCAGAAGCATCCGTTGCCAGGAACTCGATGCAACGTGCAACGTCATCGGGCGCTGCCATGCCGCTGATGGGATTGAACTGCGTCAGCTTGTTCTGCGCCTCTTCACGAGAAAGGCCATGCGCGCGCATCAGCAGCCCTACAGCCGGATCGGTCATTGGTGTATCGACCCAGCCCGGGCAAATGGTGTTCACTCGAATGCCGTCGGGTCCGTAGTCCCGTGCCATGGACCGCGTCAGCCCGAGCAGCGCCGCCTTGGTCGTACCGTAGGCCGCTGCTTCAAGCGCGCCGAACAGGCCGCCAATGGAGGAAACGTTTACGATTGCTCCACCGCCACGCTGCCTGAGGTAGGGCACGGCTTCGCGGGCAATGCGAAACGCACCATTCAAGTTGACCTCAACCATCCGATTCCAGCTATCGTCATCAAGCTCGTCAACACGCCCCCGATCACTAATCGCTGCATTGTTGACCACGACATCCAAGCCACCGCACTTCGACACAAGTTCCTCAACCGCCTGTTTCACAGCCGCCGAATCGGCGACGTCACAGGGTAAGGGAATGGCGCCTGTTTCGTTCCCCAGTGCATCCAACAGGTCGGCGCGCCGGCCAACTATGCCGACGGCGGCGCCCTGCGACCTGAACCGGCGGGTGACCGCTTCCCCGATGCCGGACCCTGCCCCGGTAACCAGGGCAATCTTTCCGGTCATGTCAGTCATGCTTGCGTGCCTAGAACCCCTCGGCGACCCGGCTGGTCTTTTCGACTACCTCAGCCAGAAACTCTGGGAGCCTCGCCAAGTCATCCAGAAACTGGCTCGGCTTGATCACAAAGCTCCGGACACCCCTAACCAACTGCCGCTCAAGCGTGCTGAGCGCACCATCGAGGTCGGCTACGGAGTCCGGCGATTCGAATCGTCCGACAAGCCCACCGATAAACTCCAGTTCCGACAGGTCCCGGCCCGCTGCCCTCATGGCGTCGGCGATCCTCGCGAGGTCTTCGGGGCTGGTCGGCCCCGTGCCCATGAACCCCGATCCATACTCCACAAGTCGTCGAAGCATGTTGTCGTTGACTGCACCCCCCCCAAACCAGAGCGTCGGTCCCCCGGCGCGATAGGGGCCGGGCTCCAGCCAGACGTTCTCGAATTCATAGAAGTCACCCCGGAAGCTGGCTGGAGACCCAGCCCAAACCGTCCGCATCACCTTGAGCTGTTCGTCGAGAATCCGGCCCCGCCGTCGAAAAGGCACCTGCAGTGCCTGGTACTCGCTTTCGTGCCAGCTTACGGTCGGCAGCACCACCAGTCTCCCCTGTGCCAGCAGGTCCAGCGTCGCGAGTTCCTTGGCGAGCAACAACGGATGCCTGAGCGGGGCAATCATCGCTGTGCTGAGTATTCGAATCCGCGAAGTTCTCGCTGCTATGCCTGACATGAGCACAATATTGCTTGGCCATGCCGTCGAAGGGTGCTGGGTTCCGGGTCCGACAAACTCGCGGATGTTGAAGGGTTCGCCGTTCGAATCCGCGCCCTGACCCAGCACGATGTGGTCACTGATGATCACGCCATCAAAGCCGGCCTGTTCAGCCGCCACCGCCATCTGGACCTGACCCGGCAAGTCGCGCGGGTCGATCAATGTCCAGTTCTCGCTCAGTGTGAGCAGGAGTTTGATATCTGCCATCGCCCTTTACCTGAATTGCTTGGATTCCAATGCGTCTGCCACGTCAATTTCGACGCTCTCGGTGGCGTGCGGGTCTCCGCCTCATCCACCGGACAGCTTGTGCTGCAATCCGTGAAAGTAGGTGATCGCCCAGTCATGGGAGGAAGGCATGACGTCCGGTCGCGTCGATTCAATGATCTTCTGTTGCGCCTCGATCATGGCTTTGTCTTCGAGAAACGCCTGCATCGCAACCGCCGCCTGCCGTTCGCGTTCCTGCTCGTCGCCGCATGACCGATGAGGGCCGGCTGAAAAGAAGTACCTCGATCTCCCTCGGGACAGGGGCGTCACCGCCTGACTGCTGCCGCTGACTCCCCCGATGGCGGCACTGCGATCGGGTTGGGCGTACTCGAGGTGTTCCGCCGTTCCCGCTTCGAACAAGCCGGTCCACAGCACCAGCACGCCTGGCACCAGGAAGTCGTAGGTCAAGAGCACGTCCACGGCGCTGTTCTGCCCTGCCTGCCCAGGCGGTGAACGGGTGCCGGTTGTCCATTTCGAGTAGCGCAATCCACGGGGCAGCGTTTCCCAGCGGGGATGGGAGTAGGCGAATTCCGACCCCGAACCAAAGCTCTCCGAATGAACATAGGTGAGGTGGCTGAAGTCGAGCAAGTTGTCGAGGATCAGCGAGGCTTCGGCCTCGTAGTCCAGTTGGCCAGGCACCAGCAGGTAGTCGGGGTCGTCCAGATCGAAGACATCAGGAATCAAGTCGAGATCGGCCGCTTCGGTGTCCCCCATCCACAACCATATCCATCCAGAGCGACTTGCGACGGGGTAGGTTTTCACGCGCGCATGGTCGGGCACCGAGTCCTGCCCCGGAATTTCCACTACGGACCCGGCAGCGGAGTACAGAAAGCCGTGGTACATGCACCGCAGATTGCCGCCCTCGCAGCGGCCCAGCGACAGGGGCGCCGCACGGTGGACGCAACGATCCTCGAACGCAACCAGCTCGCCGTTCGATCGCCAGAGCGCAATCGGCTCGCCCATGACCTCGACCGGCAGGGGCTTGCCCGATGCCTGATCAAGGTCCTTCGACCAAGCGGCCACATACCATGCGTTGCGCGGATACCCTGTTTCCATGCATGCATCGCCAGCCGCTAGAACGAGAACTTGAGTTCCGCGCCATACGCGCGGCCGCGCCCGACGTTCAACTCCTGAATTCCGACTGTGCCACCATTGGCGAAGTCGGTGCCTCCGAGAAAATAGACCTCGTCAGTCAGGTTGTTGCCGTACAACGCCAGTGACACGAATTCCGTAATGTCCAACTGCGCGCGCGCACCCAGTAGCCCGTATGAATCGAGGGTAATCGCACCATGCTCTTGCAAGAACGAGCGGTGCCTGTCGATCCAGGAATAGTCGAGACTGACACTGAGCCTCATGCCATTGTCTAACCTGTGCGTGTAGTTGCCGCCGAGAGTGAACTTGAAATCCGGCAGGGCGGGAAGGTCGGCGTCGGTCGTCAGGCCACCCGAAGCCACAATGTTCGGATACAGTTTTTTGTACTTGCCTTCCATCAGGGCGGCCGAAAGGTAGAGCGTCAAGACTTCCGATGCGGCCCACTCCGTCTCAAGCTCCAGACCATAGATTTCGGTATCCCCTACGTTTTGCGTGGTGGCCACCGGTGCGGGGGTGAATACGATGATCACGGACTGGGCGTCGCTCCAGTCCGTGAGGAACAGGGTCGGATTGAAGCGAAACACGCCGCCAAATGTGGTCCGGGCGCCGATCTCATAGGTCCAGGCTTCCTCCGGATCGAATGAAAGCCCGAAATTTGGCAAATCGGTGCTGGCAGTGTTGCCACCCGCACGGAAGCCCTTTGAGGCCTTCGCGTAAAGCATCACGTCTTCGCCAGCTTGATACTGAACGCCGATGTGCGGCGACCAGTCATCATATTTGAAATCCAAGTTCGAGCCGGGTATGTCTTCGAGCGATGAGGTGACCTTCTCGTCGGTGTAACGAATGCCCAGGCTGAGCGAAAAGGCACCAGTTAAGTCAAGCGTACCTTGGCCGTAAACCGCAATCGACTCAGTGTCGATGCCGGCCCGCACCCCGCCGGGCGGCAGCAGGTTGCCAATGCCAACAAGGCTCGACGCAGTGCCAACATCGCTGGAATCGTAGTAGTACAAACCCGTGACGAACGATAATGAGTCGCTGAACGCGGTGCCTGAAAGCTGGAGTTCCTGCGAAAAGGCCTCGAGATCTCCGATCGTCTCCGTGGCCAGAATGTTGTACGGGGTGAGGTCAAAGTCCTGTGAGAACGTGGCATCGCTTTCCACTTGGGCCGTGATCGACTTCAGTGTCAGCTTGTCGGTCAGATCCCACTCGATCGTGCCCTGATACACATCGTATTCAAAGTCAAGGAAGTCCGGGTAGTTCAGGCCACGAATGGTGAAGTCGCTCGGATCGCCAAGCGGGGATATCAGAGTGTCATCAAAACCGGTCAGGTCCTCCGGCGGAATCAACATGTTCAGCGGTGGCGGCAGCCATACGCCGGGGTTCGCCGCAAGGAACGCAAACTGTGCAAACGGGTTGACGGCGCCGATGACGTTGGTGCGGCCGTTGGTTTCAACCCGGATCAGTTCCGTTTTCAAATCCACTGTCAAACGGTCGGATGGCTCCCAGCGCGCGCGGATGCGTCCTGCCTTGACCTCTTCTGCGCCTCTATCAATGTCGTTCAATTGATCGTAGACATACCCGTCCTGATCTTCATACATTGCGGCCAAGCGTACATTGAACTGCTCGTGAATTGGCAGGGTCATTGCGCCTTCACCGCCCTTGCGGTCGAAGTTGCCGAACGTACCTTTCAGGTAGCTTGAGAATTCGTTCTCCGGGGCGACCGAGACGTATTGAATCGCCCCAGCGATCGTGTTCCGGCCAAACAAAGTCCCCTGAGGCCCGCGAAGCACTTCGACGCGTTCCACGTCCAGTAGTCCGAGCACGTTGCCAAAGCCCGAAGGAAAGTAGACTTCGTCGATATAGGTGCCTACTGAAGCTTGAGACTCCTGGGCGTCGGTACCAATTCCGCGAATGGAAACGTTGCTGCCCGCTCCACCGCCACGCCCCGCCAGGCCAATGATTTGCAGCCCCGGCGTGTATTTCGCCACATCCTGCAAGTCCTCGGCGTTACGCTGCTCAAGAGCTTGGGAGCCCAAAGCAGTCAGAGCGATGGGAGTTTCCTGCAAACCGGTTTCGCGCCGGGTTGCCGTTACAACGACTTCTTCTATCCAGCCGTCTGATAGCCCTTGTCTTGTCTCAGAATCCTGCGCGGCGACAGCGCCGCTCAAAACGATGATCGACGCGGCAGCGCTGCTCAGCTTTTGAATTGTCCCCATGGTTCCCCCCTATCACCCTGCTTCGCCGTCTGCCTTAGGAATGCTAAGTCAAGCGCAATCATCCAACCAGTCGATATTTGTGAACCCTTGCATAAGTATTTGTGATGTTTGTCCGATGAGCGCTCCGATTGACCGCATCAACCAACCGATTGCCGAAGTGCTTAAGGCAACCCAATCGCACTGCGTTCAGCCTCTGACATCTCGCAGCGAATAACATCTGTTTTCTCGATGCGTGACTTAACAAATATTGATTAATTGGATGATTAATGCTTGGTGTATGCTCCCCAAAACGACATTTGTAACGGTCGAGCACATGCCTAAACTGCTGCACATTCAGTCGAGTCCGAATCTCGAAAATTCGGTGACGCGCACCCTGTCCGAGCAATTCGTCCGCAAGTGGACGGAGAGCCACCGCAACGTCGAAGTCGAGGTGCTTGACCTCGCCACCGAACCGCTGCCGCACTTCGGCCCGGAGATTCTTCAGGCCGCCACCACGCCCCCCGCAGAGATGAGCGATGAAACCCAAACTGCGGTCGCCGTCTCGGACCGCCTCATTGCCCAGTTGGAAGCGGCGAACGTGCTCGTCATCGGCTCCCCGATGATCAACTTCAGCATCTGCACCCAGCTCAAGGCTTGGTTCGACCATGTGACAATCGCGGGCAAGACCTTCGAGTACGCAGCACCCGGGGTCGCGCGCGGGCTGCTGTTCGCCAAGCGGGCCATCGTCATCGAAGCGCGTGGCGGCGACTATGCCGATCTGCCGTTCAGCGCGTTCGATTTCCAGGAGCCGTTGTTGAAGGCGCTGCTGATGTTCTTGGGAATATTCGACGTGACCTTCATTCGCGCTGAGGGGATGCGCATGAACGAAGAGGAGGCGGAAGACATCATTCGCAATGCGCAAGGCGTTGTCGCTAGGGTGGCCGCATGAGCGCCCAGCCGCACTGGGAGTTCTCCAACCAACAACGCATCGAGCGATACGAGGGCGATACGCTTGCCGATCGCATCCGGCCCCACATTGAGGAAATCGCCGCCAGAGCCGCGGAAACCGAGACAGCCCGAACCGTACCAGCCGAGAACATGCGTCACATCGTCAATGCGGGCTTCATCCGAGCGCTGGTGCCTAGGGCGTGGGGCGGCGACCACATTGACCTGTCGGAGTACTGCGACGGGGTCAGGACGCTGACCAAGGCGTGCCCATCCACCGGCTGGGTGGCCTCGGTGCTCGGCATCCATCCACCAGCCCTGCCGCACTTTCATCCCGACGTTCAGGAAAAGGTCTGGTCAGGGGGAGCCGACACTGTCATTGGCTCCTCCGGAACCGCCTTGATGAAGGCCAAGCTCGTTGATGGCGGCGTGTTGATTTCCGGGCGGGGCCGCTGGTCGAGCGGTTGCGACTACGCCGACTGGATCATGGTGGGCGTTCGGGTTCCGAATGCCGCGGACCCGCACTATCCGGAGCGCAGCTACAGGGACCACATGTTCTTCGCGCACCACAGCCAGTACGACATCGACGACACCTGGTACTCCACCGGCATGCGCGGGACCGGGTCCAAGGATCTGGTTTTCCGCGAGCTGTTCGTACCCACCGAGCACCTGGAACCGATTGACGGATTGAATTTTGGCTGGACGCGCGGAGAGGGCACCGTGGATGGCTGGATGTGCAGCGCGCCCTTCTCCGCCATTTTCACGACGTTCCTCCCTGCCGTGGCTCTCGGCTGCGCAGACGGCATGCTCGAACAGTTTCAGAAGCGGCAGCGAATGCGAAAGAATGCCTACACCCGTGCCAAGGGCATCCTCAACCCGGCAGGCCACATGCGCTTGGCGGAGTCCGTTCACGAACTCGAATCGCTCTCGGTTTACTTCAAGCACCTTCTCGACGAATTGCAGGAATACGGAGAGCGCAAGGAACGTCTCACCCAGAGCGCCTTCATGGAATTGCAATCCAAGTGGCCCTTCATTACCGACCGCGCCGTCAATGTCATCGACCGGTTGTTCAAGGGCGCGGGGTCGAGCGCCATCGCGGACTTCAATGCCATGCAACGCTACTGGCGTGACGGCACCACCTGCAGGCTGCACACGGGCTCGGACTACGACATCAATCTGCAGCAGCACGGTCGCAGCCTGTTGGGATTGATGCCGACGCCGGATCTGTAGATGGCGTTGAGAACCAGGAATCTCAATCTGATTCCGCTGCTGCAAGCCCTGTTGGAGGAGGAAAGCGTGGCTGGCGCAGCAAGGAAAATGAACCTCTCCCAACCAGCCATGAGCGGAGCGCTGGCGCGGCTGCGTGAAGCGTTGAACGACCCCTTGCTGCTGCGGCAGGGTCGCTCCATGCGCCTTTCCCCACGGGCCGAGGAGTTGCGTGCGCGCGTGAACCGGCTTTGTGCGGAAATTGAGGACCTTTTCGAACCGGTGGCATTTGACCCGGCAACGGCGGAGCACAAGTTCGTTGTCGCAACCCCCGATTACTTGGCGTACATGATCAGCAAGGAACTGCTCCCGCGCCTCGCCGGTGAGGCACCGAGAATCAAGCTGAGATTCGTGGACGTACCCGTCGATCTGCCCGAGTGGCTCAAGAACGGTGATATCGACCTGGCGGTGTGCGGGAACTTCGGGACCTGGCCCGAACTCGAGTACCAGCCCATATTCAAGGATCCCGTGGTGGCCGCCATGTCTTCGAACCATCCGTTGAGCGAGGACCAACAACTCTCAATGGAGCAGCTACTCAAATACCCTTTCCTGGCGTTCGACCCGAGCATCGGTCGTTTCAAGCACCAGAGGCGCGTCCAGACCGGCATCGCGAGCTTCGATCTCGCCCCGCAGGTCACCATTGGACAGATTACGGATGCGGTACTGCTGACGCTTGGCACGAGTTTCGTCACCGCGGCGCCGAAGTCGCTGGTTGAAGCGATGTCCCGCAGCCTGCCTCTCAGGCAACTCGATTTGGCTGGAGACGATCCGCCCATTGATACAGGCATGTTCTGGATGAAGGCCTTGGGAGAAGGCCCTGCCATAGAGTGGCTGAGGAATGTCCTGAGAGAGAGCTTGGCCCAGTTTGCGCCTATATCTGAATAAGGTCGTCCTCGGCAACATACAAGCGTACCCGGGCGCCCGCCTTCACATCCGCCATGCCCGGCAGGCGGGCCACCCAGTCCACGCCGCCCACGCGGCAGTGCAGGAAGGTCTCCGCGCCGCTGGTCTCCACGCTGTTGACTTTGGCTTCGAAGACCGCGTCGCCGTCGGCCAACGGGGCCAGGCGCAGATGCTCCGGGCGAACCAGGGTTTGCTCGCCGAGGCGGTTGACGCCGGGATCGCTCATCAGGTCCGCAGCCGCTGCGGAAACGGGCGCGTTGTACACCTCAAGGGGCGTGCCGCTCTGCAGCTTGGCGCGGTCCTGAAGCAACAGGACTTCGTCGCCCAAGGTGAACGCATCCTTCGGGTCCGAGGTGAGATAGAGCACCGTCGGGCCGTCGGATTGGACGATCTCCCGAAGCTGCAGGCTCAACTCCTCACGCAGCTTGTAGTCGAGGTTGACCAAGGGCTCATCCATGACCAGCACGTCCCCCTGCTGGGCTAGGGCGCGGGCGATGGCCACCCGTTGCTGCTGCCCCCCCGACAAGGCTTCGGGAAGGCGGTCTAGAAGATCGCCGATCTGCAGGCGGCCGGCCAAGGCTTCGACCGTGCGGGCCATCTCGATCCCATCATCCCTGTCTCGCCCCATTCCCGCCGCCTTCATGGGTGAGGCGATGTTGTCGAACACGCTCCAGTTGGGGTAGTTGACAAAGGCCTGATAGACCAAGCCCACTCGACGCCGCCGAGCGCTGAGCGTGCTGACATCGGCGCCGTTGATGAAAACGGTGCCGGGCGGGGAGGGGTCGAGCCCGGCGACAGCCCGCGCCAACCGCGTCTTGCCGGCGTTGTTGCGGCCCAGCACGACGGTGATGGCGCCTTCGGCGAAGTGGTGGCTGAAGGCGTGCGGACCGCCCAGATCGAGAGCGCGGATGTTCAGCATGAGCCCATGCTACACTGCCAAGCGTGATTCGAAGCCTGTCAGCTTTGGCGCTGTGCGCCTCGCTATCGTTCGCCGCCAGTGCCGAGGAACTCGCCTTGGTGGGCGCTTGGACATTGAACGTCGAGCGCACGCAGGCCATTGCGCCAGATAATTCAACCAGCCGCTGGTGGGAGGGCCTCGGCGGCAACTTCAGCACCAGCGTCAGCGTGGGCGGCATTCCCGTGCCCACCGGCTCGCCGGGCCCCGCTCCGGAGCTCGGCACCCCGGGGCCGCCGCAAATGCTGCGCTGCCAAGCCTTCACCATCAAGAAGCTTGACGACGGCTTGCTGATCACTTATCAAGGGGTCGGCAGCGAAGAACTCAGGCCGGGCGCCTATCGCGGCATGCGCAGCCAGTGGTCCCGGCGAAAACTGACGTCGAATTACGAATCGACCACGCGCAAGGTCAAGCGCAGCTTGGAGGTGGGCAGGGACGGACGCCTGTTGATGTCCGTGACGATCAACCCGCGCAAGGGCAAGACCTTGCGCTACAAGCGGGTGTTTGACCGCGCTTAGTCCGGCTGATACCAAATCGGCGAGGTGTAGGCGCGTTCCTGAATGACAGTGGCCCCGTAGTTCGGCACTGCCATGCCCAATGCCAAGGCATCGAAGTGGCTATGCCGGGGGGTGGGAATCTCCAGTACGCGAACGTAGTAGAACGCTGGCCGCTCCAGATTGAAATCAGGATCCCGCCACAGCGTGGACAGTTCGGCGGCGCCGATCCGATTGCTGTATCGGGCGGTCGTGAGATTCACCGTGTTGCCCACCGGTGGCAACCTGCCGTCGGCGGTTGCCTGCCGCTCGCCGGACCAAGCGGCATTGAAAACCCTCTCTTGGGACTCCCCGTTGGCGTCGAGCCAGCCCTTGACGACTTGCACACGGTCCAGATTCGCCCCCCGCGCATCCTTGTGGGCGGCGATCAGGAAGATCGGCGGCCCCTCGCTGGCGGCGCCGGCCAGCGTACCGCCCATGGGAACGCCCTTATCGTAGGCAACGCCGGTATCAACCGCCTGCAGGTCGGCCTCCGTGTAGCCCCAACCGCCAAAAAAGCGCACCCGGATGCGCGGCCCGGTGGTGGCGTAGGTCTCGCGCCGGCGCATGGCGCTAAGAATGGCTTCGCGGGTGTTCTCCTCGGCCCAGACCGCAGCCATGCCCGAAGCGGACATGGTCCAGCCCCTTGACCCGCCAGCGATCACCGGATTGATCTTGGTTTCCGGCGTGGAATCCGTGGCCATCTTGCCCCCGAAATTGTTCTCATCCGCGGTGGACAGGCCGGTGTGGGCATCGGTGGAGCCGATCAGGCCGAATTGGAAGGGGTTGACGCCCAGCGCCGTGCCGAGTTGCAAGCCCGTCTTCAACGCCGGACGAACATAGTCGCCGGTTTCGGCCACATAGGTTTGCACATCCTGCTGGATGTAGAACGGATAGGGCTCAAAGTCCGCGAATTCGTCGTTGGGGGCCAGCAGCGGGTGGGTTTCCGAATCGCCCTTGATCTGGGTCACCTCCACCAGCCGCTCCCACCGCACGCGCCGCTCGGCGTAATCGGTGTCCATCGGATCGCCGCGCAACGTGGTGTCGGAGAACATCAGCCCCTTGGAAATGTTGGAGTTGTGCGGAATGGCCAGGAAACGGGCGCCGGTCGCCTCGCTGGTCTGTTCCAGCCATTGCCAAAGGTCTTCCGGAAAGGGGCTGTCGAGGGATGAGAACGGCTGGAACGCGCGGGCTTGGTCACCACCGGCATCCGTGACCACGATGCGATGCAGGTTGGCGCCGCCGGGCACTGAGCTCCACTCCCAGCCGATGAGACTGGTGAAGCGCCCCGGCTCATAGTGCGCCTCGGCGGCGTCTATGATTTCCCCCCAAGCGGTGCGCATCACCGATGGCGATGGCCGCATGGCGCTTGCATCGGCGTCTTCCTGCCAGTTCCGAGCCGCTGCGCGCGGATCGCCGCTGACCGGCAGCACGTCGCGAAACAGGGTCACGCCCTCTCCTTCGTCAATCGCATTGCGAATGGTGCGCGTCACGAACCAGTTGCGGATCGATCTCCAGAGTCCGGCATCGTCGTGGTTGATCCCGTTGCGGTAAATGTCGCGCAACCCGCCGATGAACTCCGCATGGTCGGAGACCACCAGAAAGTCCAGCGGCACGCGGCGCTGCATGCGCGCCCGATGGTAAGGATGGATGACCGGTGCGCCCTTGGCGAAGCGGTAAGCGGTATCGGGGTCGGCGCTCAGGTTGTTGTTGAGGAAGGCGTCGAAGGAGTAGGAGGTGTGCAGGTGGGTGTCCCCCCAGAGCAGTTTCTTTCGGGCCGCAGGCGCTTTGGGGGCTGCCGTCGCCTTTGCGGCTGCGGGCGCATTTTCGACGGCCAACGCAGCGCCGGGCAAACTGACGGCCAAGGCTAGGATCATCAGGGCTTTCATCAACTGCTTTCTCCGTTGGCGGCTCATCAAGCTGGCGGAAACTGCCGCCTGCAAGGCTCAACGGCCGGAAGTCGTCTGGGCACTTAGGTCATCTGTGTCGAACAGCGCCAATTGCTGGTTGGATGTGGACGATCCCCCGGCAATGAGCGCCAGAAAACGCCGTCGGGCTTCCTCGTGTTCCCGCAGGACAAAGTCCTTGCCGAGCAGGCGAACGATGCGTTCATCGTGTGCGTCGAAGTTGAAGAAAGCCTGGGGGTCGAGGAGCTTGTACACCGGAAACCACTCATCGCTGATGCGAAAGCTCATCCTCGGATTGAGGATGTAAACCCCATGGCTGGTGCGCCGAAAGATGCGGCGGTTGTAGGCGTAGTCCCGGTCCACCTCGTTCCTGGCCAGCACACCGCTGATGTAAGCCCGCTTGGTTAGCCGTTCCGGCACCGCTGAGCGCGGTAGGAGGCTAAGCAACTCAGCAAGATCCGCTGCCTTGAAGCCCGGTTGCCAGCACATCACATTGAATGGCAGCCGTGTGTGAAAGAGCGCCACCATGAGTTGCACGAACAGAAACTCCACTTTGTGGCTGTCTAGCTTCAACAATCTGTTGTCAACCATCACTGTGGTGCTGGCTGGTGCCAACAGTCGGTGGAGCCCGGGCGCTGCGCGTTTCGCGTAGCGCTCGTCCACCGTCGCCTCCTGCAGCATGATCTGAAAGGCGTTTAGCCCGGCGCTGTTGACCAACTCGGGGTTGGCGCCCATTTCCATCAGCATGGCCGCCACATCCAAGTTGCCGAAACGTGCCGCCAGCATCAGCGGGGTGAAATTGAAGGCGTCGCGATAGTCCACGCCGTAACGCTCAACCAGCTTGCGCACATGGTCGGCGCGTTTCATTGAATACGGCATGAAGTGGTGCTGCGCCAGCGTTTGCAGGTGTTGCGGCGCGCGCTTGGCCGCCCGGAAGCCGGCATACGCCAGCCTGGCGATACGGGACTCATCGTGGCTCAACAGGGCGTATATGAACAGTTGCAGCGCCTTCTTCTTGTTTACCACGGCACGGCCATTGGTTGCCCCGCCGCTCAGTGCCTCAAGGCGCTGGCCAGTCAGCGGCTGCCAGGAGATCGGCTGAATGCCCAGTATTCTGCTGCGGATTTCCTCCGCCTGCTCGGTCTTCCCTTGGCGTTCCAGCACCAGCGCTTCCCGTTGCCATTCCGCCAGGCTCGACTGCTGCTGCGCCAGATCAAGCCGGGCCTTGAGAACTTCGATGCCGAGCAGATCGAACAGCCGTTGCCTCGGCTTCGATTCCACCAGATAGACGTTGGCGATGGCCCGAGTCACCGCCACGTACAACGCATTGATATGGAACTTGAAGATCTCCAGGGATTTGTCGCTCTTGTCCCGCGCCCGGGCGTATCTCAGTTCGCCGTCGCTCAGGCTCTCGGGGGCGACATCCCGCACAATCTCCCGAAAACGCGCCTCGTCGCCGGAGGCGAAGTCGTACAGAATGATGTTGTCGTACTCCAAGCCCTTGGCTTCCTGAATGGAGAAGATGAGCGGCGTGTGGAACTGCCTCTTCGCCGCCGCCTTCTGCTCATCGTGCATGACGATGACGGCGAAGCGGGTGGACTGCCGGGTTTTGTCGTCAAATTCTCGGATGGCGTCGGCCTCGTTGGCCAGCAGCGTCACCGTCCCTGCCGCATCGCTGTTGCTGCTGACCAGGAAGTTGCTTTCTCGGTCCACGGACCCGAACCGGGCGTGCTTCAGCCGCAGGATGCGATTGGCCGTCTCGGTGACTTGAAGGGAATTGCGGTAGTTGGTGGTGAGAATGCGCAGCAGGTCCACCGGCGCTTCCGCACCGGTCTCGCCATGCTTCCCATGAAAGTATCTTTTGATGCCCGTCCAGGAAAAGAAGTTGGGGTGAACGATCTGATTGGCGTCGCCGCACAGAATGAACCGCTGCTGGTCCTTGAGGGAGCGCATGACCAGATCGAGCTGCACGTTCGTGAAGTCCTGCACTTCATCGACCACTACGAAATCCCAAGTTGACGTCGCCAGCTCCTGGTGTTCATGGCTCAGGACGTTCACGTCATGGCAGCCGGATTCCGCGATTTGGGCAAGGTATTTGACGAACAGATCGTAAACCTTCGCCCGCTCCTCCCGCGAGTAGATGGATTGGCGCACGCCGAGCGCCAGATACTCGCTTTTCGACAGGCAACCCTGCGCCGAGGAGCCAGCGATGACGCCGTTGATCTCCTCGAAGAGTTGGTAAGGGTCCTTAAGGCCGCTGGCCACCCGATGACGGGCGAACCAGCGGGTAAAATCCACAAATCCGACCTCCCGGGTCTTTGGTACGCGGATGCTTTCGAGGAACTCGCGGAAGGAAAGAAAGCTCACCTCCTGCTTATCGTTCTCGTAGTTCATCCCGTAGTACAGCGCCCGGGAATTGTCCACCAAGTGGGAGGAGCGCGTGACGTACAGCACGTTGCCCTCGGCTTCCTTCATCTTCTCCAGCGTCAGCACGGTCTTGCCGCTGCCTGCGGACCCCACGACCACCAAGGGGGGCGACAGGGCGAAAATATCCCCCTGCTCATCGTCGAAGGAGATGATCTTGTCCAGAACGTTGAACGCGGGGCGAACGGGATTGATGTAGGCGAGCTCGACCGCCTCGACGGGCGCGTCGCCTTCCAGAGGTGGCAGCTTGCTTTCGTCCACCGTCACTCCCCGGTTGAGGAAGCGGGACTTCTCATAGGCGTGCCGGACGATGTGCTCCAACACCAGGATGCAGGTGCGGCCACCGTGCCGGCCAAAGCAGAACAGAAGACGGTCGGAGCGATTGAGGCGGGCTCGGTAGAGGTTGTCGCCCACCTTCTTGACCTCCGCCGAACGGAAGTCGCCAGCCTCAAGCAACAGCTTCATCTTCGCGAAGTTGGGAATGCCGGCGGTGTCGAGTTGGTTGTAGAGCAGAACGCGCATCGAGTTAGTCGGGAATTGCAGCAGGATGGGAAGGATGACGATCGGCCTTTTGGAGTGTTTCTTCTACTCTGTTGGGCAGTTCGGGGCAGTCAAAAATGGAGAGGATGCTGATGCGCTCCTGTACCGGATAGGAATTCGGCGTGGGGCAGACCACGAATAGGTGGTCGAGATTGAGGGTGTCAATGACGTTGTGCATGCTGCGCGTTAGATCTGGCGCTTCGCTGAATTTCACTTCAAAGCCAATGCGGCGGCCCCGTTCCAGAACCAGAAGATCGACTTCGCCGCCGCTGTGGGAGCCCCAGAACCAGGCTTGTGCGGGGCGCAGCGCGCGCAACACCTGCTCAATGGCAAAGCCTTCCCATGAGGCGCCGACGCGCGGATGGGACAGCAGTGAGCCTTCGTCTGCGATGCCGAGCAGGGTATGCAGGATGCCGGGGTCACGTAGATAAACCTTCGGCGCTTTCACTTGACGCTTGGCAGTGTTCTCGAACCAGGGTTGCAATTGGCGGACCATGTAGGTGCCGGTCAGCACATCCAAATAGCTACGCACTGTCTTGTCGCTGGTGGACATGGCCCGTCCGAGTTCCGAGGCATTCCAAGTCTGGCCGTGCCAGTGCGCCAGCATGGTCCAGAATCGGCGCATTGCGGCTGCGGGAATGGTGATGCCGAGTTGCGGGATGTCGCGCTCCAGGAAGGTGCGCACAAAGCCGTCCCGCCAAGCCATGCTGTCACCATCCGACGCGGCCAAGTATGAAGGCGGCAGGCCCCCGCGCAACCAAAGGTTCCGCCAAGCATCCGTCGTCGTTTCGGCCAGGTCGAAACCGGCTAGTTCAACGAATTCCACCCGTCCGGCTAGTGATTCGGATACTCCGCGCACCAAGTCTGGCGACGCACTGCCCAAAATGAGATAGCGGCATGGCGCTTGGGGGCGGTCCACCAATACCCTCAGTACGTTGAACAGATGGGGTGCGCGTTGGATTTCGTCCAGTACAACCAAGCCATCGAGCCCGCCCAACACCAGCTCGGGATTGGCAAGCCGGCGAAGGTCCGGCTCGGACTCGAGATCGAAGCAGGTTGCCTCCCGAGGCGCCGCGAACTCCCGCGCTAGCGTAGTCTTGCCGCATTGACGCGACCCGAGCAGGGCAGTTATGGGGGATCGGCCAACGGCGACTTCAAGCTGATGGAGGTAGGTGGCACGATGAAGCATCGCTGCATTCTAATGTGAAAATTCGGAACTTGCATCCGAATTTTCACGAATTTTCACGCTTGTGTCCGTGCCGGATCGACCCTATCGACGGATTGGACCAACTACGATGGCTTGGGCTAATACGCCCCGCCACATTGGTATACTGCGCCGCAATCGAACGGGGGAGGCTCATGCTGCAGGGACGGATCGAGGGCAAGTGGATCGATTGCTTCGCCCGGGTCTTCAGCCGTTGCAAGGTGCAGGCGGGGGAGGAGGTCGCCATTCTCTCGGAGACCCAGTCCCGCAGCATCAATCGAGAGCTGGCGGAGCTGGCGCTGCTGCGCTTGTGCGCCAAGCCCTTTCACCTGATGATTCCCACGCCGCCGCAGACCGCACCGGTGCCGGTTCGCTCGACCGGCGCATCGGACGTGATCCAAGGCGGGGAAGCGGTGATCAAGGGGCTGGCGGCGGCGGGATTCGTGGTGGACTGCACCGTGGAAGGGCTGTTGCACGCGCCCGAACTGCCGCGGATTCTGGGCGGCGGCGCCCGTGTGCTCATGATCTCCAACGAACATCCGGAGGCGCTTGAGCGGCTGGAGCCCGATGCGGCGCTGGAAGCCAAGGTGAAGGCGGGCATGCGCAAGTTCCGCGCCGCGCAAGGCTTGCGCGTGACCTCCAAGGCGGGCACCGATTTGGCCGTCAACCTGGCGGGCGCGGTGGTGGGCGGCGGTTGGGGCACCGTGTCGCGCCCCGGACTGATCAGCCATTGGCCGGGGGGGCTTTGCCTATGCTTTCCCGCTGCCGGCACCGTCAACGGCACCTTGGTCCTCGACCGGGGCGACGTCAACCTGACCTTCAAGCGCTACGCGGACCAGCCGATTGCGCTGACCATTGAAGACGACTACGTCACGCGCATCGAGGGCGAGGGCGTCGATGCGGACCTCATGCGCGTCTACTTCGAGGCTTGGCAGGACCAGGACGCCTACGCCACCAGCCACCTCGGCTGGGGCATGAACCCGGCGGCGCGCTGGGACGCGATGACGATGTACGGCAAGAACGACTTCAACGGCACCGAACTGCGCGCCTTCGCCGGCAACTTCCTATACTCCACCGGCGCCAACGAGGTGGCGGGCCGGCATACGCTCGGCCACTTCGACCTGCCGCTGCGCGGCTGCACCCTCACCTTGGACGGTGACGCGGTGGTGCTCGGCGGCCAACTGCAGGGCGAGCTTGCTTGACTCCGCCTATTCCCTCGTACAAGGAACGCGGCAGCGGCCCGCTGCTTCTCTTCCTGCACGGCTTGGGCGGCAACCGCCACTCGTTCGACCATCAGTTGGAGGCCCTGTCGGACCGCTATCGCTGCGTGGCTTGGGACGTTCCCGGCTACGGCGGGTCGGCATCGATGGCGGCCATGAGCTTCCCGGCCTTGGCGGCGCGATTGGATCGATTGGTCAATGCGCTCGGCAGCGAGCCCCACGCCGTCATAGGGCACTCCTTCGGCGGCATGGTTGCCCAGACTTGGCTGCGCCGTGGCGGTGCCTGCGGCAAGCTGATCCTGGCCCACACCAGCGCGGCCTTTGGCAAGCCGGGCAGCCGGTGGAACGAGGACTTCCTCAAAGCTCGCCTGGCGCCGATCGACGAAGGCTTGGCGCCGTGCGACTTCGCCCGTCAACTGATCACATCCATGTTCTTCGACCGCAGCAAGGCCGCAGCCATAGAGGCGGCGGTGCGGACCATGGCACCGCTTCCGGCGACCACCTACCGGCAAGTGATCGAGTGCTTGGTGGCATTCGATGAGCGCGTCCATTTGGAGCGCATCCGTGCGCCCACGCTTTGTCTCGCCGCCCAGCATGACCGGACCGCGCCCCCGCAGAGCGTGGCCGAGATGGCGCAGCGCATTCCTGGCGCCAAGTATCAGTGCCTGCCGGATGTCGGCCACTTGGCTTACGTCGAGACACCCGACGCTTTCACCGCAGCCATCGCGGCGTTTGTAGCGCACTGACGTGGCTTCCTTGGAGGAACTGCTCGGTATCACCCGCGAATTGGGACGGGACAAGTTCCTTGGCCGGGCAGCGCAATACGATGCCTCGGCGCGATTTCCGACCGAAAATTACGCCGACCTGCGCGCCGCGGGCTTTCTCGGCCTTGTGATTCCCGAAGCCTACGGCGGCTTGGGGGTGGACTACACGGGCTATGCGCAGATATCGGCGGAGTTGGGCTTCTGGTGCGGCGCCACCGCGCTCACCTTCAACATGCACACCTGCTCCATGCTCTGGTCCGGCCGGCTGGCTGATGACTTGCCGATGAGCGGGGAGCAGCGCCGAGCCCACGAGGCGCGTCGGGCGGCCATATATGGCGGCGTGATCGAGGAGGGCCACCTGTTCGCGCAGCCCTTTTCCGAACCCAACAGCGCCGCGGCCGCCGGCAAGGCACCCTTCGGCACGGAGGCCGCGCCGGTGGAGGGCGGCTTCGTGATCAACGGACGCAAGCACTTCGCCTCCCTGTCCGGGCACGCGGACTACTATGGGGTGCTTTGCACCCTGACCGGGGAGAGTGCGCCGAACGCCGCCAACACTCTCTACTTGGCCATTCCCGGAGACGCGCCCGGATTTTCGATCAGCGGCGACTGGAACGTGCTTGGCATGCGCGGCACGGTTTCCAACAACCTCGAATTCAATGACGTGTTCGTGCCGGCCAGCGCGGAGCTTCTGCCGACTGGCCTGTACTACTTGGCGGCGCGGGATTGGCCGCACATGTTTCTTACCCTGTGCCCCACCTACATGGGCATCGCCCGCGCCGCCTTCAGCTTCACCTGCCAGTATCTGCGCGGCGAAGTGGCGGGTGGACCGCCGGCTGGCGCGAGCCTCGCGAGCCCCGTTAAGCAACTCGCCGTGGCCAACATGCGCATCCGGCTGGAGCAAACCGAGGCACTGTTCCAAAGGGCCATACGTGAGGCCAAGCACCAGCCGAGCAAAGCCGAGCGGCTGCGCGCCTATGCCGCCCAGTACACGGTGATGGAGAACGCCAACGCCCTGTGCGTGGAGGCCATTCGGGTGTGCGGCGGACGCGCCATCTTCAAGAACCTGCGCTTGGAGCAACTCTACCGCGACTCTCGCTGCGGCTCCCTGATGCTGCCTTGGACGCCGGACATTTGCGTCGAGCGGTTGGGAGCGGAGAGCCTCGAAGCGCCGTTGGAATGACTTGGCTCAGCAATCCCTGTCAAGGCGCTAACCTTCAATGAAGAGCCTAGGTGACTGGATTCGCCACAACGCCGAGTGGGCGGGCGAACGCCTCGCGTTGGGCCTCGGCGAGGAGCGCTACACGTATTGGCAAATGGACCGGGCGGTGGCGCAGCGGCGCAACCTGCTGGTAGAGGTGCTCGGTGCCGAGCCCGGCGACCGGATCGCCTTTCTCGACTTCAACGCCTGCGAAGTGCCGCTGCTGCTGTTTGCCTGCGCTCGCGCCGGATGCGTGTTCATGCCGCTCAACAACCGCCTCGCGGTGCCGGAGCTGCGGGCGATCGTGGCCCACAGCGAAGTGCGGTATCTGTGCGTTGGGGGGGAGTTCGCCCCGGTGGCCGCCGAGATTCAGCAGGCCCTTCCCAAGTTGCAGTGTTTCAACATGGACACCGACTATCCCGGCTTGCTCGCCCGCGCCGAAGAGCGCGACAACGACGACCTTGGCGCCTTGGATGATCCGGCGCTGCTGATCTACACATCGGGAACCACGGGCCAGGCGAAAGGTGTGCTGCACACGCAGCGGGCCCTGTTCTACAACGCGCTCAATGCCATTCACGCCCAGGAAATGAGCGTGCGCGACCATGTGCTGAGCGTCCTGCCGCTGTTCCACTCTGGGGGCCTCAACATCCAAACTTCCCCGGCCTTCTATGCTGGAGCCCGCGTCAGCCTGTTGCGCCGTTTTGACGCCGGGGAGACCTTGAGGGCCATCGAGACCCTGCGACCGACGTTGTTCCTGGCTGTTCCGGCGGTAATTCAAGCCTTGGTCGATCACCCCCGCTGGATGGACACCGACCTGTCCTGCCTGCGCATGGTGGGCACCGGTTCATCCACGGTGCCGGACGCCCTGCTGAACGCTTGGCACGACCGGGGGGTGCCGGCGACGCAGATCTATGGCTTGACCGAAAGCGCCCCGACCGCCATCTGCCTGCCCATCGCGGACGCCCAAGCCAAGCAGGGCTCAGCCGGCAAGCCCGCCATGCACTGCGAAGCCCGCATCGTCGATGATGACGGACGGATCGTCGAGGGTTCCGAGCCTGGCGAAATCCAGCTTCGGGGCCCCAATCTCTTTTCGGCGTACTTCAAGGAACCTGAACTCACGGCAAGCGCTTTCGACGGCAGCTGGTTCCGAACCGGCGACATCGGCCACCGCGACGCGGACGGCTTCTACACCATCGACGACCGCAAGAAGGACGTGATCATCTCCGGCGGCGAGAACATCTACCCCGCAGAGATCGAGAACATCCTGGCCGACATGCCCGAACTCGCCGAGTACGCCGTGGTGGGCGCTCCGAGCGAGCGCTGGGGCCAGGCGCCGGTGGCCTGCATCGTGCTCCGGGAAGGCGAATCGCTCGACGAGCGCCAACTGCTGGCCCGCTTCAACGGCTTGCTGGCCCGCTACAAGCATCCCCGGTCGGTGCTGTTCCTCCCCGCGCTGCCCCGCAACGCCATGGGCAAGGTGCTGAAGTACCAATTGCGGGAGCAGTTCAACGAAGTCGGTCCATAAAGCCCATCACCCAAGCTCCCGCTCCGCTAAGGCGATGGCTTCGAACTCCTCTTCCGGCGCGTTGGCCACGAGGTGGTGGCGGCTGTAGAAGAAGAAGTAGGCGACCATGGCGAGGTAGAACGCCGCGCTCCAGATCGCCGCGTCCTGGTTGGCCAGGAAGGTGGACAGGAAGGCCACCACGGACAGTGCCAGCGCTACCCCTGCGGTGAGGGTGCCGCCGGGCGTGCGGTAGGGACGCTCCAAATCCGGTTCGGTACGGCGCAGCACGATGTGGGAGAAGGTCATCAGGGCGTAGGAGATGGTGGCGCCGAACACCGCCATGGTCAGCATCAGGTCGCCTTCGCCGGTGAGCGACAGCAGGAAGCCCAGCAGGCCGGGCACCACCAAGGCCAGCACCGGGGCCTTGCGGCGGTTGGTCACCGACAGCGCTCTTGGCAGGTAGCCCGCCCGGGACAGCGCGAACACCTGCCGCGAATAAGCGTAGATGATCGAGAAGAAGCTGGCGATCAGCCCGCTCAAGCCCACCCAGTTCACGAAGGCCGCCAAAGCCGAGCCTTCGCCGTACACGGCCTCCAAGGCCCCAACCAACGGGGCGCCGTGGTCCTTCATGAAGTCAGCTCCGGCGCTGCCCGGCGCCAGCGCCAGCACCAAGGCACCGAACAGAATCAGCACCAGCATGGCAGTGATGATGCCCCGGGGCATGTCCCGGGCCGGATCAGCTGCCTCCTCTGCTGCCAAGGGCACGCCCTCGACGGCCAGAAACAGCCAGATGGCGAACGGCAGCGCCGCCCAAACGCCGATGTAGCCCTCGGGCAAAAAGGCGCTGGCGCCGGTGGCGCGCTCGTTGACGGCGATGTCGAAGAGGTTGGCGGCATCGAAGTGGGGGGCCATGCCAACCGCGAAGACGCCAATGGCCAGCACCGCCAAGAGCGAGATGACGAACATCGTCTTCAGCGCTTCGCCAACGCCCCACAGATGGATGCCTACGAAAATCAGGTAGCTGCCCAGGTAAACCACCCATCCGTCGATGCCGACCAAGGCATTGACGTAGCCGCCGATGAACACCGCGATGGCGGCGGGGGCCAGCGCGTACTCCAGCAGGATGGCGGTGCCGGTCAGGTAGCCGCCCCAAGGGCCGAGCGCCCGGCGGGCGAAGCTGTAGCCGCCACCGGCGGTCGGCAACGCGGCGGAGAGTTCCGCCAGGGTCAGCACCATGCACAGGTACATCGCGCCCATGACCAAGGTGGCGATCAGCATGCCGCCGAAGCCCCCTTGGGCCAGCCCTAGGTTCCAGCCCGCGTAGTCCCCTGAAATGACATAAGACACGCCAAGGCCAGCGAGCAGCACCCAGCCCGCAGCGCCCTTCTTGAGTTGGCGAGCCGCCAGGTAGTCGGCAGGCACCGATTCGTAATCCACCCCGCCGGCGGGGCCAGCAGGTGTATCCGTGGTGCGTTGATCCGATTCGATTGCCATGGCCGTTTCCCCTACTCAGCGATTCTCCGGGGCTTGGGCGCAGATGGCGGAAGAGCAGCTAGGCTTGCTGGGGCCATTAAACTTGGTCGCGTAGCTGCCCTTGCAGCGCAGTTGATCAGGACGCCCTACTCGAACAGCTCACCGCCGCAGGCCGAGGCCGTGGTGCCGTGCTTCTCGAACGCCTTGATCACGTTGGCGCCGGCTCGCCAGCGATGCACCTCATCGGGGCCGTCCACCAGGCGTTGCGAGCGAATGCCGGTGTACCAGCGGGCCAAGGGGGTGTCGTGGCTGTAGCCGAGGGCGCCGTGCAACTGGATGGCGGTGTCCACCACCTGGTGCACCATGTTGGCCAGGAACACCTTGGCGATGCCGTTCTCCTGGCGTAGGTCCATGCCATTCTCCGCCTTGTAGGCGATGTGCAGCAGCATCAGGCGCGCCTTGTAGATTTCCGCGGCGCAGTCCGCGAGCATCCAGCGCACGCCTTGGCGGTCGGC
>JAPPIX010000153.1:0-9522 GCA_028820495.1 Gammaproteobacteria bacterium
CTCCCTTTGGTAGGTGGCATCAACCCGTTCCCGCAATTCCTTGCCAGGCTTGAAGTGCGGCACGTACTTGCCTGCCAAGGCGACCGCTTCGCCGGTCTTTGGATTGCGCCCAATACGCGGCGCCCGGTAGTGCAGCGAGAAGCTGCCGAAGCCGCGAATCTCCACCCGTGATCCCTCGGCGAGCGCCATGGACAGGTGCTCGATCATCATCTTCACCGCTTGCTCCACGTCCCGGGGGGGGAGCCGGTCGTGCTTGGCGGCGACTCGCTCGATGAGTTCCGAGCGATTCATGACAGGGCTTCTCGCCCGCGGGCGTCCTCGTCGGAATCCCCTTCAGAAGCTCCCTCCATTTGCGCCTTGATGAGATCTCCCAAGGTGCCGGCCTTCACGCGTTCGCCCTCCTTCTTGCGGTGTTCGCGCACCGCCGCCCGTTCCTCGTCAATCGCCTTGGCCTTGAGCGAGAGGCTGATGTTGCGGTTCTTGCGGTCCACGCTGACGATCTTGAGCGACAGCTCCTGGCCTTCGGAGAGCTCCTTGCGGGCGTCCTCCACCCGGTCGATGCTGATCTCCGATGCCTTCAGGACGCCGGTCACCTCCTCCGCCAAGCGGATGACCGCTTCCTTCGGCTCAACGCTCTCCACCACGCCTTCGACCATCGACCCCCGGTCGTTGATGGTGACGAAGTCCGAGAACGGATCCTGGTCGAGCTGCTTGATGCCCAAGGCGATGCGCTCGCGCGCCGGGTCGATGGAGAGGATGAGGGTGTCGATCTCCTCGCCGCGGCTGTAGCGGCGCACCGCGGTCTCGCCCGGCTCATTCCAGGCGATGTCGGAGAGATAGACCAGCCCGTCGATGTCCCCCTCGAGGCCCACGAAGATGCCGAAGTCGGTGATGGACTTGATCTTGCCGCGGATGCGGTCGCCCTTGGCGTGCTTGGCCGCGAACTCATCCCACGGATTGGTGCGGCACTGCTTGATGCCCAGCGAGATGCGTCGGCGCTCCTCGTCGATGTCGAGCACCATGACCTCCACCTCGTCGCCAACGCTGACCACCTTGGAGGGATGGACGTTCTTGTTGGTCCAGTCCATTTCCGAAACATGGACCAAGCCTTCAACCCCTTCCTCGATTTCCGCGAAGCAGCCGTATTCGGTGAGGTTGGTGACGGTGGCAAACACCCGCGAGCCTTCCGCGTAGCGGCGGGTTAGCTGCACCCAGGGGTCGTCGCCCAACTGCTTCATGCCGAGGCTCACCCGGTTCTTCTCGCGGTCGAACTTGAGGATGCGCACTTGGATTTCGTCGCCGATCGTCACCATCTCGCTGGGGTGGCGAATTCGCCGCCAAGCCATGTCGGTGATGTGCAGCAGGCCATCGACGCCGCCGAGATCGACGAAGGCGCCGTAGTCGGTGAGGTTCTTGACCACGCCTGTCACGTCCTGGCCTTCCTGCAGCGATTGGAGCAGCGCTTCGCGCTCCTCGCTGTTCTCCTGCTCAAGCACCGCGCGCCGGGAGACCACGACGTTGTTGCGCTTTTGGTCGAGCTTGATGACTTGGAACTCCAACGGCCGGCCCTCCAAGTGGGCCGTCTCGCGCAGGGGGCGGATGTCCACCAAGGAACCGGGCAGGAAGGCGCGGATGTCGTTGATGTCAACGGTGAAGCCGCCCTTGACCTTGCCGTTGATGACGCCGGTGATGACGTCCGTCCTTTCAAAGGCATCCTCCAGCATCTCCCAGGTCTCGGCCCGCTTGGCCTTTTCGCGGGACAGCCGGGTCTCGCCCCAGCCGTCGTCCACGACCTCCATCGCCACCTTGACCTGGTCGCCGATCGCGAGGGTGAACTCGCCGGTCTCGCTAAGGAACTGGTTCTTGGGGATGATCCCCTCGGATTTCAGGCCGGCGTGAACGACGACCCATTCGTTGTCGATATCGACCACCGTGCCGGTGATGATGGAGCCCGGCACCATCTCGATGGTGCCTAGGCTCTCCTCAAAGATTTCAGCAAAAGTTTCGCTCATGTTTTTGTTTTTGACGCCGCGCCGGGGTGGGTTGCGCGGCCACTCCATGGGTTGGTTAATGTCATGCGCTGTTCCTGCCCGGCAACCAGCGGGGCTTAAGCCAATCCGCGTTCACGGACCAAGGCCAAGGCCTGCCGCAACACGTCGGTGATGGTCATGTCAGTGCTATCGATGATGACCGCATCACTGGCCGGTTGCAGCGGCGAGGCAGCGCGCCCTTCGTCTCGCGCATCCCTATCCCGGATGTTCGCGAGGACGTTGCGCAAGTTAACAGTCATTCCCTTGTTTCTCAACTGTTTATAGCGCCTTTGCGCCCGCTCTTCGGCGCTGGCGTCGAGGAATATCTTGAGTTCGGCGTCCGGAAACACCACCGTGCCCATGTCGCGCCCATCGGCGACCAGGCCACTCGTCCCGTCGGCCGGCGGCACGGCTGCCGCCGTTTCGGCGGCCCGGCGCTGCTGGGTGAGAATCGCTTGGCGCACTTGCGGGTGCCGGGCCGCTTCGGAGGCGGCGGCGGCAACGTCCTCATCGCGGATCCGTTCCGTGAGATCAAGGCCGTCGGCCTGAGCGCCTTCCCCGGCCAACTCGATGTCGAGGCCCTGGGCCAAGCTTGCCAGCGCCGCTTCATCATCGGTGGCGACGCCCCGCTCAAGCGCCATGGCGCCAATCACCCGGTACAGGGCGCCGCTTTCGAGGTAACGCCAACCCAAGCGCTCGGCCAAGGCGGTGGCCAGCGAGCCCTTGCCGGAGCCGCTCGGGCCGTCCACGCAAATCACCGGCGCAGGAAGGCGGCGTCCAGTCACTGGCCGAGACGGGTCAAGCGTCGGCCGGCCGCGTCGATAAAGGCTTGCAGCGCCTCCCGGTCGTCGTTTTCCAAGGCGCGCTCAAAGCGGCCCAGCGAATCCTTGAACGCAGCCAGCGCCTCGGTCAGGGGGCCTCGGTTGAGGCCAAGAATGCTTGCCCAGAGGTCGGGAGCGGCGGTGCCGATGCGGGTGAAGTCGTCGAACCCGCCCCCGGTATGGGACAGGTGATCCGCCTCCACCCGATCCAGGTAGGCGAAGGCGAGCAGATGTGGCAGATGGCTGGTCACGGCCAGTATCCGGTCATGGTCTTGGGCGGCCATCAGTTGCGCATCCGCCCCCACCCCGCGCCACAGGGCGCGGACTTGGTCGATGGCCGCGGGATCGGTTTCCGGCACTGGGGTCAGCACGGCTTGGCGGCCGGCGAAGAGATCGGCGTCGGCCGCTTCGGGGCCGCTGCGTTCGGAGCCGGCGATGGGGTGGCAGGGCACGTAGCGCGGCGGCAGCGCGCCATCCCGCGCCTTGAGCGATTCGATGATCGGTGCCTTGACGCTGCCGGCGTCAAACAGCGCCCCCGGGTGATTGGCCAGCCGGCGCACCCAGTCCGCGATGCCATCGACCGGGACGGCCAGCAGCACCGCCGCGGCGTCGCGCGGAACGGCATCCACAACCCGGTCGATCAGGCCGAGGCGCAGCGCCGCCGCCGCGTTTTCGGCATTGGCGTCCAGGCCGGCAATGTCGTCGCTGAGCCCCCGGCGGCGCGCGGCCTTGGCGAAGGAGGCGCCGATCAGGCCGGTGCCGACTACCGCGAGTTTCATAGAACCTGCCCCAACGCCTCGAGAAAGCGTTGATTTTCCTCGGGTAGGCCGACGCTGACCCGGATGTGGTTGGGCAGCCCGTACTCGCGGATGGTGCGCACGATGACCCCGGACTGCAGCAGGGCTTCGAACACCGGCTGGGTGTCGCGGCGCAGATCGACGCACAGGAAATTGCCCGCCGAGGGCAGCGGCGGGTAGCCGAGTTGGCGAAGGCCAGCCGTCAGCGCCGCGAGCCCGTCGCGGTTCAGAGCGGCGCTCTCGGCCACGAAGGCGGTCTGATCCAAGGCGACTTTGGCGGCCGCCAGGCCCAAGCTGCTGACGTTGAACGGCTGCCGGGCGCGGTTCATCAGGTCGGCGGCCTCGGCGGAGCTCAAGGCGTAGCCGATGCGCAGGCCGGCCAAGGCGTGGATCTTGGAGAAGGTGCGGGTGACGATCAGGTTGGGGTAGCGCTCCAGCAGCGCCCGTCCATCGGGATAGTCGGGCGCATCGACGTACTCGGCGTAGGCTTCGTCGAGCACCGCCCACACCCGGGGCGGCAGCCGGTCGAGAAAGCCGGTCAATTCGGCCTCGCTGACCGAGGTGCCCGTGGGATTGTTCGGATTGGCGATGAAGACGATGCGGGTGGCGTCCGTGACTCGGTCCAGCATGGCCTCGAGGTCGCAGCCATAGGCCTTGGCGGGCACGGTGACCAGGGTGGCGCCGCTGCCGGTGATCGCCAGCGTGTACACGATGAAGCCGTGGGCGGACATGATGCCTTCGGTGCCGGGCTCCAAGGTGAACTTGGCGGCCAGCTCCAGCACGTCGTTGGAGCCGTTGCCGAGCGTAATGCGGTGCGGCTCTATGTCGTGATGAATGGCCAGCCGCCGCTTCAAGGCGTGGCCGTTGGCATCGGGATAGCGGGACAGCTCGTCCATGGCGCCCTGAATGCGCTTGCGCACCGCGGGCGCCGGGCCGCGCGGGTTTTCGTTGCTGGCGAGCTTGGCGACGTCAGTGAGGCCGAGCTCCCGCGCCACCTCGTCGATGGGCCGGCCCGGCTGATAGGGGTTCAGGCGGGCGATGCTCGGGTTGACTGGCGCGCTCATGGCGCCCTACATGACCGAGCGGGGGTAGCAGCCGAGGATGCGAACCTCCAGGGCCACCTCGGCCACGTCATCAAGGGCTTGGCGCACGGTGGGCTCTTGGGCGTGGCCGTCGAAGTCGATGAAGAAGACGTAGGACCAGTCCCCGGAGCGGGCCGGACGGGTTTCGATGCGCGTCAGGGAAATCTCGTGCCGATGGAAGGGCTCCAACACCCGAAACAGGGCGCCCGGCTCGTTCTTGGTGGATACCAGGATGGAGGACTTGTCCTGCCCGCTCGGTCCCACGTCCTGGCGGCCGAGCACCAGGAAGCGGGTCTTGTTGTCCGGCAGGTCCTCGATGTTCCTCGCCACCACCTTCAAGCCGTAGCGCTCCGCCGCCATCTCCCCGGCGATGGCGCCCCAATCCGGGTTTTGGGAGACCCGCAGCGCCGCCTCGGCGTTGCTGGCCACCGCCACGCGCTCGATGCCCGGGCAGTGGGTGTCGAGCCAGCCCCGGCACTGGGCTAGGGATTGGGCATGGGAGACCACCCCAGCGAGCGCCTCGGGGGCGGCGTCGCTGTCCTTGTGGACGATGAAGGCGTGGTGGATGGGCAGCTCCACCTCGGCGCAGATGCGCACCCGCCGGGGGAACTCCATGAAGCAGTCCAAGGTGTGGTTGACCATGCCCTCGGTGGAGTTCTCGACCGGCACGACCCCGAAGTGGACGCCGCCGTTCTCCACCTCGCGGAACACCTCGTCGATGGCGGACAGCGGGCGGGTGCCGGCAAAGTGGCCGAATTGGGCCAGCGCCGCCATTTCGGTGTAGGTGCCCGCCGGACCGAGGTAGGCCACGCTGAGCGGCTGTTCCAAGGACAGGCAGCAGGAAATGATCTCGCGGAACAGGCGAGCGATGTCGTCATCGGAGAGCGGGCCTTGGTTGCGCGCCTTCAGGGCGTTCAAGATCTGCGCTTCTCGCTCGGGGCGATAGTAAACCGGCGGCTCGCCACCCGGCGCGGCCTGCTTGATGCGCCCCACTTCGAGGGCCAGGCTGGCGCGCTCGTTGAGCAGCTTCTGCAGCTCCTCGTCGATCGCGTCGATGCGTTCCCGCAAGGGCGCTAGCGCCTTGTTGTCCTCGCTCATGCGGACTCCCGCTCAAAGTCGCTCATGTAGTCCACCAAGGCCGTCACTGCTGCTTCGGGCACGGCGTTGTAGAGGCTGGCGCGCATGCCGCCGACGCTGCGGTGGCCCTTGAGGTTGGTCAGGCCCCGCGCCTTCGCGCCTTCGAGAAAGGCGGCGTCGAGGCGGGGGTCGGCCAAGGAGAAGGGCACGTTCATCAGCGACCGGTCAGCCTCAACCACCGGCGAATGATAGAAGTTGCTGGTGTCCACGGCATCGTACAGCCGGCCCGCCTTGGCTTCGTTGCGCGCTGCGATGCCCGCGAGGCCGCCGAGGTTGCGCAGCCACTTGAAGACCAGGCCCGCCACGTACCAGGCGAAGGTGGGCGGCGTGTTGGACATGGAACCGGCCTTGGACTGCACGGCGTAGTCGAGCATGGCGGGGGTATGGGCCGCCGCCCGGCCGAGCAGGTCCTCGTGCACGATCACCAGGGTCAGGCCCGCCGGGCCGATGTTTTTCTGGGCGCCGGCGTAGATCAGCCCGAACTGGGTCACTTCGATGGGCCGCGAGAGCAGTTCGGAGGAGAGGTCGGCGATCAGGGGAACGCCGCAGTCGGGATAGCTGTGGAACTGCACCCCGCCGATGGTCTCGTTGCCGCAGATGTGCAGGTAGGCGGCGGCGCTGTCGAGCTGCCAGGCATCGAGCGGCGGGATCTGGTTGAACCCCTCGGCGGCGGCGGTGGCCGCCACGTTCACGTTGCAGTGGCGCCGGGCCTCCTTGATGGCCTTTGCGGACCAGGAGCCGGTCTCGACGTAGTCCGCGCCCGCCTTGCCGTCAATCAGGTTCAGTGGCACGGCGGCGAACTGGGTGGTCGCTCCGCCCTGCAGGAAGAGCAGCCGGTAGTCGTCCGGCGCGCCGAGCAGGGCGCGCAAGTCGGCCTCGGCGGCCTCGGCGATCTCGATGAAATCGGGGCTTCGGTGGCTCATCTCCATTACCGACATCCCGCTGCCTCGGTAGTCGAGCAGCTCTTCGCGCACTTGGTTCAGCACTTCTTCCGGCAGGGCCGCCGGTCCCGCGGAAAAGTTGAACGTTCGCTCACTCATCTTCCGGGTCTTCCGGTTCGTCCCCGTTCAAGCTGGCCTCTGCGATCCGGGCGACGCTGTTGAGCTGCTCTTCGCCGCGCAAGTTGATCAGCCGCACGCCCTGGGCGTTGCGGCTGATGATGGAGATGTCGTCCGTGCCGGTGCGCACCAGGGTGCCCATGTCGCTGATGAGCATGAGTTCATCGCCTTCGAACACCTGCACGGCGGCGACCAACTCGCCGTTGCGCTCGCTGGTCTTCATGGCGATCACGCCCATGGCGCCGCGCCCCTTGACCGGAAACTCGCTGATCCGGGTGCGCTTGCCGTAGCCGTTGGCGCTGGCCGTGAGCAGATGGCCGTCCTCGTCGGGAATCACCAGCGAGATCACCCGCTGGCCGCCCATCAGGCGAATGCCCCGCACGCCCCGGGCGGTGCGGCCCATGGCGCGGACATCGGATTCCTTGAAGCGCACCGCCTTGCCGGAGCTGGCGGTCAGCAGCACGTCGCGGCCGCCGTCGGTGATGGCGGCGCCCACCAAGGTGTCGCCCTCGGCCAGCCCCAAGGCGATCAGGCCGTTGGTGCGCTGCCGGGAGAATTGCGAGAGTTCGGTCTTCTTGACGGTGCCGTCGGCGGTGGCCATGAACACGAAGTGGTCGTCGTCGAATTGGCTTACCGGCAGGAACGAGGTCAGGCGCTCGCCTTGATCGAGGCGCAGCAGGTTGATGAGTGGCTGCCCCTTGGCGTTGCGGCTGCCCTGGGGGATGCGGAACACGCGCAGCCAATAGACCTTGCCCCGATCGGAGAAGCACAGCAGGGTGTCGTGGCTGTTGGCGATCAGCAGGTGCTCGACGAAGTCCTCGTCGCGCACCGAGGCGGCCACCTTGCCGCGCCCGCCCCGCCGTTGAGCTTGGTAAACGTCCAGCGGCTGGGTCTTGGCGTAGCCCTTGTGGGAGATGGTCACCACCAGGTCCTCGACCGCGATGAGGTCCTCGTCCGACAGATCCTCATGGCTGGCAACGATCTCGGTGCGGCGCTCGTCGCCGTAGGTGTCGAGAACTTCCTTGAGTTCCTCGCGAATGACTTCCGCCAGGCGATCATCGCTGCCGAGAATGGCCTCAAGCTCGCCGATCTCGTCCAGGATGCCTTGGTAGTCCTCCATCAGCTTGTCCTGCTCCAGGGCCGTCAGCCGATGCAGGCGCAGGTCGAGAATCGCTTGGGCCTGGTCCGGCGAGAGGTGATAGGCGCCGTCGCGCAGGCCGAACTCATCGCCCAAGTCGTCTGGCCGGCAGGCGTCCGCCCCGGCCCGGGCGAGCAGCGCCTCGACGTTCTCCGACACCCAGCCGCGGCCCATGAGGGCCTCGCGCGCCTCCACCGCCGATGGCGAACTGCGGATCAGATCAATGACCGCCTCGATGTTGGCCAGGGCCACCGCCTGGCCCTCAAGCAGGTGGCCGCGCCGCCGCGCTCGCCGCAGCAGGAACAGCGTGCGCCGGGTGACCACTTCCTTGCGGTGCTGCAGGAAGGCCTCCAGCATCTGCTTCAGGTTGAGCAGCCGCGGCTGGCCATCGACCAAGGCCACGCAGTTGATGCCGTAAACGGATTGCAGTTGGGTCTGGGCGTAGAGGTTGTTCAGGACCACCTCGCCGGGCTCGCCGCGGCGCAGTTCGATAACGATGCGCAGGCCGTCCTTGTCGGATTCGTCGCGCAGCTCGGTGATGCCCTCAATGCGCTTGTCCTTGACCAGTTCGGCGATCTTCTCGATCAGACGCGACTTGTTGAGTTGGTAGGGGATCTCGGTGATGACAATGATGTCGCGCCCGCCCTTGTCGTCGCGCTGCACTTCTGCCCGGGCGCGGACGTAGATGCGGCCGCGGCCGGTTCGGTAGGCTTGGACGATGCCGGCGCGGCCGTTGATGATGCCCGCGGTGGGGAAGTCCGGGCCTTGAATGTGCTCCATCAGGCCATCGATGCTGATGTTTGGTGAGTCCATCAAGGCCATGACGCCCGCCACCACCTCGTTGAGGCTGTGCGGCGGAATGTTGGTGGCCATGCCGACGGCGATGCCGGAGCTGCCGTTGACGAGCAGGTTGGGCACCCGGGTCGGCAGCACCTCGGGCATGGTGAGGGTGTCGTCGTAGTTGGGCGTGAAGGGCACGGTCTCCTTGTCGAGATCGGCCAGCAAATCCGAGGCCAGCCGCGCCATGCGCACCTCGGTGTAGCGCATGGCCGCCGGTGGGTCGCCGTCAACGGAGCCGAAGTTGCCTTGGCCATCGACCAACAGGTAGCGCATGGCGAAGGCTTGGGCCATGCGCACGACGGTGTCGTAGATGGCGACGTCGCCGTGGGGGTGGTACTTGCCCATGACGTCGCCGACCACCCGCGCCGACTTCATGTAAGGCCGGTTGTGGGTGTTGTTCAGCTCGTTCATGGTGAACAGCACCCGGCGATGGACGGGCTTCAAGCCATCGCGCACGTCGGGCAGGGCACGGCCGACAATCACGCTCATCGCGTAGTCCAAATAGGACTGGCGAAGCTCGTCCTCGATGTTGACCGGGAGTATTTCGCGCCCCTGGGCAGGGGTCATTTCAGACATGGAGATGCGGTTCCCCAAAGGGCATGAATTTTAACACGGACTG
>JAPPIX010000153.1:9622-38074 GCA_028820495.1 Gammaproteobacteria bacterium
CCCATGCCTTGGTACCACGGTTGGAACGTTCTGGCCGTCGCCATGCTGTTTCAGGCCGTGACCTTCGGCATCGGCATCTATTCGTTCACCTTTTGGGTGGCCCCTTGGTCGGCGGAATTCGCCGTCGGGCGCGGCGAAGTGATGACGGTGTTCATCACCCTGCAGGTCGCCATGGGAGCCATGGCGCCGCTGGCCGGACGGGCGGTGGACCGGCTCTCCCTGCGCGGCTTGATCATCGCCGGGGCGCTGTGCCTCGCCGCTGGCCTGCTGCTCGCCGGACGCGCCGGGGCGCTGTGGCATCTGAACTTGGTGTACGGCACGCTGATCGTGGCCGGACTGCTGCTGGCCGGCCCCTTGGCCGGGCAGACCTTGGCGGCGAGATGGTTCGTCCGCCGGCGCGGCACCGCCTTGGGCGTGGTCACCGTCGGCACCTCGATCGGCGGCTTCCTGCTGCCGCCGCTGGTGACCTGGCTGCACGGGTCGATCGGTTGGCGGGCCGCCAATGACTGGCTGGCGCTGTTCGTGGTGCTGGCCATCGTCCCGCCGGTCTGGCTCTTGGTTCGCAATGCGCCGGGCGCTGGGCTCAGGGCGGTTGAGGGGGCCGATGCCAACCCGGCCGGCCGGCCCTCCCCATCCACGGCCACCCTGGACATCCTGCGCCAGCGCGTGTTCTGGTTGACTGTGCTCGGCTTCACCCCCTTGGCCACGGCCTTCGGCGGGGCGCAGCAGAATCTCGGCCCCTACGCCAGCGACCTCGGCATCGATGCCCAGGCCGCCGCCTACCTGGTGTCGGTGATGGCCTTGGTGATGATCGGCGCCAAGGTTTTTTTCGGCGCCATGGCGGACCGTTGGGACATAAGGGCGCTGTTCCTGCTCACCGTTGTCGGCCTCGCCATCGCCTTCGGGCTGATGCTGCTGGAATTGAGCTACTTCGCCTTGGTCTTGGTCTGCGCCCTGCTCGGCTTCGTCGCCGGCGGCTTCCTGCCGCTGCTCGGCGCCTTGGTGAGCCAGAACTTCGACATCCGCGCCTTCGGCCAGGTGATGGGGATGCTCGGGCCATTCACCACGCTGGCCGCGGTGGGCCCTTGGATCGCCGGCTACCTGCGCGACACCACCGGCAGCTACGACCTGGCGTGGCTGACCCTGTCTGCCCTGCTGGTGCCGAGCGCCGCCGCCATCGCCCTGCTTAAGCCGCGGCCCACTCGCGGAGCTCAGCGAGAATAGCCGTAGGGCTTTGAGAGGTCTTGGTAGCGTTCGAAAAGCAGCGTCTGGCGCGAGCGCATGGGCATCGCTTGGCCGTCGATGATGACCTGCTCCGCCCAAGTGGTCAGTTCCAGGGGGTCGCCGTTCCATATCACGAGGTCGGCCCTTGAGCCGGGGGTCAGGGTGCCCACGCCGTCCATGCCCCAGACTTGGGCCGCCCGCCGGGTGAGGCCGTCCAAGGCCGCGCTCCAGGGCAGCCCGTAGGCGACGGCGTTGCCCGCCAATTGGCGCAGGTTGCGCGCATTGTGGGTTTCGGCGGCGGTGAAGACCACGTCCACCCCGGCGGCGTGCAGCAGGGCGGCGTTGTCCAACCGGGCGCCCAGGGTCTCGAAGCTGCGCGGCAGGTTGTCGTGGGTGCGCACGATGACCGCGGCGCCGGCGGCGGCCAGCGCGTCGCGCACCCGCCAGGCCTCGGCGCCGCCCAGCACGATCAGCCGCAGGCCGTGGTCATCGGCTAAGCTGATCGCCTGTTGAATCTCCGCTGCCCGCTCCACCGCCAGCACCAGCGGCTTGCCGGAACGCAGGAAGGCCTTGAGCGCGGCCATGTCGTGGCGGCTGTAGTCACCAGGTCCGGGCCGGTAGCGGCTTGGGCTGAAGCGGGCGGCTTCGTCCAGGGCGCGGCGCAGGCGCTGCATCACCGCCGCGCGGCTGCCGCCGGCCAGTTCGGCGCTGGCTGCGCCGATATGGCCGAACAGGGCCGTTTTCGGCTCCAGCAGAAAGGCGCCGGTGCCGAGACTCACCGAGGCGGCCAGCCCGGCCAACGCGTCCACCCCTGGCCTTGGGGCGGTGATCGCCCGGCCGACGCCGTCCATGCGGTTGACGGCGATGAGCGTGGAGGCCGGGTTGAGCGCCAGGCTCACGTCGAACGCGGGCCCCAAGGGGTACTCCAGCAGCGCGGCATCGTTGGTGGTTGCCTCCGCTTCGATCTCGATCAGGCCGAAGTGGCTGTAGGACTCGATGAAGGCGGGCGTGACGATCTTGCCCTCGGCGTCGATGCGCCGGTATTCGAAAGGCACCGGCAGATCCATGCCCACCTGTTCAATGCGCCCGTTGGCGATCAACAGGGTGGCACCGTCAAGGGGCTCGGGCGCCGCCACCGTGTACACCCGGGCGCCGACAATGGCCAGCTCCGCCCAAGCGGGCGCGGCAAGTAGCCAAACCAGCGAGACCATCATTGATTTCGCGGCACGTAAAGCGCTCATCGTTCGCCTCCGGCAACCGTTTGGCCAAGATCGAAGTCGCTGACTGGCTGGCGCGTGGGGTCGGAGCGGTCGTAGTACAGGTGGCCGTCGATCCAGACCTTTTCAGCGCGGGCGTAAACGCTGAACGGGTGGCGATCCCAGAGCACGGCGTCGGCCGCCTTGCCGACGCTGAGGGTGCCGGTCTCGGCCGCTATGCCCAAGGCTTTGGCGGCATTGCCGGTGATCCAGGACATGGCCTGCGCGTCACTGGTGGCCATGCCCATGCGCCGTCCGGCCGTCATGGCCTTGGCCGCTTCCTGGTTGAGCCGCTGAATGAGCTCTTCGGAGTCGGAGTGGATGATGGCGCAGGCGCCGGCCGCATCGATCAGGGCGGCGTTCTGCGTGATGCCGTCAAAGGCCTCCAGCTTGAAGCCCCACCAATCCGCCCACACGGCCGAGCAGATGCCCGCCTCGGCCAACAGGTCGGCGATCTTGTAGGACTCCGTGGCGTGATGGAAGGCGGTGATGGCGTAGCCGAACTCTTCGGCGATGTCCATCATCACTGCCATCTCGTCAGCTCGGTAGCAGTGGTTGTGCACCAGTATCTCACCGTCGAGCACGGCGGCCAGGGTGTCCAAGGCCAAGTTGCGATCCGGCGGCGCCTCCGCCTCGCCGGACTCGAATTGCTGGCGTTGGTCCCGATAGGCGGCCGCCTCCGCCCAGGCGGCGCGATAGCCGGCCACGTTGCCCATGCGCGTCATGGGCGCCTGCATGCGTTCGCCGTAAACCCGCTTCGGGTTTTCGCCGCAGGCCATCTTCAGGCTTTGCGGCGCGCCCGGGAACTTCATGCCCTGCATGGTGCGGGCAGGCACGTTCTTGAGCGTGACGCCCCGCCCGCCGAACAGGTTGGCGCTGCCGGGCAGGATGTGCAGGGTCGTCACGCCCCCGGCCAATGCCAAGCCAAACTGGGGGTCCTGCGGCCACACCGAATGCTCCACCCAGACTTCGGCGGTGTTGGGGTCGGTCGCTTCATTGCCGTCGGCGGTCGATGCCACGCTAGGTGACGGATAGGTGCCGAGATGGGAGTGGACGTCGATGATGCCCGGCGTAAGCCACTTGCCGCGCCCATTGATCACCCGCCCGGACGCCGGCTCGGCCAGCGTCGCGCCGCTCTCCGTGATGGCTGCGATGCGTCCATCCTTGAGCAGCACGTCCGCCTGGTGGAGCGCGTTGCCATTGCCGGTGAACAGGGCAACGTCACGAATCAGCGTGGTCTCGGTCGGCAACGGAACGTAGGTGGACTCATAGGGCCCAGCGGCCAAGGCCAAGCCGGTGTGCAGGGTGGCCAGCAGCGCGCCGACTGATGCTCTCATGGTGATCCATCCCCGTGATTTGAGGCCAACTTTGCCCCGAAACGAGCGGGTTAGTCCAGTAGATGCCAGTTGGCAGCCGTCCGCCTACAAGTTCATCAGGTCGGCGTTGCCGCCCTTGGCGGCCAGGTTGTCGGTTCGGGTTCGCTCGGCGGCGAAGCGCAGCAGGTAGTGCGGCCCGCCGGCCTTGGGGCCGGTGCCGGAGAGGCCGCGGCCGCCGAAGGGGTTGACCCCCACGACCGCGCCGACCATGTTGCGGTTGACGTACACGTTGCCGGCGAGGGCCTTGGCGAACGCCTCGTCGGCAAAGCCGTCCATGCGGCTGTGCACGCCCAGCGTCAGGCCGTAGCCGGTGCGGTTGATGTCCTCGATCAGCGCGTCCAGATAGCTGCGCGGGTAGCGGACCACGTGCAGCACCGGACCGAAGACCTCCTCCTGGAGCTGTTCGACAGCGTCGATTTCGAAGGCGCAGGGGGCGAAGAAGGTGCCGTGGCGGCACTCGGCGGGCAGCTCGCAGGCAGCGATGAGGCGCGCCTCCCGGTCCAGGGTCGCCACGTGCGCTGCAAGGGCCTCCACGGCCCGGGCGTCGATGACTGGACCGACGTCCGTGGCCGGATCCAAGGGGTCACCGATGACCAGCGCTTGCATCGCACCGGCCAGCATCCGCAACACGTCATCGGCGATCTCCTCCTGCAGGCAGAGAATGCGCAGCGCGGAGCATCGCTGCCCGGCGCTGTGGAACGCCGAAGCGATGACGTCGTCCACCACCTGCTCGGGCAGCGCCGTGGAATCCACCAGCATGGCGTTTTGGCCGCCGGTTTCCGCGATCAGCGGGGTGATGGGCCCCGTTCGCTCGGCCAGCCGCCGGTTGATGGTCCGCGCCGTCGCCGTCGAGCCGGTGAACGCCACCCCCGCAACCCGCAAGTCGCCAACCAGGGTGTCCCCGACCCTGCCGTCGCCCGGCAGCAGGTGCAGCGCGTCCTCCGGTACGCCAGCTTCGTGCAGCAGCCTGGTGGCTGCCGCGGCGACCAGCCCGGTTTGTTCGGCGGGCTTGGCGACGACGCTGTTGCCGGCGGCAAGGGCGGCGGCGGCTTGGCCGGTGAAGATGGCCAACGGAAAGTTCCACGGGCTGATGCACAGGAAGGTGCCGCGGCCATGCAGGCTCAGTTGGTTGGCTTCTCCGGTGGGGCCGGGCAATTCCTTGGGACTGGCGAATCCCCGCTTCGCCTGCAGGCCGTAGTAGCGGCAGAAATCCACCGCCTCGCGCACTTCGGCCAGGGCGTCGGCGACGGTGCGCCCGGCTTCGGCGACGATCAGGCCCATCAGTGCGGCGCAGTGGGTCTCGAGCAGGTCGGCGGCCCGCGTCAGAATGGCCGCCCGCTCGGCGCCGCCCCGTTCATCCCAAGCCGGTTGCGCCGCTGCGGCGTGTTCCAGGGCCGCTTCGATGTCCGAATCCGTGGACGGCGCCACCGTGCCCAGCCGGCGGCGCCGGTCCGCGGGATTGAAAGCTGGGATTCCCTCCGCCTGGCGAAGCGCGCCGCCAACGATCGGCCCCGCGCGATGGGGGCGTTGGGATGCCTCGCCCATGGCGCTGACCAAGGCTTCGAGCTCGGCGGGGTCATCGAGGTCGCATCCCTTGGCGTTGGCGCGTTCCTCGCCGGCGTGGCGGTACAGGTTGGGCGGCGCGGGAATCCTGGGGTGCCGGGTGCCGCCTTCGGCGACGGCGCTTTGCAGGGGATCCCGCACCAGTTCATGCACGGGCGCCTGGCGGTCCAAGAAGCGATTGACGAAGGAGCTGTTGGCGCCGTTTTCCAACAGCCGCCGCACTAGGTAGGGCAGCAAGTCCCGGTGCGAGCCGACCGGGGCGTTAACCCGCAGGCGGACGGCCTCCCGCAGTTCGGCGTAGAGCAACTGGCCCATGCCGTGCAGCCGTTGGAACTCAAAATCCGTGCCTTGCCGCGCCAGTTGCAGGATCGTGCTCAGGGTGTGCGCGTTGTGGGTTGCGAATTGCGGGAAGATCGCCTCCGGCGCGGCCAGCAGGCGGGCCGCGCACACTTCGTAGCAAAGGTCGGTGTGGGCCTTGCGGGTGAAGACGGGATAGTCGGGCAATCCCAGCTCCTGGGCCCGCTTGACCTCGGCATCCCAATAGGCGCCCTTGACCAGCCGCACCGCGAATCGGTGCCCGGTGCGGGCTGCCAACGCCACCAACCAATCAGCCACCCAGGGGGCGCGCTTCTGGTACGCCTGCAGGACGAAGCCGAGGCCCGGCCAATCGGCCAGGTCGGGGTCTTGGGCGAGGCCCTCGAAGAGATCCAGGTTGAGATCAAGCCTCGAGGCCTCTTCGGCGTCGAGGGTGAACTGCAGGCCATGCCGCTTGGCCTGCAACGCCAAGGCCTTGAGCTTGGGCGCCAGTTCGCCGAGCACCCGCCGGCGCTGCCGTTGCTCGAAGCGGGGATGCAGGGCGGAGAGCTTGACCGAAACGCCCTCTGCCGCCCCCGACGGAGCGCTGGGCTCGGCTTGGCCGAGCGTCTCGATCGCGTCGGCGTAGGCCTGGAGGTAGCGTTCGGCGTCGGCATAGGTCCGAGCGGCTTCGCCGAGCATGTCGTAGGAGAAGCCGGAGACCGGCGCCTCCGCCAGCGACCGCCCGCGGCGCAAGGCCTCGCCCAGGGTGCGGCCGAGCACGTATTGCCCGCCGAGGATGCGCATGGCCTGGGCCACCGCCGCCCGCACCACGGGCTCGCCCAGTCGGCTGGCGAGGCGGCGCAGCCAAGCTTGGGGGTTGGCCTGGGCATCGGCTGGCGGCAAGACCAGGCGCCCGGTGAGCATCAGGCCCCAAACCGAGACGTTCACGAACAACGAGTGGGAGTGGCCGATGTGGGCGCTCCAATCCCCGGAGCGGACTTTCTCGGCGATCAGCGCATCGGCGGTTCGCTCATCGGGAATCCGCAGCAACGCCTCCGCCAGGCACAGCAAGGTCACGCCTTCATCGTTGGCCAGGCCGAATTCCAGGAGAAAGGCGTCCAAGGTGCCGGTGCGGTGGCCGGCCGCCCGGCAGCGCTCGACCAGTGCCCGCGCCCGCTCCAGCGCTTCGCGCCGCGCCGCTTGGTTCAGCGTTCCCTTGGCCTCCCGCACTAGATCCTGGACCGAGCGGCCTTCGTCCAGCAGCGCCGCCCTGCGGATGGCGCCGCGCAGTTGGTCGAGGGAGGCGGGTTGCGCCGGATTCATGGCACCTCGCGAATGAGTTCAAATGGGCAATACGGGAAAATACGCCTCATGGGCGTGTTTTGGCACTACCTTTCGGAGTGGACGGCGGCCAAAGTGGATCTGCAGTTGGTCGGCGGCAGGGTTGGGAGGGCTCCACCTACCCGAATTGATAGTGGTCGGTGATCGGGGATTCCAGTATAGGTAAAGGCTCAGGCCCTGAGCTGATCGGGGCCGTTGCGTTGACAGGATGATGATTGACTCCATGCAAGCCAAGGAAGAGGAGGAATTCGACGGCCCCGTAGCTTGGCTGTCCGAGTCCAAGTTTCAGCCGCCGACCAGCACCAGCCACTTGATCGCGCGTCCGCTGCTGATCGACCTCTTGGAAAACGCGCTCGGCCGACGGCTCATCGTGGTGACGGCGCCGGCAGGGTTCGGCAAGTCCACCCTCCTTGCCCAATGGTGCGCCGGCCGGGACCAACTCGACGATGTGTCCGCTTGGTTGACCCTGGATGAGGCGGATGCCGAACCCAACCAGTTCCTGACCTGCCTGATTCACGCCCTTGACAACGCCGGATTTAATGTGGGCGAACTCTCCATCGCCGCCGACGACGGCCTGATGGGCACATCCGTGCATCTCGTGCTCCGACGTTTGGCGCTTACCTTTCAGCAGGCGGAATCGCCCACTCTCCTAGTCATTGACGACTATCACCGTGCGAAGTCACCGGCCATCGACAAGATCGTTCTCGATCTCGCCGAACACTGCGCAGGCAATTTGACCCTCTGCTTGGCGAGCCGCGAAAAGCTCTTTCCCGAACTGGCGTCGATGCTGGCGTCAGGCGAGGCATTGGAAATTGACGCGGCCAAGCTACGGTTCACCGATGCCGAACTCCGAGTCGCGGTGGGCGTCGATCTGGCCGAAACGGTGTTTGCCGCCTTGCAAACGAAGGTTGAGGGCTGGCCGGTGGCCATCCAGTTGGCAAGACTGCTGCTCAACGACGACACGGACCACGAAGCCTCAATTGCCCGCTTGCATGGGCACACCGGGCACTTGGCGGCCTACCTTACGGAGCAAGTCATCGAGCGGCTGAGTTCCGAGCAGCGGAACTTCGTGCTCAAGACCAGCATCCTGGACACCTTCGATGCCGAGTTGGCGGACGCGGTGTGCGGCCACGACCGGAGCAGCCACCTGCTCAAGGCGCTGGAGCCGCTGCAAGCGTTGCTCATACCTTTGGACCATCGATGCGCCTCGTTTCGCTATCACCACCTGTTCGCCGAATGTCTTCAGGACTTGCTGCATCAGCAGCGGGATGTCGAGGTACGGCAACTGCACTTGAACGCCGCCCGTTGTCTGGGCGAGCGGGGCGACTACTCGGCCGCCGTTCGCCATGGCATGGCCGCCAAGCAGGATGGCCTGTGCGCGGACTTGGTCTGCCGTGCGGGTGGCTGGGAATTGGTGCTGTTTGGCGGCATCGGCCGCCTCAACGGCCTGTTGCGCCACTTTCCGCAGAAGGTGTTGAAAAAGTACCCCCGTCTACAGTTCGCCAAATCCTACTTGGCGCTAAAGAACGGCGAGATTAGCGAGGCTAGGGCCTACTTCGATTGCGCCGCCTCGTCGCCGCGCTTCGACAAAGGCGATGCCGATCTGATGCGCGACTACATCAACATGCGCATACTCATTGAAGCCTACGAAGACAATGGCTTGGTTAACCCGGACAACGACTTCATCCACGAAGCGCTGGACCGCGTCGGCGCCGACGACTCCATGACGCGGGGGATCATTCAATGCAACATGGCGCTGCGCCACACCGCGTTCGGACGCTTTGAGCAGGCCCGCCAGCAAGCCGAAACCGCGGCTCGTTCCATGCGCGAAGCCCGCTCCGTGCTGGGACTGAACTACGCCTACCTCCATCTTGGCATGGTCGCCTTCTACACGGGCCGCTACCAAGTGGCAACGGCGAACTTCGAGCGGGCCACGGACATGGCGCGGGACAATTTCGGCGCTGACAGCGGCCTCAAGTACCTTTCCGAAGTCTATCTGCAGGCTGTGCGGTTCTGGAAGGCCGGACTCGATGACAGCAGCATGGATGCCTTGACGGATGCGGTTGAGCACATGCGCCGCTTTGATGGCTGGTTTGAGAACTTTGCGATCGGCTACGACGCGCTCTTTCACCACGCCATGCAAAGCGGACGCCACCGGGATGCTTGGGAGACCATCAAAAAGATGGAGGCCGACGCCAACGAGCGCGGCATCGAACGGCTACGGCTGCTTTGTTCGGCCTTTCGCTTGATTTACTTCGTGCGCACCGACGATTTGCGCGGCAGCGCTCGGGAGTACGAGCAGGTCAAGGCGGTGGTGGCGCAAAACGTGGAACTCACCCCGTCCGCCAACTGGTTGATCCTGTTCTTTTGCGCCTGTGCCTGCGCGCAGCACCTTGCTGCGAGCAACGTTCGCTTGGCACTGACCTATGCCCGCCGGGCCCATGAGGTGGTCGCGGCGATCGGTGCTGATTTCTTCGTGCTGCGCTCGCAGCTCATGCAGGCCTTGGTGCTCGATGCGGCCAATCGACGGCGCGACGCGGTGGAAGCCCTGCTGCCGGCGTTGAAGATAGCCTCGACTTCCGAAATCGCCCAGCCTTTCCTGTCACGGGACGCGGAAAGGCTGCTTCGCGCCACCCGCGGCAGGGCGCATCTGTACGACGAGGACGTGCTGATGTCGAACTTCATCTCCGATGTATTGGGCAGGAATGCCAACGGCGAGCGATTGCTCAGTGAATGTGAAATGCAGGTAATGGAAGAGCTGGCGGCTGGCAAGTCCAACAAGGAAATCGCCCGAGTGCTCGACCGAACGGAAAATACGGTCAAGTTCCACGTCAAGAACATTTTCGCCAAGCTCAACGTCACCCGCCGGATGCAGGCGGTGACGGCCGCCAAAGCGCTCAAGCTCATCGAATAGGTCGCGAGGAAGAAGCCATGGCAGTGCTTGAAACTGACACTTCGGAGTTGCGCGTGGCAACCGACGTCGGCGGCACGTTCACGGATCTGGTTTACTACGAAGTCGATCGGACGAGCGGCCGGATTGCGGCGCTGAACACGGTCAAGACACACACCACGCCGCCGAATTTCGAGGAAGGCGTGCTCGCCGCGATCGACAAGGCGGCCTTGGATCAAGGCGGCATCGCTTTTTTTGCCCACGGCACGACGGTGGTCATCAACGCGCTGACCGAGCGCAAGGGCGCCAAGACGGGCCTGATCACTACCCTCGGCTTTCGCGACGTGCTGGAAATCGCCCGCGGCGATCGGCCCGACTTCTTCAACCTGCGCTACGCCAAACCCAAGCCTTTCGTGCCCCGTTACCTGCGCCGTGAGGTGAGCGAACGGATGTCCCACAAGGGCGAAGTGCTCAAGCCGCTCGACACGGATGCGGTGGACTCGATCATCGCCGGCTTTCGATCCGAGGGCGTGACGGCCGTCGCCGTGTGCCTGCTGCACGCCTATGCCAATCCGGCGCACGAGCATGAACTCGCCGAGTTGGTGCGCGAACGGTGGCCGGAAGCGTCGGTGGTGGCCTCTCATCAGATCACCCGCGAATGGCGCGAGTACGAACGCACCAACACAACCGTGCTGTGCGCCTATGTCCAACCCATCGCCCGTGAATACCTGAGCGGCATGGAGCGCAAGTTGACGGCGGCCGGATTCAGCGGTGCCTTCTACGTCATGCAGTCCAACGGCGGGATTGACACTGCGGCCGCGGCCAAGGCCACGCCGATCACCATGGTCGAGTCCGGGCCGGCGAGCGGCGTTCTTGGCGCGGCGGCGTTGGGCAAGTTGATCGGCGAACCCAACGTCATCGCCCTCGACATCGGCGGCACCACGGCGAAATGCTCCCTCATCGATGGCGATCAGGTGAAAATCACCAGCCAGTACATGATCGAGCGCAGCCGGCTTTCGGCTGGCTATCCGATCATGACGCCGGTGGTGGACATCGTGGAGATCGGCAACGGCGGCGGCAGCATCGCTTGGGTGGATGAGGACGCCAAGCTGCATGTGGGGCCGCGCAGCGCCGGCGCCGTGCCGGGGCCGGTGGCCTACGGCAGGGGCGGCGTGGAGCCGACGACCACGGATGCCAACCTGATGCTGTCGAGAATCGATCCCGGCTACTTCATCGGCGGCGAGATCCAAGCCGACATGACTGCGGTGCGAGGAGCGTTTAAAGCGCTTGGAGACCGGATTGGCATCGGTGCGGACGAGGCGGCACGGGGCGTTGTGCGGATCGCCAACCACAACATGATCAACGCGCTGAAGCTGGTGTCGATCAATCGTGGCTACGATCCGAGGGACTTCACGATGATCGCCTTTGGCGGCGGCGGTGCCATGCACGCCGCCTCCTTGGCCCGGGAACTGAACATTCCCAAGGTCATCGTCCCAGCCCATTGTTCGGTGTTCTCGGCTTGGGGCATGTTGATGTCCGATTTGCGCCGCGACTACATCCGCACCCGCCCGATGCCCATCACCGCTGACGCGGCGGCAGTCATTGACGCCACCTTCACTGAAATGGAGGCCGTCGCGCAGCAGGCGTTCCGCGACGAGCGCTTTGGGGATGAGGCCATCTACTTTGAACGCTACGCCGACCTGCGCTACGACGGTCAGGAGCACTCGGTGCGCATTCCCATCCCCAACGTGCCCATCACGGCGGCGGAAGTGGAACGAATCGAGCAGCGTTTCCACGCCGCCTACGAGCGGGAGTACACCTACCGGCTGGACAATCCCGTTGAATGGGTGACCTTTCATCTCGCTGCCTTCGCCGCAGTGGACCGGCCGGCGCTGCAACGGATTTCGGTGGACGGGGAAGCGCGAAATCCGGCGGCGGCCCGCAAGGGACGCCGCCTAGTTGACTTTGATGCCGATAGCCGCATGGAGGCCGACATCTATGACCGCGCCCGGCTCGGCGCCGGTGCCGCCTTCGACGGCCCGGCCATCATCGAGGAGCCCAGCAGCACCACGGTTGTGTTCCCCGGACAGTCCGTGCGCGTTGACGACTACGGCAACCTTCACATTCAGATCACGGAGGCTTGACATGGCTGATGCCGCTGCCGATTGGGACCGGGCGCAGGACGTTGATCCCATCACGACTGAAATCATCCAGAGTTCCCTAACGGCGATCACCGACGAAATGTTCGCCACCATGCGCAAGACGGCGATGAGCTCGATCATCTACGAAGTGCTCGATTTCGGGGTGGCGCTGTTCGACGCCAACGGCGACCTCGCCAGTTCCGGTTCGGGCATTCCCGGCTTCATCGGTATGCTGGAACCCGGCGTCAAGGCCATTCGGCGCAAGTTCAACCGACCCGGGGATGTTGAGCCGGGCGACATTTTCGTCACCAACATGCCGCATTTCGGCGGCGTCAGCCATCTGAACGACGTGGTGCTCATCATGCCCCTGTTCGTTGAGGGCGAGGTCATGGCCTGGCTCTCAAATAAAGCCCATTGGGTGGACATCGGCGGCCCCTGCCCGGGCAGCATCAACCCCGAGGCCGTGGACATTTACCAGGAGGGGCTGCAACTGCCTGAAGTGAAGGTGATCTGCGCCGGCGTACCGAATCAGGCGGTGCTTGACATCATGACGGTAAACAGCCGCATGCCCGAAACCACCTTGGGCGACTTCTGGGCGGGCGTTGCCTCCATGCGGGCGGGGGAGAAGCGCTTTCAGGACATCATCGGCAAGTACGGCAAAGCGGCGGTGGCGTTCGCGATTGAGGACTACATCGCGCTCGGCGAAGCGAACTCGAGGCGATTGCTGCGGCAATTGCCCAAGGGCGAGTTTTCGGCTACCGAAACCCTGGAGGACGGCCGTGTGCTGCGCGCCACCATCCGCATCACCGACGATGAGTTCATTGCTGACCTGCGCGGCAACCCGCCGCAGAGCCAAACCGGCCTGAATTCGTCTTACGACGCCACAGTGGTCGACGTGCAGATGATCTACAAGGCGGTGGCCAATCCCCAGGGCTTCGCCAACTCCGGCACCTTCAAGCCGGTGCGCGTCATCGTTGATGAGGGATCCATTTTCGCGGCCGAGTACCCGGCGGCGATGAGCGTTTACTACGAAGTGAGCATGCTGTTGTTCGATCTCTTGTGGAAGGCGCTTGCACCGACCATGAAGGACGCCTTTCCGGCTGGCCACTACTCGTCGATCTGCGGCACCTTCATCGGCGGTCCCGGCGAACGCGGCCGACAACACAGCATCGTGGAGCCGCAGCTTGGCGGCTGGGGCGCTTGCCACGACCGCGATGGACTCAACGCGCTTTACACCGGCTATCACGGCGATACCTTCAACTGTCCCGTCGAAATCACCGAGCAAAAGAATGGCTTGATGGTGGACCGCTTCGCGCTCACTGAAGCGTCCGGCGGGGAGGGTCAGTATCGAGGCGGCAAGGGCGTGAACCTGGACTATCGGATATTGCGCGACGATTGGTGGGTGACCGTGGCCTACACCCGGTCGGAAAACGGCCCTTGGGGGCTTGAAGGCGGGTTGACCGGATCAACCAACCACATCGTGGTGCGCCGCGCCTCCGGCGAGGCGGAAAGATACAGCTCCTGCACCGTGCTGCCCTTGAGTAAGGACGATGTCATCAGCGTCCACACGGCCACCGGCGGCGGATACGGCGACCCGAAGGACCGTCCCAAGGAGCAAGTGCTTGAGGACATTAGGAACGGCTACTTGACACCGGAGCGGGCGTTGGAAGTCTATGGCGTAGCCAGCTAATCCGGTTGTTGGGCGCTGACTGCCATGAAGGCTGACGACTTCGCCCGGGGGGCGGTTTCCGGCAGCGCCGCGGCTACGGGCCTGCACTTGGGGTTGATCATCGTTGGCGGCACCATCGGCTTTGCGGTGTTCGTCATCTCCTCCCAGATCGGCGGCGCCTTGGGCTACGCCAAGGCTGGGCTGGCGTTCGCCATCGGCAGTCTGATTCTTGGCTTCATGGGCGCGGTCACCAGCTACGTTGGGGCCAAATCGCGCCTGTCCACCTACCTGTTGACCGAGTTCGCATTTGGCCCAACCGGCGCCAAGATCGCCAATCTGGTGGTGGCCCTTTCCCTAGTGGGCTGGTTTGGCGTGATCTGCAACACCTTGGGCCTTGCGACCCAGGAAATGATGCGTGATAGCTGGAACATCGACGTACCGCCCCCGGTTGTGATCACGGCCGCCAGTGCGTTGATGATCTCCGTAACCGCAGCTGGCTTCACGGGCATCGACCGTCTGGCGCTCTTCCTGACCCCGTTCATGGCGCTCCTTATCGGCTACGCCGCGTTTCTGGCGTTGCGCGCCGACGTCGGCGAACCCTTGGCGGTTGAGCAAGCCTTCACCTTCCAGACCGCGGTTTCGGCGGTGGTGGGCACCTACATTGTCGGCGTCATCATTCAACCGGACTACAGCCGCTTTGCGGTCAACGTCCGGCACGCCGTTTGGTCCGTGTTCATTGCCTTGGCGCTGTTCTTTCCCTTGGTGCAGTTCTTCTCCGCAGTGCCGAGCATGGCCACGGGGGAGCCGAGCGTCGTGCTGGTGATGAGCGGCCTTGGCATCATCGTGCCGGCCTTCTTCCTGTTGTTCCTTGGCGCTTGGTCGAGCAACGTACTCTGCCTTTACTCATCCAGCCTCTCGGTCGCGACCCTGATGGAGAGGGCCCGGTTGAGCCATATCATCATCGCCATTGGCGTGGCAGGCACCGCGCTGGCCTATGTCATGGTCCAAGAGGCCATCGTGGACTACTTGGTGCTGCTGGGCATCACCATACCGCCGATTGGCGCCATCTACATCGTCGAAGCGATCTTCGTGCGCCGTTTCCAGATGGACTTGGAGGAACTGAACGGCGAACCAGGTTTCAACATCCGAGCGTTCGGAGCTTGGGCTGGCGCCATAGCCGTGGGCTATTGCTCGGATCAGGAACTGATGGGCATTGTGGGCATTGCGTCCATCGATTCGCTGATCGTGGCGTCCGCGCTCTATGCGGCGTTTCAGTGGCGGCATGGAACCAAGGTCAACTGAACGCCCGGCCCTCGCCTACACAAACAGGGCCATCAAGAGGACGGCAATGCCATATGCGTTGACGGCTACCGCGGCAGCGCGGGCAAACGGTGATGAGTAGTCCTGCGCGTTGCATCCCACCAAATGCGCCACAACGCCGAAGCGTCCGATCAGTGCGATGAAGACAAGCATCAGGGCATGCCAGAACACCGGGTCGATCAATGGCTGCGCTGCATAGGTCAAGTAAACCGTCGCCAGCAGCGCTACGGCTGGCACGGGTTCGGTCGGTGCAAGCGGCGTCCCGCGCCAGTCGATGCGCACCAGGCTGGCAAGGTTGTAGCCTATGGCTAGGGCGAAGTAGATTTGGATGAACTTGTCCACCCTCGATTCGCTCAAGTCTGGCCTAGACGAACGCTTGCCGTGCCAGCGTTGGAGCTAAAACTCGTACCGGAAGTCCCAGCGCACCACCCTGGGCGGTGCCGGGTGCAGAAACAGGGGCGTCACCACTTCCGAGTTGTAGGTCTTGTCGCCCACGTTGTTCACGTACACCGATGAAGTCCACTTTTCGCCCTGCAGCCCGACCCGCAGGTTGGCCAAGCTCAGCGCCTTCCTCGGGAAGCCGTTTTCAGGGGTCCAGAACTGCTTGCCGCGACGCTCGTAGTCCACGCGCGCGAAGAAGGACAGGTCGCCGGAAATGGGCTGCTCGAAGCGGGCCCCAATGTTGAAGGTTTGCTTGGGCACATAGGGGAGGTCGTTGCCGACGGTTCCCGGCCGTTCCGCGTAGGCAGTGATCTTGGAGTTGGTCTGGCCGTAGGCGGCGTAGAGGTCCAGGTTGGTCACCGGGCGCCAAGCGGCTTCCACCTCAAAGCCGTCGAGGTCCGCCTTGTCCACGTCCTCGAACACCTGCACGAACGCCAGGCCGTCGAAGGGGAAGTACTGGGTGTTGTCAACGGTGGAGTTGAAGTAGGCTGCGTTGAAGCGCAGGTTGCCGTAGTCGAGCTTGGCGCCGATCTCCCAAGCTTCGTTCTCCTCCTGCTCGATCACGTCGTTGGCCGTGGTGCTGATGGTGCCGATGCCCGGGTAGTTGAACTGTCCTGCCCGATAACCCACGCCCCAGCTGCCGTATAGGTTGAGTTCGTCGGAAACCTTGTAGCCCACGGTGATTTTGGGCTGGAACTTGCTGAACTTCTTCTTGTTCTTTTCGCTGAAGGGCCGGGTGTGGGCCAATAGTTCGCTGAAGGTGGCATACCGACCGCAGTTCACGTTGGCGACTTGGGTTGGATTGGACGTATCGCACCCCGATGCGCGGTAGGGGGCGTTGCTGCCGTCGGCGCCCGCCGCGTTGTACACGCGCCCGGCGGTGTTGTACGGATTAACGTTCTGTTCCCGATTCTCCTTGTCGTAGCGTCCGGCAAGGGAAGCGGTTAAGCGGTCGGTCACGTCGAAATCCAGGCTGCCAAACACCGCCCAGGCATAACTGTCCTCAAGAAAGGACAGGAAGTTGCCCGGTGCGACGTCAGTGGGGTTGGTGCTGTCCTCGAACTCCGGCGTATCGGTGGCCTTCTTTATGCCCAGGCCCAAGTCGACGCCGGTCACCGTGGAGCGCAACCGCTCCCAGGACAAGTAGTAGGCACCGGCCTGCCAGCGCAGGCGGTTTTCAGTTGACGAACTCAGACGCAACTCCTGGCTCCAGCCGTCCACATCGACGTAGCTGTGCTGGGTGCCGTCCAAGTAGGAGAGGTAGGGCGCGCGGTCGGCAACCGACGAGGCCTCCAGTTCATCGTAGGTGGTCACGGATTTGAAGGCGCCCCAGTCGAACACCTTGTCGAGCTTGATCGAAAAGCCGGCGGTGTCCCGGGTGCCGCGGTCCGGATTGTTGGCCACATAAGGTAGATCCACTAGGTTGGCACCTTCGGAAACGACCTGATCCGCGGTGACGCCCAATTCCTGGCCGGTACCGAGAAAGACGCCGAACACCTCGAACATCGCCGCTCCTGGCCAGTGGAAGCCGATGCCCTTGCCCTCGTGCTTCGAAACCTGCACCTTCAGGTCCAGGGTCAGGGTGTCGGACGGCGCCCAAGTCATGCGGCCGCGCAAGGTCCGGTCGCTGAAGGGATCCACCTCGTCGTCGAGGTTGACATTGGTGAAGTAGCCGTCCCGTTCCAACATACGGCCGGACAGCCGCACGGCCACCGTATCGCTGAGCGGCCCGCCCCAAGCGCCTTCCAGCCCGACCTCGTCCTCGGTGCCGTAGCTCATCTTGACGTAGCCTTCCGGCTCGCTCGGCGGCGGATTGGTGGTGATGATGATGGCGCCGTTGGAAGCGTTGCGGCCGTACAGGGCGCCTTGGGGTCCCTTGGCCACTTCGACTTGCCGCACATCGAAGATCTGGCTGATGAACTGCCGTGAATTGACCACCAGCACGTCATCGACAACCACCGCCACGGGCAGTTCGCCGTTGCGCACGCGGCTTAAGCCCCGCACGGTCAGGAAGGAGGTGCCCATGGTTTGCGACTCCGCCAGGGTCACGTTGGGGATGAGCTGGACGAAGTCGGCCGTTTGAACCACGCCGGCGTCCTCGAGTTGGTCGCCGGTGAAGGCGTTCACCGTGATCGGCGCATCCTGAATGTTCTCGTCAACCTTGCGCGCCGTGACGACGATTTCCTCAATCTCCATGCCGGTGGCCGCCAGTGGCCAGCCGATGCTTGCCGCCAACAGCCAGACAAGCGCCCCGTTCACTCTTTGGTTCCGTGCGGTCATTGCGGCTTCCTCCGTCTTCTACCCGTCGCCTTGAAGTGTTTCCGCCCGGCTTTGCGCCCGTCAACTACTCGCATTAGTAGTTTGCGGCCCCACCTTTCAAGGTAGTTGCCCAAGGCTTGCGGAGGGATCGACACTCGCTGTTCAGGCAAGGCTCCTGTTGGGGGAGGCCTTGTTGAAACGGAGCGCTCGGTGCTTGGCGAACAAGCGCTTCAACCTCACGCCGGCAAGTTGAAAAATCAAGGAGATGTCGATGTCACTCGATATGAACGTCAAAGTGATGTATTTGAATCCGATTGGAAACTCGGACTACGACCAGGTTTTCGCCGACATGGCGAAGGACTACAAGTACCCCGCAACCGCCGTGGACGTAACCTCCATGAATCCGGCGAGCGTGCCGCCAAAGATGAACAACCTGGAGTACAGGACATACGAGGCGTTCATCATCCGGGATACCGTGGAGGCGGCTCGATACGCCGCCAACAACGGCTACGACGCCATGGTGATCGGCTGCTTCTACGATCCCGCCCTTGACGATGCGCGGGAGATCTCAGGCACGACCGCGGTCGTGGCGCCGTGCCAAGCTGCGTGCGAGGTGGCACTGAACTTGGCAAACAACTTCTCCGTCATCATCGGCGAAACCAAGTGGAAGGATCAGATGCGTCAAACCGTTTACAACTACGGCTACAAGGACAAGCTGGCGTCGTTTCAAGCCGTCGGCATGCGGGTGGAGGACTTCCACAAGGACCCGGAAGCAACGAAATTGGCGCTTGAGACCGCCGCTGTAGAAGCGGTGGAGTTGCATAAGGCGGAATCCATCATACTGGGCTGCACGCTGGAAGTCGGGTTATTCAAGGAGCTTCAAGAGACCTTGGGCAGTATCTTCGCTGGCAACATCCCGGTGATTGACTGTTCCATCGCCGCATTGAAGGCGGGCGAGAACGCAGCCTTGGCAAAGCATGTCGGCTGGAACCCCAGCCGGATGTGGGGCATGCAGCCGCCTCCGGAAAGCGAACTCCAAGCCTTCGACATCCTGCAGGCGGACTACAAGTTCGGCAACGTCATCCACGTGCCCGCGGACAGTTAGCCACAGGCCCGGGATCGAGCCGTGCGGCAAGGGGAAGCTCGCGTTTCCTGGCCAGAGGAGGTCATCACCAAGGAGATCATTCAGAGCGCCCTTGCCGCGGTCGCGGAGGAGATGTTCGCGACGATGCGCAAGACGGCGATGAGCTCCGTCATCTACGAGGTGCTCGACTTCGGCGTTGCGGTCACCGATGCCGATGGCCAGTTGGCCAGTTCCGGCGCGGGCATTCCCTCGTTTGTGGGGATGCTGGATCCGGCGGTGAAGGCCGTCATCGCCAAGCACCACGCCGCGGGGTTCGAGGACGGGGACATCTTCATCACCAATGATCCCTTCGGCGGCGGCGTGAGCCACCTCAACGACGTGGCGCTGGTCATGCCGGTGTTCTTCGAAGGCGCAGTCGTAGCCTGGACCGCCAACAAGGGGCACTGGATGGACCTTGGCGGCATGGCGCCGGGCGGCAACTCGCCCGACGCCGAGGAACTGCACCAGGAAGGGTTGGTGCTCCCTGAAATCCGGGTGTTTGCAGGTCATGAACCGCTGTTCGGCGTTCTCGACGTCATCGCCGCCAACAGCCGCCTGCCCGACCAGGCACTAGGCGATTTCTGGGCGGGGGTGTCGGCGCTGCGAATGGGCGCACGCCGCATCGTTCAGCTCTGCCGCCGCTACGGGGCGGACAGTTTTCTGTCCGCAGTACGGGATTACCTCGACCTTGGTGAGCGGCAGGTGCGGCGGGCCGTCCGATGTTTACCCCAAGGCCGCTTCACCGCCACCGACTCTCTTGACGACGGGCGGCCGCTGCAAGTCGCCATTGAAGTGGACGGCGGCGTCTTCACCGTGGATCTGCGCGGCAATCCAGCGCAGGACCCGGGGCCTTTGAATGCCAGTTACCAAGCGACCCTGGTCACTGCCCAAGCCATGTTCAAGAGCTTGGTGTGCCCCGAGGGCGTCGCCAATGCAGGCACGTTCCGCCCGCTGCGCGTGGTGTGCGACCCCGGCAGCCTGTTTGCGGCCGAGTGGCCCGCCGCCGTCGGCTTCTACTACGAGAATAAGATACGGGTGTCCGACCTCATGTGGAAGGCGCTCGCGCCGGTGCTGCCGGAGTGTCCGGGCGTCGGCCACTTCTGCTCGGTATGCGCCACCATGATCGGCTTTACGGATGCCGAGGGCCGGCTGCGCAGCTTCATCGAACCCGAGGTCGGCGGTTGGGGCGCCACCGCCGAGCGGGACGGCCAGAACGCCCAGTTCAGCAGCTCCCATGGCCACACCTACAATTGTCCGGTGGAGGTGAACGAGGCCCGCAACGGCGTGCACGTGGAGCGCTACGCCCTGAATCCGGAACCTGGCGGGGCGGGTCGCCTTCGCGGCGGCAGGGGCATCGACCTGCGCTACCGGCTGATGCACGCCTCGGGCTGGGTCACTGCCGCCTATGCCCGCTCCCAGGTGCCCCCTTGGGCGCTGGCAGGTGGCGGCGTCGGCTCGGTCAACCGCCTAAGCATCATCCGCCGCAGCGGCAAGGTCGAGAACTGCTTGAGCGCCAGCGCCCTGCCCCTCGAAAGGGGGGACGTGGTGAGAATTCAAACCGGTGCCGGCGGCGGCTACGGTGACCCCAAGCGGCGACGGCAAGCGGCGGTGCTGCGCGACCTGCGCGATGGCTACATCAGCGCCCAAGAGGCGCTTGACACTTACGGTGCCGAGCCCGATGCCGTTCAAGCCACGGTAAACCGCTACCACTCATCGCCTTCGACTCTGACCTGATGGCCAAGCGATTAGCGTACTCCTGGTACGTCGTCGGGGTGCTGATGGTGGCCTACCTCTTTTCCTATGTGGATCGATCCATCCTGTCCCTGCTGGTTGCTCCCATACGCAGCGACCTCGACCTGTCGGACACCGAGGTGAGCGTGCTGCACGGCTTGGCTTTCGCCATCTTCTACACGCTGCTCGGCTTTCCCGTGGGGCGCTTGGCCGATCGCAGCAACCGGGTCGCCATCATTGTTGCCGGCATTGGCGCCTGGAGCCTCTTCACGGCGGCTTGCGGGCTGGCCCGCAACTTCTGGCAGCTGTTCTTCATGCGGGTGGGCGTTGGCGTGGGCGAGGCGGCGCTCAACCCCTGCGCCTACTCGATCATTGCAGACTCCTTTCCCCAGAGGCTGCTTTCCCGGGCTCTAAGCACCTATGTGATGGGCACCTACTTGGGATTTGGCGTCGCGTTCATCGTCGGCGGGCTGGTGGTTGGCGGCGTCAGTGAGAATCCCACCACCCACCTGCCGTTGCTCGGCGAAGTGCGCACTTGGCAAGCGGCCTTCATCTACGTTGGCCTGCCCGGTTTGCTGGTCATGGCCTTGGTGGGCCTGACGCTGCGCGAGCCGGCAAGAAGCGGCCTGATGCGCGGTGCCGACGCGGGCGGCGCACCTGCCAAAGGCGCACCGGTTGGCGTACCCATTCCGGTGCTGTTGGCCTTCATCAAACGCAACCGCCGAACCCTCATGTGCCACGTGTTGGGATTCGGCTTCATCGGTGTGCTGGTGAACGGCTTGGTGCTCTGGACACCGAGCTACTTCGTGCGCAGCCATGGTTGGGCCGTTGCGGATGCCGGCGTTCTCTACGGTCTCGTGCTGGCGGCGCTTGGACCAACGGGCATTGTATTGGGCGGCTGGGTGGCGGATCGATGGGACGGCGTCAAGCCGCGTGGCGGTCCCTTTCTGGCAGCGGCGGTCTTCACGGCCCTGGGCATTGCGCCCGCGTTCATAAGTACGCTGGTTGCGGATGCGCATCTCTCCTTGGCCATGATTGCGGTGCTGGTGTTGTGCACCAGCGCTCCTTGGGGGGTGGCGGTTTCGGCGCTGCAGCAGTTCACGCCGAACGAGATGCGTGGCCAGGTGTCGGCGATTTACCTATTCTTCGTGAACATCATCGGCATCGGCATGGGTCCGACGTTGATCGCCTTGGTCACGGATCACGGCTTCGGCAACGATGCCATGCTGCGCTACGCCATGTCATTGGTGGCGGGGGCCTCCGCGATCCTTGCCGTTGTCACCTTGGCGCTCGGCCTGCCAGCCTTTCGATCAAGCCTGCAGCGAGCTGAAGCATGGCGTGATGCCTAAACGCTCTTCGCAAATCGCACCAATGAGCCCAGGGTCTCGAAATAGAGATCGGGAGCCAGATCGGGGTACATGAGGTCCCCGGCATGGGGTGTGCCCAGCACGGTTCGCGCGGTCGCTCTGACTTGAGCGGCATTCAGCTTGCGGTAGAACTCGATGCCTTCATCCCTCAGCGGATCCAGCTCATTGACCGAGATGAAGTGGGGTGGCAGGCCCGTAAGGTCCGCCGTGCTGGCATGCAGTGGCCAAGCGAGCGGGTCGGAATCGTGCTCTCCCGCTGGATCATAGACCCGTGCCAGCGCGGCCATCTGGGCACAGGACAGCGAGTAGTCGTCGTTCTCGCGCAAGGAGGCAAGCGCTGGCGGCGGCTCGCCATAGGCATTGGAGATGTAGGGGCAGCAGGCATAGACGCCGTCGATGTGATCAAGCCAGCCTTCCTGCTTGGCCTTGAGCGTGGTGGCGACGCAGAGATTGCCGCCGCCGGACTCGCCGGAAATCACGATGGACGATATCCCCAGTCGCTCGCGGTTGTCGTGCACCCACTGCACCGCGGCGGCGCAGTCATTGAGGCCGGCAGGGAATGGATGGTTGCCGAGCTTGCCGCCGCCATTGCGGAACTCGACGCCCACTGCGCGCAGGCCCGCACTGGCCAGATCGCAGCGCCAACGGCGAAAGCCGGGGTCTGCGGCGGTCATTAGCACCATGCCGCCACCGTGGGTGTGGACCACGCAGGGGCCGGGTGGTGTGCCCTCAGCCGGCAGATGCAGGTACAGCGGAATGTCGTTGCCATCGGCGCCCTGAATGACTTCGGTGGCATGGGTGATTCCCGCGTAGGCGGGCATGGCCTGTTCCATGAGTGGGTTTAGCAGATCGAAGCGCGCTTCAGACTCCGCGCAGTAGGCCAAGCACTCCGCGTAGGAGGCGCCGGGCGCAGGAACGGGCAGTTCCTCTTGCGCCTGGGCGGCGACAGCGAGGGCCTCTGCCAGCCGCGGGTCTGAGCGGCGGTCGGTCATGAAGGTCTCTTCCGGGTTGGCCAGTCGGCCCTGATTGCTCATGGCGCTTCTCCTAAATTGATTGATTCCGGCAACGCTCGGACTCGCTTGTAGCTTGCGCAAGCATCGTCGGCGCGAAGAGGTGGATTATAGTTGATGCCCGAATCTGCGAGCACTTCAACGAGCGCGGAGTTTCGCGCTAGCGAAACTCCCTCGGACCGAAGGTCCGCCGCGACCGCCGGGTCGCGCATCGACTTCGATGCCCGATTCTGCGAGCATTCCGGGCAGCACACTAGATGGGGATGGAGCGCTGATGCAGCACCAAGGAACCGAATGGGTCGGGTGGAAGCGCTTGCTGGCCGCAACCCTGTTGGTCGCAGGCGATGGGGCGGCTCTGGCTGCGGACTACTCGCCCTATGCGAACGTCGAGCACCCCACGCGGGTGCTGTGGGGAGACACCCATCTGCACACGACCAACTCGCTGGATGCCCGGCTGCTCGGCGTTACCCTGGGGGTTGCGGACGCCTACCGGTTCGCCCGCGGCGAGCAGGTGGTGGCCAGCAGCGGCCAGCCGGCCCGGCTTTCGCGGCCGCTCGACTTCCTGGTGGTCACCGACCACTCCGATCTGCTCGGCATGGTGGACCAGCTTCTGCTCGGCAATCCGGCGCTGCTCGAAAACGCTGAGCTGCGTGAAGCGCACGAGAAGATGCAGGCGGGCGGAGAGGATGCTGCCGAGGCGATGGCGATGGTCGCAGGGGCGCTGGACGGCGACTACGAGGGCCCCTTGCTGGATGCGGCGCTGATGCGCGCCACTTGGGAGCGTTACGTGGAGACTGCGGACCGCTTCAATGACCCCGGCCGCTTCACCGCCCTGATCGGCTATGAATGGACGCCCACCAACAGCGGTGACAAGCTGCACCGCAACGTGCTCTACCGGGATGGCGGGGACAAGGCGGGCCAAGTGTTTCCGTTCACGGCCAACGACAGCCTCAATCCCCAGGATTTGTGGGCTTGGATGCAGCGCTACGAGAACGAGACCGGCGGCCGGGTGCTGGCCCTGGCCCACAACGGCAACCTGTCCAACGGCCAAATGTTTCCGGTGGAAACCAACCCCGATACCGGTGCCGCCATCGATGCGGACTACGTCACCACGCGCGCCCGGTGGGAGCCGCTCTACGAGGTGACGCAGATCAAGGGCGACGGCGAGGCGCATCCCGATCTGTCGCCAGAGGACGAATTCGCCGACTTCGAAACTTGGGACCGCGGCAACGTCACGTTGGAGATCCTGAAGACGCCGGACATGCTGCAGTACGAATACGCCAGGGAGGCGTTGAAGAACGGCCTGAAGCTTGAGCGCAAGCTCGGCACCAACCCCTACCAGTTCGGTTTAGTGGGGTCCACCGACAGCCACACTGCCCTCTCAACCGGGGAGGAGAGCAATTTCTTCGGCAAGTTTTCGCAGGTGGAGCCGACCGCCGGGCGCGTTACCGAGCCCATGATGGAGTTTGAAGGCCGGCGGATGTGGGAAATCCGGGAGACCGGCGCCTCGGGCTATGCGGCGGTTTGGGCGACGGAGAACACCCGCGAGGCCATTTGGGATGCGATGCGGCGCAAGGAGGTGTACGCGACCACCGGGCCACGCATGATGGTGCGCTTCTTCGGCGGCTGGGCGTTTTCCGAGGCCGATGCCAGCCTGCAATCCCTGGCGGGTGCCGGCTACGCCAAGGGCGTGCCCATGGGTGGCACGTTGCATGCGGCGCCGGAGGGGGGCGCGCCGACCTTCTTGGTGGCCGCGCTCAAGGATCCGCACAGCGGCAACCTGGATCGCATTCAGATCGTGAAGGGCTGGCTGGATGCCTCGGGTGCCACCCACGAGCGGGTTTTCGACGTGGTCTGGAGCGATGTCCTTCGCCGCCAACTGGTTGAAGGAAAACTGCCGCCGGTGGGCAACACCGTGAACCTGGCCAACGCCACCTGGACCAACAGCATCGGCGATGCGGAACTGGTTGGCCTCTGGCAGGATCCGGAGTTCGACGCCGCCCAGCCCGCGTTCTACTACGCCCGGGTCATCGAGATCCCGACGCCCCGCTGGACCGCGTACGACGCCGCCTACTACGGCATCACCCCGCCCGCCGAAGCCCCGATGACGCTGCAGGAGCGCGCCTACACCTCGCCGATCTGGTACTCCCCGCCCTGAAAACTGGCCCCCATAGAACCGGCGGTCTATAGTCAAGCCATGCAAAACATCCACTCAGCCGTCAACCAACGGCGAGGGGGTGCGAGTAGTTACAAGAAGGGAAGATGATGGCCACCCCGACTGTGCAGGAAATCATCGAAGCGGCAATAGCGAAAGCAGCCGAAATGAACTCGCAGGAGACGGACGGCGATTGGCTTGAAGTCGTCACCGTGGAGACTGCTCCCTACATAAAGGAATGGGACGTCGCCGAGTGCTGGCATTGGGACCAGTGGCCGGACAGGGAGACGCGCTTCCCGAACACCACTAGGCAGGATGTGGGCATTGATGCCGTGGCCAAGCGCCGCAGCGACGGGAAACACATCGCCATCCAGTGCAAGTCGCGCCAGCTCGACGACGAGGGACGCGGCGACTCGATCAAAAGCAACGAGGTGGCTAGGTTCGCGGCCGCTTCCGCTTCAGACTTCTGGGCCGAACGCTGGATTGTCACCAATGGCGCCAACCCGCTGGCCAGCGGCGCGGCCCAGTCGGCGTCGATGCACACGAAGCCCCTCAAGCTGGTCAACATCACCAGCGACCTTCAGCAGCAGCGGCAGGCGAACGCCGCAGCCGGCGCGGCAGGAGCCGCCAGGGCAGAGGAATCCGAACAGGGGCTGCCGGATGCTGAGGGGAATGAAAGCCTGCAAAGCAAGTCCAGCATGCAGGAGGAAGCCGTCGACAGCAGCGTGCGCATCCTCCGGGAACAGCAAGGCTCGCAAAGCGGCGGTCTGCCGCTGGGGGAGGCCCGCGGCAGAATCATCCTGCCCTGCGGCACGGGCAAGACGCGCATATCGCTGCGCATCATCGAGGAGCTCACGCCAGCGGGTGGGCTGTCCATCGTGCTCTGTCCATCGATTGCGCTCGTCGGCCAGATCCGGCGCGAATACCTGCAACACGCCAGCGCCCCTTTGGATGTGCTGGCGGTCTGCTCGGACGCCACGGCGGGCTACGACCCAAAAAAGGAGGGCCGCCGCAACGCCACGCTGGACCCGACCGTTGACAACAGCAATGTCAGCGCCTCCGAAGTCAAGGGCAAGGTGACCACGGATCCCGGCGAAATAGCGGACTGGATGCGCCGGGACGGGATCGGCGACGGCATCAAGGTCCTAATCGGCACCTACCAAAGCAGCGCCAGGGTGTCGGAAGCCCTGCTGAAGGCTGGCGTCAGAGGTCAAGTGATGATTGCGGACGAAGCCCACAGGACCGCGGGACTCAAGCGCAGGAACTCGAGGTCCGCCGCGGCCAGCCGGGAGGAGAAGAAGCTGCGCGACTTCACCGTCTGCCATGACAACGCCAGGTTCCCCGTCACCTACCGCGTCTATCAGACCGCCACGCCGCGCATTTACGACGGCAAGCGGCCCACCGGCAACCCGAACTGGATCGTGCGCTCGATGGACGACGAGACCACCTTCGGCGTGGAGCTGTACCGCAAGAGCTATCTCGAGGCCGTCCGCAATCGCTGGCTGTCCGACTATCGCATCATCGCCATGGGCATCAACGACCCGGAGGCGTTCAGCACGGCGAACGAGCTGGCCAAGGCCACCAAAAGCACAGGGCGCGGCCAGCTGACCACCACGGACTACCTCAGGGGCCTGGCCTTCGCGCTGACCATGGGCGGCGGCACCCAAGGCGACGAGGTGGATGTCAAGTCGTGCATCGCCTTCATGAACACGGTGGACAAGTCCCGCAACATGGCGGCGGACCTGCAGACCGGCAAGGTCAAGCAGTGGGTCTCGCGCTGGCTCGGCGAGAACGCGGACGGCAGGGCCGCGGCCGACTACAGCTTGGAGCACCTGGACGCTTCGAGCAACGCCGCGGCCCGCGAAACCGCGAAGGGACGGCTGGCTGCGGCTGATTCGGCGCATCCGCACGGCATCATCAACGTGGGCATATTCGGCGAGGGCACCGATTCGCCGTCATTGAGCGCGGTGGCTTTCCTGGAGGCACGCAAGAGCCCGATAGACGTGGTGCAGGCCGTCGGCCGCGCCATGCGCACCGCCCCCGGCAAGGAACTCGGCTACATCGTCTGCCCCATTCTGGTTCCGCCCAGCGCCGACCCGGAGAAATGGCTGAGCACCAGCGCCCCTGAGGAGGGATGGCAGGAATTGGGGCAGATACTGCTCGCCCTGCGCGCTCACGACCGGCGCATCGAGGAGAATCTTGAGGAGCTGCTGCAGCTGTACATTCCCAAACCGCCGCCGGTGGAGCGCACCTTGGTGGCGGTCGCCAGGGGTGAGGGCAGGCGCATCCAATACGGCGAAGTCGAGGGGCCGCCCGGCGCCGCGCGGGAGGCGGTCGAGCAGGTATTGGCGGGCAAATCCCGCGCCGAAGCGGGCATACGGCGCCTTGACGAACAGGCCACCTACGGCGGCGCTTCAGGCGGCGAGCTGGAGGTGCGCCAGCCATCCGATGACTGGGAGCGCCCCGCCATCGGCGAGCCCGTGGAGATGACTCAGGTCCTCACGGCGAAAAGGAACGATGACGGAACGGATGAACTGCGCACGGATGCAGTGGCCCGGGACAAGCCGAAGGCGGGCGCGGCGCGGGGCATCGTCAACATCCAGAAGACCAAGGCCAAAGCCCGCAAGATGATCAACACCGGCGAAGGAGGCATCCGCGTGCGGCGGGGCGGTCAGCGCCAGACGCAAAAGACCGCCAAGGAGCGCGCGGAGGAGCAGGGCCAGCTGATGCTTAAGCTGAGCGGGCTCGAGGACCACGGCAGCGCCATCAGGATGAACCTGCTGTCAAAGTCGGGCCTTAGCGACAACCGGGTGCTGCGCGATCTGAACATTCTGGAATCGAGCGTGTCCGAGGCGGCTCACCATATGCGGGCGGATGGATTGCAGCCCCGGCTGAACAAGCACTTCCAACGCGACCGTCTAAAGGAAACCGACAAGAAGCAAGCCGACGGCTGCACCATCGCCGCGCTGCTGATGATGAACGCCGCCATGCTGCACCAGCGCATCAGCAACGGCGGCTGGCTTTCGGGCATCAGCGACCTCTCACTCATCAAGAACCAGGCCGACGTCGAGCGGACGATCAGCCGCGAATGGGAGCGCATCATGCGCCACGACTTCCGCCCGGTGCTCGAACCGGCCTTGGAAGCGATTTACGCAGTCGAGACGACCGGCAAGACCGCTGGCCTGGAGCGCGCCCTGCATCATCTTGCGGCCGAAGCCGAGCGCATCGCCGAGACCTACGCGGACATGGGCGCCGACCATGCCGGCCCGCTGTTCAACCGCGTCATGGG
>JAPPIX010000097.1:0-2413 GCA_028820495.1 Gammaproteobacteria bacterium
GGCTCGCCAATTCATTCCCTTTATCATTCCGCTCTCCTCGGCATACCGCTCCTGATAGTGCCGACGCTCACTGTCGCCGAGGTCGGCGTAGATGTCTATGAAGTCGAACGTCAGTAGGCTAGAGCGGATATCCCACAGCTATGTAAGCCATCGGCCATAGCGCGGAGCACGGCGCGTGGCCCATGCTATCCCCGAGCTCACAACGGGGAAGCGGCATGGCGGAGCCCGTCAGCCACGACCAGAACTTCAAGAACCTCATCGTGGACTACCCGGAACAGTCGCTGGCGTTCCTAGCGCCGGATGAGGCGCCCAAGGCCGGAGACGCCGTGCGTTTCGTCGCGGTGCGCGAGGAGCAGCTCAAGTCGGACCTCAGAGAGCGCTACCGGCGGCTCGACGTGCCGCTGCTTGTGGAGTGGAAGGACGGCAGACGCGAGGCGATCCTGTTCGCCGTCGAGGAGGAGACTGACCCCCGGCGGTTCTCGCCGCTCCGGCTCATCCACTACTGCGCCGACCTCGCCGAGACGTTCAAAACCCAGCGGGTGGTGCCCGTGGTGGTGTTCCTGCGCCCCGGCGCGAAGCGCGGCCCGCTGGCGCTCGGGACGGAGCGGCGGGACTACCTGTGGTTTGACTATCTGGTCTGCGCCCTTGGCGACATGCCCGCCGCGGACTGGCTCGACAGCAGCATCTTGGTGGCGCGATTGAATTTGCCGAACATGCGGGTTCCGGCTGGCGGCAGGGTGGACGTTTACGCGAGCGCAGTTCGCGGTCTTCTGAATCTGGAACGGAACCTTAGCCGGCGCGAGAAGTACATTGAGTTTATAGACATCTATGCCGGCCTCAACGACAATGAACGTCGCATCTACCGGGAGCGGCACCCCAAGGAGAGCAACATCATGACAGGAATGTTTCAGCGCGCCCGCGAAGAAGGCCGCACGGAAGGAATGCACCTCGGCCACATTGCAGGCGAGCGCACGGTTCTGGAGCGACTGCTGCGCCGAAAGTTCGGCACACTGCCGCCAGTGGTGGGCGCACGTCTCGGCAAGGCTTCCGCATCCGATCTGGAGGCTTGGGCGGTCAACGTGCTCGATGCCGACACGATCGACGAGGTGTTCAATCCGCATTAGCTGCACCATCCGCTTGCCATTAGGTGGCGGTGGAGAGCCCAACCGGGGTCACGCCGTTCTCGCTCAGACGCCAAAGGAAGTGCGTACCGCTGTGCGGATAGGGTTCGAGCCGCTGCCGCATGGGACCAATGCTCCCCTAACGTAAACTAGCTACCGGCTTGTCAGAAAGCTCATGGGCGTGGAGTGAGTCGGGTTTGCGTATCCGCCGCTTGCTTGCGCCGCAGCGCCCGGCGTTCGTCGCCTTGTCGGCGCAAGACGTCTAGGTCAGCTTCGCGGATGGCCATGTAATTGTCCCGCCAGCTTTCGTCCCCGCCCCAGCGGTAGGGCAGGCGCACCGTGGTGCGTGGGCCGGCAGCCGTCTCAAACAATGCCATCGTGGACGCCACCACCTGCCTCTGCATGGCGCCATCCCAAGGCCGGCCGCAGGGGTTGCCGAGCGGGAAGTCGGCAAAGGCGAAGCGCGGCACCCCGCAGTGCTCCACGATGTCGAGGGCGGAGCCGAGCACCACGGTGGCGATGCCGTCCGCCTCCAGGCAGCGCGCGACCAGACTCACGGTCTGGTGGCAGACGGGTCATAGGGGGACCAGCAGGGCGATGTCCGCGCCGTCCTCCCGGCAGCGGCGAAGAATCTCCGGGGCGTCCTCGGTCCGGGTGCGGCGCTGGCTGTATTCCGTGGGCAGGCAGTGGAACCGCTTGGCGAGCGCGCCCAACCGGCCCTCGTCCACCATCGCGCGCAACGGCGCGAGCGGCAGGAAGGTCTCGCGGTCATCAAGATGGGTGGCTTTCTTGTCCCAAGCCAAGTCATTGGCGAACAGCGGCGGCGCCGCCGCCGTGGCAGCGGAGGCAACGGCCCGGGGATCCGTGGCTTGGCGGTCGTGGAGGGCCGAGGTGGTGATGATGGCAAGGGTTGATTCCGCCAGCGGCTTGGCTGGCTTGGTGAAGGGAACTTCGTCAAAGTGCGCCCAGACATAGGGCTTGGCATAGCCTTGGGCCTCGTAGTAGCGCTTGGTGCGCGCCATGTAGGCGACCGGCAGATGGGCAGTGGCAGTTGACATGGACGATTCGAGCCTTGTGAATTGAGGGCTAAGCGCCGATGGTACACGATCACCGGTTGTTCGAGACGCACTCCTGATGTTGCTGACCTTCATCCTCGCCACCGTGTTCGCCACGGCGGTGCTCTCCGGTGTGCTGGGCATGGCTGGGGGCATGATCCTGATGGCGATCCTGGTCTCCACCCTGAGCGTGGCGGGGGCCATGATCGTGCACGGGGTGGTGCAGGCGGTTTCCAA
>JAPPIX010000097.1:2513-4761 GCA_028820495.1 Gammaproteobacteria bacterium
TTCACCGTCACCGCCGCGCAGCTACTCGCCGGAGCCTCCGGCCCCTTGCTGGATGCGTTCTACTTGAACACGCCCCTCAGCCGCCAACAGGTGGTCGCCTCCAAGGCCATCACCCAAACCCTCGGCCACTTGGTCAAGCTGTTCTACTATGGCCTCATCATCGGGGTGGCCGAGGAACTGCCCGGCTGGTTCTTCGTCCTGGCGGTCATGCTGGCGGTGGCCGGCGCTCGATCCGGGGTGGCGCTGCTCCATCGCTGGAACGACGAGCGCTTCCGCACCGTCAGCGGACGGGTGATCCTCGTCATTGCGGCGGTGTGCGTGGCCCGCGGCGCGTACGAACTGGTGGCGGCTTAGGCCTGTATGACTGGACAAAGGGTTCACGCACAGGCTGCTCGAAAAGCTGCTTGAAAATCACCAAGCCTGGGCACCATGCGGAACCACCCAAATCGGGGAAGACCAAGCCCGTTCCTGAATAACCAACCCAAGATCCTCGCGAGGTGCCACACCGGCGCGAAGGGCATCCCAGGTGGACCATCGACAGGTTGGATTTTCCAGGACGCGAGCGTAGTAGAACGCCTTTTGTTTTCCATCAAACTCCGGGTCATGCCAAAGCGCCTTCAGCTCTGCCGCGCCCCGGTCGGCGGAAATGGCACAATCAGATAGGTTCACTTTGGCGCCATTGTCGGGACAGCGGTACGTAGCCGAGTCAACCGCCAATCCATCCGAGCAGGCAACATCAAACACGCGCTCGTGGGTTTCGCCGTCCTCAAGCCAGCCCTTGATGATCTGCACACGTTGCAATGGCGCCGATTGCGCATCCCGGGCAGCCCACACAACAAAAGTCGGTGCATCGCCGGGCTTCGCCACTAGGTCTCCACCCATCGACACACCTTGGATGTACGCGCGGGAAATCCCATCCGCTGTTTCCAGCATCGTGCTGTCGAGGCCATGTCCTGCAAAAAAGCGCACTTGCATCCGCGGCCCAGAAGTTGCAAAAGTTTCCTTGCGGCGGAAGGCGTTGTAAATGGATTCCCTGGTGTTCTCCTCAGCCCACACAGCCGCCAAGCCCGACGCGCCATAGACCGAAGCATTGCGCGACAGGTAGCGTCGGCCATCCGACGCGACATAGAACGCCGAGTCTTCCGCATTGCTTAGGCCCAGGGTTGTCAGGTCGTCGTCGCTGATCGGCACCGAACCACGAAGGGCGGCGGTTGAGTCGAGGAGACCCACCTTCGAGAAGAAATTCGTTTCATCGTAGGAACCCGCGCCGGTATGCGTGTCGGAAGATCCGATAAAGCCGTACTCGAACGGATTGCCCAACCCTTCCGCCTCCAGCAGCAATCCCTTCTTCATCGCATCTCGCACATAGCCACCTGCGGTCTTGGCGATGGTCAAAGGTCCGCCGCCAGCCACGTAGGGGTCGATTTCGAAGCCAGCCCATTCGTCATTCATGGAAAGCGCCGGGTGCGTTTCCGAGGTGCCTTTGACTTGGGTGATTTCAACCAGCGGTTCGTTGCGCATGCGCTTTTCGTTGTGCGCCAGCGTCATCGGGTTACCTGCCCAGGTGGCCAGTTCAAACATCTGTCCATTGGACTTGTTGGAGTTGTGCGGGATGGCCAGGCTCTCCACGCCCTTTTTCCTCAGTTCGTCCATCCAGTTCCACAGATCTTCTGGATCAAGTGAATTAAGTCGATTGAACGGCATCGCCGGCATGTTCTCGGTGCCGCGGAAGACCACATTCCGGTGCATGCTGCCACCGTCCTCCTTGGTCGTTGAGAACTCATAGGCAGCGAAGGTAGTGAACTTTCCAGGCTCGTAATGGCGGTCGGCGGCCTGCACTGAGTCTGCCCAGGTCGAGCGCATGATGCGCGCCACCTCGGCCCTTAGCGGCTCGGAGCTCGCCATCGCTTTTCTTAAGCCCCCGATCCAAGCGCGAAAGTTCCGCCCAGGGATGCTCTCGAGGGTCAGGTTTTCGGCGGCATTGAGATTGTGGATCGATTTCATGGCCGCGTAGGTGGATATCTCGGTTGAAGTGTCGGCCCCCGCTCGGACCACGCCAAGATAGAAGCCGTGGTCCGTTACCGCGTAAAAATCCAAGGGCCGGTCGAGCTGCATATCGAAACCAGCCGGATGCTTGATGGACTCACCTTGAGCGTAGCGGTAGGCATCGTCAGGCGTCGCCAGCGTGCCGAACTGAAAGGCATCGAGTGAATAGGTGGTGTGGACGTGGAGGTCGCCGAAGTAGGCT
>JAPPIX010000168.1:0-11248 GCA_028820495.1 Gammaproteobacteria bacterium
CGGCCATTGCCGCCCGTTGGCTCGACAAAAAACCCTACAGCGCAAGTCCCTCGACAAAAAATGCGCTGTCATTGCGCATCCAACTCTGATAGCGTTGCTGGTTTCCCGCTGATTCTGGAGTTCGGACGATGAGCCATCTGATGAACACCTACGCCCGCCTTCCCGTGGCCTTCGCCAAGGGCGACGGCGCCTACCTTGAGGACACCGAAGGCAAGCGCTACCTGGACGCCCTGACCGGGCTGGCCGTGTGCGGGCTCGGGCACGCCCACCCCGCCGTCACTCAAGCCATCAGCGAGCAGGCGGCCACGCTGCTGCACACCTCCAACCTCTATGAAATTCCCCGTCAGACGGAGCTGGCCAAACGGTTGGCGGCGCTCTCGGGCATGGACCGGGTGTTCTTCGCCAACTCCGGCGCCGAGGCCAACGAGGCAGCCATCAAGATCGCCCGCTTGCATGGGAACAAAAAGGGCATCAAGCGGCCGGCCTTGGTGGTGGCCGAGTCAAGCTTTCACGGACGCACCATGGCGACGCTGACGGCCACCGGCAACCGCAAGGTCCATGCGGGCTTCGAACCCTTGCTCACCGGCTTCGTGCGGGCCCCCTACAACGACGTCGAGGCGGTCGAGCAGATTGCCGCCAACAACGCCGACGTGGTGGGCATGTTCGTCGAGCCGGTGCAGGGCGAGGCGGGCATCATCGTGCCGGAAGCCGGCTACCTCGACGCCTTGAGACGCATCTGCGATGCCAAGGACTGGCTGCTGATGCTTGATGAGGTGCAAACCGGCAACGGCCGCACCGGGGCCTTCTTCGCCTATCAGCATACGGACTGCCTGCCGGACGTAGTGACCACGGCCAAGGGTCTTGGCAACGGCATGCCCATCGGCGCCTGCCTAGCCCGGGGCCAAGCGGCAAATCTGTTCCAGCCCGGCCACCACGGCTCCACCTTTGGCGGCAACCTGCTGGCCTGCGCCGCTGCCTGCGCGGTGCTCGACACCCTGGAGGGCGAGCGGCTGATCCCCCGCGCCGCCGAACTCGGCGAGCGCATCCAGAACGGGCTGCGGAGCGCGCTCAAGGGCAACAACATCGTCAAGGAGGTCCGCGGCAAGGGGCTGATGATCGCCGTGGAGTTGAATGAGCCCCAGCCTGGCATGGTGCAAGCCGGCCTCGACGGCGGCATTCTCGTCAACGCCATTGCCGACCGCACCATTCGCCTGCTGCCGCCCCTGACCCTGACTGATGCCGAAGCCGACGAGTTAGTCGCCAAGGCCGCCGCGATCATTAGCCGCTAGCAAGTTACCACCATGGCGAAGCGCGATTTCCTCACGCTGCTCGACTGTTCCCCGGCGGAGCTTGGGGCGCTCACTGAGCGCGCCGCCGAACTCAAGCGCGCGCACCTAGCTGGTGAGGACCACCGTTCCCTGGCCGGACGCACCGGGGCGCTGATCCTGCAAGTGAGCAGCACCCGCACCCGGGTCGCCTTCGAGGCCGGAATGGCCCAACTCGGCGGCCAAGCCATCTTCTTGAGCCCGGCGGACACCCAGCTCGGGCGCGGGGAGCCGATCAGCGACACCGCCCGGGTCCTTTCGCAGATGGTGGATGTCGCCATGATCCGCATCCTGAGCCACGACGACCTCGAGACCTTCGCCGCCGCCGCCGACATCCCGGTGATCAACGCCATGACCGCCCGCTACCATCCCTGCCAACTGCTAGCGGACGTGCAGACCTTCGAGGAACTGCGCGGCCCCATCGGCGACCGTCGCGTCGCCTTCATCGGCGACGGCTACAACATGTGCAGCTCGTACATCAATGCGGCGCGCCAATGGGGGTTTGAACTGCGCCTGGCCTGCCCGCCCGGCCACGAACCGCCTGCCTCCGCGCTGGCCACAGGCAACGCCCGCTTGTTTGAAACGCCCCAGGAAGCCGTCGAAGGGGCGCACTTAGTGGTCACGGACGTCTGGTCCTCCATCGGCCATGAGGAGGAGCAGGCCCAGCGGCGGGAGCGCTTTGCACCCTACCAGGTCAGCGAGGCCCTGCTCGACCGCGCTGCCGACGGCACCCTCTTCCTGCACTGCCTGCCCGCGCACCGGGGCGAGGAAGTCAACGCCACCGTGCTTGACGATCCCCGTAGCGGCGCCTGGGTGGCGGCCGGCAACCGGCTGCACAGCCAGAAGGCGCTGCTCGAATTCCTGCTACTCGACCATTCTTCTTGATCGCGGGATAAGGCCGCCGCATTAATCAACTCTTGCGCCCGGCGACCATCTTCTCATTGGTCTGAGGTATCGCTCCGTTAGCCGCCGGCAACAACGCACTGCAGAGCGCCCTTGAGGCCGGACAAGGGGTCGAGCATGAGGTAGATGGGGATGGGCTCGACGTAGCCGCTTAGCTCGCCGCGCTCCTCAAAGCGGCGGCGCAAGGGGCTGGTGGGCGCGAAGTCCGCCAACTGGGGGATGATGCCGCCGCCGATGTATAGGCCGCCGGTGGCGCAGAAGGTCAGGGCCAAGTTGCCGGCGGCGCTGCCTAGCAGACCAAAGAAGATCTCCAGTGTCTGGTGGCAGAGGGGATCCTCCACGCTCATCCCCAAGGCGCTGATCCGCGCCGGGGAGAGCGCCTCAACCGGCGTGCCCCAAAGTTCAGCAACCGCTTGGTGCAGACGCGCCAAGCCGGGACCGCTGACCACCGTTTCCCAACAGACATGGCCGTGCCGGCGCTGCAGGACGCCCAGCAACTCCTGCTCCAAGGGCGACCCGGGCGCCAAGTCCGCATGACCGCCTTCCGACGCCAAGGGCCGCCAGCCGCTGGCAACCGGTATCAGGCCCGCCATGCCGAGGCCCGACCCCGGGCCGATGACCGCCTTCACCCCATCATCGCCAGCACCGCCACCCACCTGCCGCACCGGCTCTGCCACCGGCGCCATCATGGCCAAGGCGTGGAAATCATTCACCACTTGCACGGGGCAGCCGAGCACATCCTCAAGCTGCGCCGCATCAAATTGCAGTTCGGGGTGCTTGGTCACCGTCGCCCGGCCCTGCATCGCCGGACCCGCCACGGCAAGGCATGCGCAATCCAGGGCACCGGTCGCCAAGGCTTCGGTCGCCGCGGCCAACAGATCGGTGGCGCAAGAGAAGTCGCCTGTGGCGAATTCCGCGTGCCGCGCCACCCCTTCCCGGCCACCCAAGCCGAAACGGGCGCTGGTGGCGCCGATGTCGGCCACTAGCGCTCTGCTCATGGCGGCAAAACCTTGCGCGCCTGCAGCGCCTTGAAGTGTTCGCGGAACATGGTTGCGGTGTCGATGCAATCGGTAAAGCCGAACTGGCGCGCCTTGATGGCGCTGAGCAGGGTGGTCTGGCCACCATGGTAGCCGAACACGGCGTCGGCGAACTGCCAAGACGCGCCGATCAACTGGTCCATCGAGTAAGGCACTAGTCCGTGGCGGGCGACGGTCCGATCCCAAACCGCACTGTGCTTGGGCATGGCTTCGCTGAGTTGCAAGGGCTCAGGAGCCGCAGAGGGCATCTGGAAGTGATCGGCAAATTCAGGGAACAGCGCACCCCAGTCGAGGATGTCGCCATTGGTGATGTTGAACGTTTCGCCCGCGCAACGGGGCTCGCTGCCCGCCCAGAGGATGGCGCGGGCCAGCAGCCGGGCATCCGTCGCCTCAGTGACGAAGCCCCCCCGGCCCGGAAAGCGCAGCGGCTGCCCGAGTTCACGCAGCACGGCGGCGTGGACGCCGATGGCCAAGACCATGTTCATGGGGCTGCCCAAGGCGTGGCCGCAAACAATCTGGGGGCGCATGATGCTGAAGGTCCAACCCGCCCCGGCGCTAGCCTCGCGCACGAGGTCCTCCTGGCTCCAATAGAAGTTGGCACCCGGGTGGCGAGGGTCGCTCTCCTTGCCCGGCAGCTTCATGGGCGCCAGATGGGCGCCGTAAGCCTTGGTGCCCTGCAGCAAGGTGAAATGGCGGGCAGGGACGACGAAATCCAGCACGTTGGCGAGCATGCGGGTGTTGGTTTCAACCTGCTCGTCGTCGCGCCAGCCAGCGATGAGATCCGGCTTCTCGTAGAGCGCCGCATAGACGATATGGGTAACGCCGCTTAACCGGCCAAGCTGCTGTCGGCAGGCCTCCCGATCGGTCAGGTCCAATTGCAGGAACCCGGCCCGGGTGGGGAAGTCCGGCTGGCGGCGGCTCACCGCGACCACCTCGCAGCCATCCTGGTCTTCAAGCGCCTCGACCACGGCGCGGCCCACCAGCCCCAAGGCGCCGACCACCAGATACTTCCGCTCTTCCCCAACGTTCGTCATGGGGCGGCTAGTTTATCCGACGCCAGTGGCGAACGCAGGGCTAACCATCTGGTGCTTCAGTCGCTCGAAACGCCGCCTTGAAGCTGTTCGCGGCAATCGCGACAAGTTCCGATTCGCCAAGGTTCAAGGCCTCTGCCACACGGACAAAGTTGTCGTTGACGTAGCCTCCGAAGTAGGCCGGGTCGTCGGAATTGACGGCGACCAACAGCCCAAGGTCGAGCATTCGCTTGAGCGGATGCGCCTGCAGATCAGGCACCACGCGGAGCTTGAGATTGGATAGCGGGCACAGCGTCAGCGGCACTTGGTCTCGGCGCAGGCGGGCGACCAAGGCATCGTCCTCCAAGGCCCGGTTGCCGTGATCGATGCGCTCGACGCCCAACACGTCAAGCGCCTCCCAAATGTACGCCGCAGGCCCTACCTCCCCCGCATGGGCGGTTAGCTTGAACCCTAGATCCCGGGCTGCTGCAAAGACATGCCTGAATTTTCTCGGCGGATGGCCAAGTTCACTGGAATCGAGCCCAACACCAATGAAGTCGCGGTGATAGGGCGCCGCGTCCTCAAGGGTCTTGAAGGCCTCCCGCTCACTCAAATGGCGCAAAAAACACAGGATCAGCGACACCCGAAGGCCGCGGCCCGCCGCTTGGCGAACCGCCTCGTTCAATCCCCGCATGAGGTCTTGGAACCGCACGCCACGGCCGAGATGCGCTTGCGGATCGACAAAGCACTCAAGATGGGTGACGTTGTCGGCCCCGACCCGCCGAAAGCAGGCGTCCGCCAAGGCGAAGAAGTCCGACGCCGTGCGCAGCACGCCCATGCCGGCATAGTAGAGATCCAGGAAGTCCTGCAGGTTGGAAAACTGGTAGGCCGCCTGCACCTCGGCGATGTCCGCATAGGGCAGTTCAACGCCGTTGCGGCCCGCCAAGTCGAGCATCATGGCGGGCTCCAGCGAACCTTCGATGTGCAGGTGCAGTTCGGCTTTCGGCAAACCTTGAATGAAGGCCGTGCGATCCATCGGCTAAGCCGCTTCCACTTCAATCAGGGTGGGCATCGACGACCCAGCGCCAGGCCGCTGCACGCAGATGGCCGCAGCCTTGTTGGCATAGGCAAGGCCCTCCGCCAAGGGGTCTACAGCACACAGGCGGGCGGCCAATGCACCCACGAAGCAGTCGCCGGCACCGGTGGTGTCCACGACGGGTACGGCATGCCCAGGGTGCTCAATGATCTGGCCCCCATCGATCGCGATCACGCCCTCCCGCCCCAAGGTCACGACGATGATCTGCTGCGGGAAGCGGCGCGCCGCGATAGCGGCGCTGGCAGCACCCCGCCGGTCCTCCACCGGTGCTTTGGCAAAAAACCCAAGTTCGACTTCGTTCACGACCACGATGTCCGCCAATGGCCACAGATCGTCTGCGCCGGCTACTGCTGGCGCGGCGTTGAGCACGTTCAGGGCCTTGGCAGCCCTACCCCGCTTGAAGAAGGCGGCGACCGTCGGCACCGGAATTTCCAATTGGCTGACCAGCACATCGCCTGCGCGAATGGGCACCTCGGCAATCGCGGCGGCGTCGAGCCACCCGTTAGCGCCTGGAATCACGACAATCGAGTTTTCGCCCACCTCATCGACGAGAATCATGGCCGTGCCGGTCGGCGCTTCGGCCACCTTGAGCGAGCAGGTGACGCCGTTTTCCACGAGGTGCGCCTTCAAGTCCCGCCCGAAGGCGTCTTCGCCCACGCAGCCCACCAAGGTCGTAGGGGCGCCCAGCTTGGCCGCCGCCACCGCCTGGTTGGCTCCCTTGCCCCCCGGGTGCAAGGCAAAGCCCTCGCCCGGCAACGTCTCGCCGGGCTGCGGCAGCCGGGGCACGGTGGCCACCAAATCCATGTTCACCGAGCCAGCGACAAGGACTTTATGGACTGGGCGCAAGGGAGACCTACGCCGGTCGGTCAGCCGGATCCAGCAGAGTCAGCTTTTCGAATAGGTTGGCGGGCTCCGGTATGCCAACGATGTAAACCATGCGCTCGGTGACCTCGCCTTCCGCGTGCAAGGCCCCTGCGGGAATCAGCAGTTTGTCCCCCGGACCAAGGGGCAACTTGGTGCCGTGCTCATCGAGCACATAGCTGCGGCCGGTGAGCACGTAACCGTGGTTGTCAACGTCGTGCCAGTGCAGGGGCAACTCCTCCATGCGTTCAGACACATAGGTGGTGGGCCACAGGTCATGCTTCTTGATGTCGTCGAGCACCTGCTCCTTGGTGGTGAAGAAATTGTGGATCACTTGCATGGGGCCTGGGGCGAGCGGCATGGCTTGCTTCCTCCAATTTCCCTTGATGTTAGTCCTTGCCGTCGGCGTTGTCGCCACTTGCCGAGGGAAGCTTGCCGAAGGACGCCACGCCACCCATTGTGGACCGGCTCGACTCGAAGTGGTGAAATGGCGCGGCACAGCGCAACCCATGCATAAGGCGGCCGTCCTGCCGCTGTCTAAAACCACAATCCAAAGGAGCCACTCCATGTCCGATCTCGTCGTCTATGGCGCCCCCCTCTCGCCCTTCGTGCGCAAGGTGCAGGCGGCGCTGCACGAAAAGGGCCTCGACTACGAACTCGAGGCCGTAAACATCATGCCCATGCCCGATTGGTTCGTGGAAATCAGCCCGGCCCGGCGCATCCCGGTGCTGCGCTACCGGCCCGAAGGCGAGCAAGGGATCGCCGGCACCATCCCCGACTCCTCCGCCATCTGCGCGTTCCTCGAACGGCTGGCGCCGCAACCGCGCTTGTATCCCCAAGACCCCTTCGCCCACGGCCGGGCCGTGTGGCTGGAGGAATACGCCGACTCAGAACTGGCCAGCAGCATCGGCTTGGGCCTGTTCCGCCCCATCATGTTTCCCCGCTTTCAAGGCAAGGACTCCGACCTCGATACGGCGCGGGAGACCTGGAACGAGAAGCTGCCCCGCCTTTTCGACTACCTGGAGTCGGTCTTGGACGGCGGCAGCCGTTTCGTCGGCGGCGAGTTGTCCATTGCCGACATCGCCGTCGCAACACAGCTCGCGCAACTGGATCTGGTGGTGGGCCCGCCGGGCGCCGCGCGATGGCCCGCCTTGGCGGCTCACTTGGAAGAGATCAAGGCGCGACCCGGCTTCGTGGCCAACTTGCAGACCTGCGCGAAGATGCTCAAGCGCATCCTGCCGGAGAAGGTCGATCTCTCGCCAGCCGCCTGACCACCCGCCACGGCATCCCTTCGTGGCTGAGCGGGCGGGCCCTGCGCGGCGGTTGCTGGCGGCTTGCGTTGCGATGCTAGCCCCCTTGGCGCAGGCGGACTGCGTGGAAGTCATCGCCCACCGGGGCGCAGCGGGCTATGCGCGGTAACACACCCTCGCGGCGAACGCCTTGGCTTTGGCCCATGGCGCGCCCTGGATCGAGCCGGACTTGATATTGACCGCCGATGGGGTGCCGATCGCTCTGCACGATCTCACGCTGGACCGCACCACCAACGTGGCGGAGGTATTCGCCGGACGGGCACGCACGGACGGCCTCCACTACGCAGCGGACTTCGCCATTGCGGAACTGCAACGGCTGGCCATGGTCGAGCGGCGAACTGGGCGTTTCCCGCATGTCTCGTCGCGCATCCCGACACTGAAGGAGACGCTCGACTTGATTGACGGCCTCAATCAGACTACCGGGCGGCGCGTAGGAGTCATCCCGGAGTTGAAGCATCCTGCCAAGCAACCGGGGCTGGGCGATGCCACGCTCAAGGTCTTGGCCGCCTACGACCTGCCGGTACGGATTCAGTCATTCGACGCCGAGGCGTTGGCAGCGCTCGACACCGAACATCCGCGGGTGTTGCTGATCCGGCACGAAGCCCAACTCACGCCCCAAGGTCTGGATGGCATCGCCCGTTGGGCCAGCGGCATCGGCTTGCCCAAGTCCATTCTCACGCCCACGGCGGCGAGCCCCTCGCGCCACCCGCCGGTCATCAGCTTGGCCCATGAACGCGACTTGGCGGTGTACGCCTACACGTTGCGGGCCGACCAAGTTGGCGAGTCGTTCACCCGCTTTGCTGATGAAGTGACCGCCCTCGCCCAAGCGGGCGTTGACGCCCTGTTCACCGATCATCCCGACCAAGCCTTGGCAGCGCTCCAGCAAGCTGGCTTGCGATGCCGCTGACTTGCGAAGTGATATGATGCGCGGTTGAAATAACGACTAGACAGGGGAGAGTGGCGGTGAAAGTCATCAAAGTCCTTGCCATCGCGCTGGTGGCCTACGCATTGGTGGTCGTGGTGTTTGAGTCGCTGCTCGGGTACTTCCAGCCGCAATCCGACCAGACCCTGATCATCACCACCTTCGATGGCGAAGCCCATGATCGGGTGCTCACCGAACTGAGCAGCGGCGGGCAATCCTATGTTGCCGTGAACCACTGGCCCCGGGCTTGGTACCACCGAACGTTGGACAATCCGAAGGTGCGCATCACCCGCAACGGCGAAACCGCGGACTACACGGCGATCCCGGTTTCGGGCGAAGAGCGAAACCGGGTTGAGGCGGACTATCCCGCCGGCCTCGTGTTCCGAATTCTCACCGGTTTCCCACCCCGGCACTTCCTTCGTCTCGACCCCCAGGCATCTGCCAGCCCCTCCGACCAATAGCTTCACCAACGCTGAGACGCCCCATGCCAGACCGCCTGCCTGCCGTCAGCCTTGCCGCGGTGCCCGGACGCCGCTTGAAGACGCTTGCCATCGCCGAGGAAATTGAGCGCCGAGGCTTTCCCGGCATCTACGGCCCGAGCCTCGGCGACAACCTCTCGCTCTGCCTAGCCATTGCTCTGCGCACCAGCCGGATCGAATTCGGCACCAGCATCACGCCCATCTACGGCCGCCATGTCAACGAGTATGCGTCCGCCGCATCGTTCATCCACGAAGCGTCCGGGGGTCGCTTCCGCTTCGGCATCGGCGTCAGCCACGAACCGGCCCTCAAGCGCTTGGGTCTCCAAGGCGGCAAGCCCTTGACCGACATCCGCGAGTTCGTCGCGGATCTGCGCGCCGTGCCGCGGGCCGGTGAGTTGCCGCCCATCGTGCTCGCAACGCTGCGCGACCGGATGATCCGCTTGGCGGAGGAAATCGGCGACGGCATGGTGTTCGCCAACGGCGCCCGCAGCCACATGGCGGCGTCGCTCGCCAATCTCAGCGACGAGGCGCGGCAAGGCGGGCGCTTCTTCATCGGCAACATGATCCCCACCTGCATCAGCGACGACGAGGACGCCGCCAAGGCCGCGAATCGGCGCACCCTGACCAGCTACGCCTTCCTGCCGAACTATCGGAACTACTGGAAGGAGGCGGGCTACGTCGAGGAAATGGAGGGCTTGGAGGCGGCCGTGGAGGCCGGCGACACGGCACAGGCAGCAGCCAGCCTATCGGACCGCTGGCTGGCCGACACCACCCTGTTCGGCAGCGCCGCCAAGGTGCGGGAGGGCATAGAGGCCTGGTTCGATGCCGGCATCAAGACGCCCATCATCGTCCCCTCATCGGCCTCCGGAGGGCAGATGCAGGCCTTGGAGGAGTTCTTCGCCATCTGGTGATTGAGGATGCGCCTTTGGTTGATCCGGCATGCCAAGTCCTCTTGGAGCAGTGCCGTCCGGAGCGACTTTGACCGCCCCCTGAATCAACGCGGTGAACGGGACGGCCCGAAAATGCGCGATTGGCTCGCCAGCCAATCCCACCCGATTCAATGGATCTGGACCAGCGACGCCGCGAGGGCACTAGCCACCGCGGCGTTCGTGGCCGAGGCCTTCCCTAGCGCTACGCTCGAGGCAGATCATCGCCTCTACGGCGCGACCCCGGCCTCGATGGTCAGCGTGCTCCAAAATACGCCCCCCAACATTGAAACCGCCGCCATCGTCGCCCACAACCCGGGAATCACCGAGAGCGTCAACCTGCTCGTTGGAACGACGGTGATCGACAACATGCCCACCTTCGGCGCCGCATTGCTGCGGTGGCCGGGCGGCCCCGACGCGCTGCAGGTTGGCGCTGCCCGATTGGAAGCCCTGATGAGCCCCAAGCGCCTGCCCGGTCGCCTCGCACTGGACTAACCGCGTCCCAGCGCGTATATCTGTGCGCCGAAAGAGGAAACCCGGAGCTGTTCAATGCAATTCTTGTCTTTCCTGGCGCTGCTCGGCATCGCCTACCTCCTGTGGCGGCTCACCGACCAGATTCCCGACATCGTGTTTCGCTTAAGCGAGATTCAACGGGACACCGCCGAACTGCTGCGCCTGTCCAAGGCCAAGGCAAACGACGCCGACGCCCCAGCGGCCGATTCCGAAGACTGATCCGCCATGAGCAAGCCGTCCGCGCCGGAGCGGTTTGACTGGCGCATCTGGCTGGGCCTCGTCCTCACCTTCGCATGGCTCGCCCTCGGCGCTGCCTACATATCCGTGCGCATCGGTTGGGGCCAAGTGGGTTCGTTGGATGCCGCCACGCTCGGCAACTTTCTCGAAGGCGCCTTCGCCCCCTTGGCGTTTCTGTGGTTGGTGATCGGCTACTTTCTGCAACGCAAGGAACTCGAGCAGAACACCGAGGCCCTACGCGCCCAATCGCTGGAAATCCAGCGCTCCGCCGACCAAGCCATCATCCAGTCGGAGCGCATGGTGGCCAGCGAACGGCATGCGCATCAAGAGGCGTTTCTGCGCCTCGCCGACACCGTGCGCAACCAACTTGGCGCAATTGCCGGATTGCTGTTCGTTTCCAGCCAGGGTGCGGCCGCCGACGGCACCGTCAGCAACGAGGAAATCAGCAAGCTGTTCGCGACGGCCTCGGCCCAGGATCCGGAAGTCTTCTCGCGGCGCTTGCTCGAGCTGCATTTGCAGGAAGGCGACCCCGGCAAGCGATTCGCCCTGTTCTACGGCACGGAAGTCCGGGCACGGCACACCAACAACTTCATCCACACTTGCGAGCGGCTGCTTGAGCGCGCCAAGGA
>JAPPIX010000168.1:11348-38014 GCA_028820495.1 Gammaproteobacteria bacterium
GGCACACCAACAACTTCATCCACACTTGCGAGCGGCTGCTTGAGCGCGCCAAGGAGGTGGACCGCGAGAACATCCTGCGCGATGCCCTCATGGCCAACGGACACGGTTTCCTGTACCGCCTGATGAAGCAGCATCAGGCCAACGCGCCTGAGATGCTGGCCGACATCAAGGCGACCGGCACTTACATAGACTTCTGACCAACCCGACGGTCTCCCGATGCGCAGCATCGGACCTCCGGCCAGCCGGCGCAAACCCTCACCAAGGAGGCAACGACATGACCAACCGCATTCACTCGACGCTGATCGCAGCGGCCCTTCTGTGCAGCGTCACGGCGAGCGCAGCGCCCGATCCCTTCGCCGAAGTCGAGGTCACGGCCACGGCGGTCGCGGGCCCCGTGCACATGCTGACCGGCGCTGGCGGCAACATCGCGGTGAGCGTGGGCGAAGATGGCGTGCTGATCGTCGATGACCAGTTCCTGCCCTTGGCCGAGCGCATCCAAGCCGCCATCAACGAACTCGGCGGCGACCGTCCCAAGTTCGTGCTCAACACCCACTACCATGGCGACCACGTTGGCGGCAATCCGCACTTCGGCCAAGCCGCCACGATCATCGCCCACCGCAACGTGCGCACCCGCCTTGCCGCCGATGAGGCGCTGCCGCCCGTCGCTCTGCCGGTGGTGACCTTCGACGACGCCATGAGCGTGCATTTCAACGGCGATGAAATCGCGCTCTTCCACCTGCCCGCCGGCCACACCGACGGGGATAGCGCGGTCTGGTTCAAATCCTCCAACGTGCTGCACTTGGGCGATCAACTGTTCAGCGGCCGCTTCCCCTACATCGATCTTGACGCCGGCGGCACGGTGCAAGGCTACATCGCCAACCTGGAGGCCGTTCTCGAAAGCGCACCGAGCGACGTGCAAGTGATTCCCGGCCATGGGCCTCTAGGCACCCTGGACGCGGTTCGTGAAGCCGTCGCCGTCATTCGCTCCACCCGCGCCACGGTGGCCGAGGCGATTGCCGACGGCACCGAAATCGACGCAATCATCAAGGCGGGCTTGGGGGATGAGTTTGCGGCACGGTGGGGCAGCGGATTCATCACCGAGGAGAGGTGGATTCGCATCCTCGCCCGGGACATCGGGGGACGGGGCCATTGAACCCCATCACCTGGTTCCACGAAGACCGGAAGCGGGCGAGAGCCGAGCGCGACCCCTGCGCCGAACTCTGCGCCTTGGCCACGGTGAACGCGGACGGCAAGCCAGAGATTCGCACCTTGGTGCTGCGCGACCTTGAGGATACAGCAAACCCAACCGAAGGAACCCGCCTCGCCGTCTTCATCAACGACAGCAGCCCTAAGTGGCCCGCCATGGCGCAGGTGTCGGCGCTTGCCTACTTCCCCGTCCTGAAAGTCCAGTACCGCCTTGCCTGCGCAACCGCGCCGGTGCCGGAGGCGCTGGTCCACGGACGCTGGCAGGACCGGCCCGAGGCGCCCAAGGCAATGGACTGGTACTACGCCAAGCGTCCGCAAAGCTCGCCCGTCGCCAGCCGCAGCCAACTCATCGAGGAAGTGGGCAACCTCAACCTGCCTGAACCCTTGGTCGCCCCACCATCCGCGCGCGGGCTCTACTTGCTTCCGTTCGCGATCGAACGGCTGGACCTCAACCAACCCGATGGCATCCACGACCGCCGCCGCTGGCAACGGCCAACGCCCAGCTCGCCTAGGGTCGGCGAACCGCCAATAGCGAAGGCGCAGTCCGCCGCCAGCGTCCTCGACAGCGGCTGGACAGAAGCCACCTTAGTGCCCTGAACCCAAGAGGCGCTATCTTCCGACGCTTTTTTAGTACCTATTAGGCAATTGTATAAATTTACTTTTCCTGCTAAACCAAACTAAACTCGTCCACATGGCCACCACCAATCCATTCCGGCCCGGTGCCGGGCATTCTCCCCCCTTTCTGGCGGGCCGGGAGGCGGAAGCGGCTGAGTTCGCCCAACTGCTGGAACAGAACACCATACTGAAGAACTTTGCGCTCATCGGCCTGCGCGGCTCAGGTAAAACCGTGCTGCTGGAGTCGCTGCGAACCATCGCCGCCCGTCGGGGGTGGCGTTGGGTGGGCGCTGACCTGTCCGAATCCACCAGCATCAGCGAAGACCATCTCGCCATTCGGCTATGCACCGACCTGTCCTTGGCCACTTCGACCATCATGGTGCCCAACGGCAGTTCCCGGCCCGCCGGATTCACCAGCAGTGCGGTTGCGGCGAAACGCCCGCTGAACTTCGCCAAACTGGCCGGCATCCATGAGAAGACGCCGGGCCTTTCGGTCGATAAGACCAAAGCCGCCCTGGAAGCGGCTTGGGCTGCGTTGGCCCAGGCCAGCAACGCCAAGGGCCTGATCTTCGCCTACGATGAAGCGCAAAACCTCGCTGACCATGCGCCGAAGGAGCAGTATCCCCTTTCCCTGCTGCTCGATGCCTTCCAATCACTACAGCGCAAGGGCCTGCCCTTGATGCTGGCGTTGACCGGCCTGCCCACGCTGGTCCCGAGGATGGTGGACGCCCGCACCTACGCTGAGCGCATGTTCCGGGTGGTGTTCCTGCAGAGCCTCCAAGAGGTCGACAGCCGCCAAGCCATCGTCAAGCCCATCGAACGGTTGGAAGACGGCATTCAGCTCAGCGATCAATCCCTGGACGCCATCGTGCGAATGTCCGGCGGCTATCCCTACTTCTTGCAATTCATCGGCAAGGAAGTCTATGACGCCTTCATCCAGCGGGCGGACCGAGGGGCAGGTGCGGAGGTACCCGTCCGTGAGATCGAGCAGAAGCTCGACACGGACTTCTTTGCCGGCCGTTGGGCGCGCGCCACGGATCGGCAGCGGGAATTGATGATCGCCATCGCCCACGTCGATGCCAGCGGAGATGAGTTCAGCGTGGCGCAAATCGTTGAGCAGTCGCGTCGGCTACCAAGCAAACCATTCAGCCCCAGCCACGCCACCCAGATGTTGGCCACGCTCAGCGACCACGGCCTGGTCTTCAGGAATCGGCACGGCAGATACTCGTTCGCCATACCACTGTTGCGCCGCTACATCCTGCGCCAACTGGAGCGAGCGCATCCCCTCTAGCGCCGCTGGCCGCACAGGTATAATCGGCCAATGATCCCCTGCGACCTGATGATCCGCAGCCGTTGGTGCCTGCCCATCGCCCCGGACCCCCAGCCCATCGAACGGGGCGCGCTCGCTATCGAAGGCGGACGCATCCTGGCCATCGGACCGGCGGCCGAACTCGATGCCCGCTACCAACCGAAGGCCGCCATCGACTTGAGCGGCCACGCCGTGCTGCCTGGACTGGTCAACGCCCACTGCCACGCCGCCATGAGCCTGCTGCGCGGCGCCGCGGAGGACCTGGCGCTTGAGGCTTGGCTGAACGACGCCATCTGGCCCTTGGAGGGGCGCGTGGTGTCACCGGAGTTCGTGCGGACCGGCACGGACCTCGCCATCGCCGAGATGCTCGCCCGAGGCATCACCTGCTTCGCGGATATGTACTTCTTCCCCGAAGAGGCGGCCCAACGCGTCTCCGTGGCCGGCTTGCGCGCCCAGATCGCGTTTCCGATCATCGACTATCCCAACCCTTGGAGCAGCGGATCGGCGGAAGGCTTCCACAAGGGCCTCGAACTGCACGATGCCTACCGCGATGACCCCCGAATCGGCATCGCCTTCGGCCCGCACGCGGCCTACAGCGTCGAAGAGGCCAACCTGGAGAAGACGCTGATGTTCTCCGAGGAGATCGGCCGTCCGATTCAGATTCATCTGCACGAAACCGCCGAGGAAGTGGCGGCTGCGGTGGCCCGCAATGGCCACTCCTGGGTGGCTCGCCTGGCGGACATCGGATTGCTGAACCCGTCTCTGCAGGCGGTCCACATGACGCAATTGAGCGACGACGACATCGAACGGGTGGCCGAGCACGGCGTTCAGGTCGTGCATTGCCCCACCTCCAACCTGAAGCTTGCCAGCGGCATCTGCCCGACGGCACGGCTGGCCGCGGCGGGGGTCAACGTTGCGCTCGGAACGGACGGCGCCGCCTCCAACAACGCCCTGGACCTCTTCGCCGAAGCTCGCCTGGCGGCGCTGCTCGCCAAGCATCTCGGCGGCGCGGCGGCGGGCAAGGTGGAGACCGCCCTGCGCATGGCCACCCTGAACGGCGCTGCCGCCTTAGGGCTAGCCGATGAAATCGGCTCCTTGGAGCCCGGCAAGCAGGCCGACCTGATCGCCGTCGATCTGAGCGGGCCGTCCCTTTCACCGGTGCGCGACCCCGCCGCGGCGCTGGTGCACGGCCCCGCGGGCGAGGCAGTGAGCCACGTTTGGGTGGCCGGCCGATGCCTTTACGCGAACGGTGACTACCAGACCCTGGATCTGGCGGAAATCCAGCGCCGCGCCACACTGGCTGCGGAGACTTGCACATGACCGCGGAGAACATCGACCCTGCGGAGATTCGCAAGTTCGAGGCCTTGGCCAATCGATGGTGGGATCCGGAGGGCGACTTCAAAACGCTGCACGACATCAATCCCGTGCGCTTCGACTACATCGCCGAGCACGCGAACTTCCAAGCCGGCCCGGTGCTGGACGTCGGCTGCGGCGGCGGCATCCTCACCGAGTCGCTGGCCGCCGCCGGCGCCGACGTGACCGGCATCGACATGGCCGAGAAGCCGTTGGCGGTGGCCCGCCTGCATGCCTTGGAAAGCGGCTCAGGCGTATCCTACGCCGCCACTACCCCCGAGGCGCTGGCCACTGAGCAGCCCGGCGCATTCGCCACCGTCACCTGCCTCGAAATGCTGGAGCACGTCCCCGACTATGCCAGCACCATCCAAGCCTGCGCAGATTTGGCGGCAGCCGGCGGCGCGCTGTTCCTGTCCACCATCAACCGCCACCCCAAGGCCTATCTGCTGGCCGTTCTGGGCGCCGAGTACGTGCTCAACATCCTGCCCCAAGGCACCCACGACTACGAACGATTCATTCGCCCGTCGGAACTGGCCCGGGCCGTGCGCGGGGCCGGGCTGCGCGTGGAGGAGATCATCGGCCTGCGCTACAACCCCTTCTCCCGCGTCGCCAAGCTGTCCTCCGACGTTGACGTCAACTACATGCTGCGGGCGGTTAAGCCTTGACCGCCTATCCCGAACTCGAGGACGCAAAAGCCAGTTGGCGGCACCAGCCCGCACCCGAGTGCCTCTCCGGCAAAGCCATCCTGGTCACAGGCGCCGGCGACGGCATCGGCCAGGCGCTGGCCAAAACGGCGGCCCTGTACGGCGCCGACCTGATTCTGCTCGGCAGGACCAGAGCCAAGCTGGAGGCGGTGTTCGATTGGATCGGCGAACACACCCGCACCCGGCCGGTGATCGTGCCCTGCGATCTCAGCCACTTAGGCCCCAGCAGCGCCGAGTCGTTGGCCTCCCAAGCGCGCACCGAATACGGCCGCTTGGACGGCTTGGTGCACAACGCCTCCTTGCTCGGCGCCAAGACCCCGCTGGCGCACTATCCCATGAGCCAGTGGGAGGACGTGATGCGGGTCAACCTGTCCGCCGCCGCCGCGCTCACCCAGGCGCTCCTGCCGCTGATGCTGGAAACCGCCGCCACCCAGGGGCGGCAGGGGTCGATCCTCTTCACCTCCTCATCCGTGGGCCGCAAGGGACGCGCCTACTGGGGCGCCTACGCGGTCTCCAAGTTCGCCGTGGAAGGCCTCATGCAGGTGCTGGCCGACGAATGCGCCGCCGAAGGGGCATTGCGCGTCAACAGCCTCAACCCCGGCGCCACCCGCACCGCCATGCGCCGCCAAGCCTATCCGGCGGAAAACCCCGCCGATGTGCCGCCGCCGGAGGCGTGCTTGGACATCTACATCCATCTATTGAGCGACGCAGCCGAAGGCGTGACCGGACAGGCCTTCGACGCCCGAACTTGGCCTGGCGCACCCTGAAGGGCGAGCCGGGCCGAAGTCGAATTCCGAAATCCCGGTGGTATGATTTCCGACACAGCCTTTGAGCAGAGCAAGGAGGAGCTCGAGATGGTTGACTTCCACGATCCCCGCGCCGAAGTGGGCGTCAAGCGGGAGCCCTATGGGCTGGCAATTGACCTCAAGCGCATGAACGATCCCTGCGTGGCCTTCCTGGCCAACGGCTTCCCGGATTCGGAGCGATTCCTGGAGAAAATCGCCGACGCCATGACCCGGTTGATGCCCCAGCTCAACGTGCGCATGTTCAACAAGGGCGATGCGTCGTCGCTCGCTCCAGCGGAAATGCTGGATGAAATCAGTGACGGCTGCCACGCTGCGGTCGCCGCCTACGGTCACTGAGGCAGTTGCACCACCGGCACCGTGCGTGACGGCATTGCAATCGCCCGGCTAGGCATCCCAGCGGTGTCCTTGGTGACCGAGAAGTTCTGGCCCCAAGGCGACTTCGTGGCCAATTCCCTCGGCATGCCGGACGCACCCCGGGTGCGCCTGCCGCATCCGGTGGCGGGCACTGGCGAGGCCAATCTCGAACGCATCGCCGACGCCGTGGCCCCAGCCATCATCGAGGCATTCGTCCATTGACGGGCATGCTGTCAGCCGCCAACGAGGCGGCGGCGCTTGAACGGCTGCACGAACTCAAGTGCACCGACGGCCTGCCCGTGGTGGTGCCGACCGAGGCGCGGGTGGCGCGCATGGCCCTGGCCAGCGGCTTGGACCGGGACTTGGCGCTCGGCGAGATGGGGCCGGGCAAGGGCATTGCGACGGTGGAGAAGGTCGCCGTGGCCGCGGTCATGGCAGGCTGCCTGCCGGACTACATGCCGCTGGTCATCGCCTCGGTCAAGGCAGTGCTCGACCCGCGCTTCGACCTCACTGAGATGCAGGCGACCACCCACTGCACCGCGCCCCTGATCCTGGTCAACGGTCCAGCCCGGCACGGCATCGGTCCCATTGCCTGCGGCTTCGGTGCCTTGGGCGCCGGCCACCGCGCCAACGCCAGCATTGGGCGCGCCCTGCGCCTGGCGATGATCAACATCGGCGGCGGCCGCCCCGGCGAATCCGACATGGCGCTCCTGGGCCATCCCGGCAAGTTCACCTACTGCCTGGGGGAAGACGAGGAGGCCAGCCCCTTTTCGCCCCTGCACGTGGATCTCGGCTTCGCTCCCGAGGACAGCACGGTGACGGTGATTGGCGCCGAGGCACCCCACTCGGTGCTGTTCAGCGGCGACGGCGACGACCCCGAAAGCGCCGACCGGCTGCTAGGGTGCCTAGCCATCGGGCTGGCCAACATCGCCACCAACAACGCGGTGCTGACCGGCGGCGCGGCCGTGGTGCTGCTCAATCCCGAACACGCCGCAGTGCTGGCAGATGCTGGCCTCGACCGGGGCGGCATCGCCGAACGCCTGCACGGCCTGTGCGCCCATTCGCCGGACGATCTCGCCCGGTACGCCGCCGCCTTCGCGCCCCGGCGCACCGAATCCGCAGCCAACAGCCGCAGAAGCTGCTTTGCCAGCCCTGACGACATCCTGGTTGCGGTGGCCGGCGGCACCGGCCTCTACTCCATGGTCATGCCCACTTGGTGCGCCGGTCCGCACCGCAATCGGGCCGTCAGCGTCCAGGTGGAGATGGACCAGTTTTGCGAAATTCCAACGGAAGACCCGTGACGGCCGTCCCATGAGCAGCGCTTACGACAGCCTCCGCGAAAAGGCAGATGGCATCCGCGCCTCCCAGCGGCAAAGCCGCCGCCGCCAACGCTTCCCCGTCGATCTGAATCTTGATCCCAGGGACATTCCGCTCGATACGCTCAACGTCGCCAACCCGGAGCTGTTCAAGCACGACGCCTTCGGGCCCTACTTCGCCCGCCTGCGCGCTGAGGCGCCAGTGCATTACTGCCGAGACAGCCAGTACGGCCCCTATTGGTCCATCACCCGCTACCGGGACATCGTCGCCATCGAGAAGGCCCACGGCATCTTCTCATCGGGCTACCACTTCGGGGGCGTCACCATCCAGGGCACGCCCCTGGCAGCGTCGGAGACCCCGATGTTCATCGAGATGGATCCCCCAAAGCACGACGTGCAGCGCAAGGCCGTGGCACCGCGCTTCACCCAACGCAGCCTGATGGAGCTTGAAACCCTGATCCGAGGGCGGGCTGCGGACATCCTCGACGGCCTGCCCCGCAACGAGACCTTCGACTGGGTGAGCCACGTCTCGGTCGAGCTGACCGGGCGCATGCTGGCGAGCTTGTTCGGCCTGCCCCAGGAAGAGCGCCATCGGTTGATCCGCTGGTCCAACATTTTCAGCAACGGCGACAATCCCGAACTGGTGGCGTCCACCGGCGACTACTACGAGGCGCTCGCCGAATGCGGCGACTACTTCCAAGCGGTTTGGGAAGACCGCAAGCAGCGGCGGCCCAACGGCGACCTGATCTCGATGCTGGCCCATGGCAGCCAAACGGCGGCCATGGGACCCAAGGAACTGCTCGGCAACGTGGTGCTGCTGCTGGTCGGCGGCAACGACACCACGCGCAACTCCATCAGCGGCGGCGTGCTGGCGCTGAACGAAAACCCCGCCGAGTACGCCAAGCTGCGCCGCGACCCCGGCCTCATTCCCAAGATGGTGCCGGAGATCATCCGCTGGCAGACGCCCCTGACCAACATGCGACGCACGGCGATCCGGGACGTGGTGTTTGGCGGGCAGACCATCCGCGCCATGGACACGGTCATCCTCTGGTACATTTCCGGCAACCGTGACGAGGATGCCATCGACCGGGCCAGCGAGTTCATCATTGACCGGCCACGGCCTAGGGAGCACCTGTCGTTCGGCTTCGGCATCCACCGCTGCCTCGGCAACCGGCTGGCCGAAATGCAGTTGCGGGTGCTTTGGGAGGAGATCATGCGGCGCTGCCCGAAGATCGAAGTGACCGGACCGCCGGAGCGGGCCAACTCGGTGCTGTTCCGAGCCATCAACCGGTTGCCGGTGCGCATAAACGAGGCCTGATGGACGTCGGGAGCTTCGATCTCGCTGACCCGCCACCCGGCTTCGCCGACGATCCGTTTCCCTGGTACGCCGCCCTGCAGGCACGCTCCCCCGTTCACGGCTTGGGCGACGGCTCCTGGCTGCTCACCCGGCATGCGGACTGCGCCGCGGTTTACCGCGACGCCCGGTTCAGTTCCGACAAGACCGAGCTGTTCCGGCCCAAGTTCGGCAACTCGCCGCTCTATGAACACCACACCACCAGCTTGGTGTTCAATGATCCGCCCTACCACACACGGGTGCGGCGGACCATCGCCGAGGCCTTGAAGCCGAAGAACATCCAGCCCGTGGCGCGGCGCTTGGAAGCCTTCGTGGCCGAACGATTGGCGGAATTGCGCCACCGGCGCGAGTGCGACCTGATAGAGCACTTCGCCGCCGCCGTGCCGGTGGAGATCATCTGCACCCTGCTCTCGGTGCCCGCCTCGGAACGCGGCCCCTTGCGGCGCTGGTCGCTGGCCATTCTCGGCGCCCTCGAGCCGTCCATCGACGCCGCCGCGCAATGCCGAGGCAATGCCGCCGTGCGGGAATTCCTAGCCTACCTGGGCGACCTCATCCGCCATCGCCGCCAGCATCCGCCCAAGGACCAAACCGGCGTACTGCAATCGCTGATTGACCAAACGCGGGAAGGCGAACTCTCGGAACCCGAATTGCTGCACAACTGCATCTTTCTGCTCAACGCCGGGCACGAGACCACCACCAACCTGATCGGCAACGGCATCCACATGCTCATCACCCATCCGGACAGCGCCCGCCAACTGCGCCGGGAACCTGGGCTGATCCGTTCCGCGGTGGAGGAGATGCTGCGCTACCAAAGCCCCAACCAACTCGGCAACCGGGTGGCCGCCGCATCGGTCGAAGTGGCGGGGCACCGCTTTCAGGCCGGCGACCAAATCACGCTGGGCATTGGCGCCGCCAACCGGGACGAGCGGGAGTTCCCGAACCCGCACCGCTTCGCCATCGACCGCTCCCCGAACCGGCATCTCGCCTTCGCCGCCGGATCCCATACTTGCGCGGGCAATTCCCTGGCCCGACTTGAAGGCCGCATCGCCATCGGCGGCTTCGTCAAGGCATTCGAGGGCGCGGAGCTGGCCGAAACGCCCCGCTACCAGCAGCGGCTGCGCTTTCGTGGCCTCGAATCCCTGCGGGTGCGGCTGTGACCCGGCGGCATCTGCACGGCTTCGGCAACGAGCACGAGAGCGAAGCCCTCCCCGGCGCGCTGCCGGAAGGCCGCTTCAGCCCGCAACGCCCGCCTTTCGGCCTGTACGCCGAGCAATTCAGCAGCACCGCCTTCACCGCGCCGCGGGCGAAAAACCGGCGCACCTGGTTCTACCGCATTCGGCCCTCGGTGCGGCAGGGGAAATTCAAGGCCATCGACAACGGCGCTTGGGCCACCGCGCCACTGAACGGCGAGCCGACGCCGCCGGAACCGATGCGCTGGAACCCGCCAGCGCTGCCCGAGGCGCCAACTGACTTCGTGGAGGGCCTGACCACCTACGCAGCGGCGGGCAACTGCGCGGACCAAACCGGCTGCGGCATTCACCTCTACACGGCCAATCGGTCCATGAACCGGCGCTACCTGAAAATCGCCGACGGCGAAGCCTTGATCGTGCCCCAGTTGGGCGCGTTGGCGCTGCGCACGGAATGCGGGGTGCTCGAAGTCGCGCCAGGTGAGATCGCGATCGTCCCCAAGGACATGACGTTCGCCGTTGATTTGCTCGGCGATGCGGCCCGAGGCTATGTCTGCGAAAACTACGGCACGCCGCTGGAACTGCCCGAGCGGGGGCCGGTGGGTGCCAACGGCTTCGCCAATGAACGGGACTTCCACTATCCGACCGCTGCCTTTGAGGATCTCGACGGCGAGTTCGAGCTCATCCTCAAGTTCGCTGGCCAGTTGCACAGCGCAGCCTTGGGCCATTCCCCTTTGGACGTCGTGGCCTGGACCGGCAACTCCGCCCCTTGCCAATACGATCTCGCCCGATTCAACGCCATGGGTTCGGTGACCTTCGACCACCCGGACCCCAGCATCAACACCGTGCTGACCTCGCCTTCCAACACCCCCGGCGTGGCCAACCTGGACTTCGTCGTGTTCCCGCCGCGCTGGAGCGTCGCCGAAGACACCTTCCGCCCGCCGTGGTTCCACCGCAACCTGATGAGCGAGTTCATGGGGCTGGTCAGCGGCACCTACGACGCCAAGGCCGAGGGCTTTGTTCCAGGCGGCGCGAGCCTGCACAACGCCATGGTCCCCCACGGCCCCGACGCCGCCACCGTGGCGGCAGCCGAGGCGGCGGAGTTGGCGCCGCACTATCTAGACGGCGGCTTGGCCTTCATGTTCGAGTCGCGCACCCTCCTGATGCCGACCGCCCACGCCTGGTCCACGCCCAGCCGTCAGCGCGACTACGCCGATTGCTGGCAAGGGCTTGCAAAGCGGTTCAGTCCGCCGTAAACAGTTGCCAACCGAAGCCCATTCCCGCATTTGAATTCCCCACTATCCCCATTCAAGGTCAACCCAAGGAGCCCGCCATGATGAACTCAAGAGTCTGCGAGATGCTTGGCATCGAATTCCCGCTGTTCGCCTTCAGCCATTGCCGCGACGTGGTGGCGGAGGTCAGCAAGGCCGGGGGCTTCGGCGTGCTCGGCGGCGCCGGCCACACGCCGGAGAGTCTGGACATCGAACTCAACTGGATCGACGAGCAGGTCAACGGGGCGCCCTACGGCGTCGATATCATCGTGCCCACCAGCATGGACGCCAAGGAGGGCGGCCTGACGCCCGAGGAGGTCGAGGCCCGCATTCCCCCGGAGCACAAGGCCTACGTCGAGGGCATCTTAGCCAGCAACGGCATCGATTCTAGCGATCTCTGGCAGCGCGCCCCCAGCGACTCCTTCGGCGACAGCATGCGTGAACAGGGCGCCGCGCTGGTCATGGATGCCGCCTTCGAGCATCCCATCAAGCTCATCGTCAACGCCCTCGGGGTGCCACCGCCCGCCATGATGGAGCGGGCGCGGGCCGCTGGCGTGCCGGTGGGAGCCCTGACCGGCGCTCGGGAACACGCCATCAAGCACGCCGAAGCGGGGGTGGACATCCTGGTGGTGGCCGGCACCGAGGCCGGCGGGCATTGCGGCGAAGTCTCCACCTTGGTGCTGGTGCCCGAGGTGGTGGAAGCGGTCAAGCCCTATGGCGACCTCCCGGTGCTCGCGGCCGGCGGCATCGTCACCGGGCGGCAGATGGCGGCCTGCATGGCGATGGGCGCGGCGGGCGCTTGGACCGGCTCCGTGTGGCTGACCACCGCCGAGGCTGAGACCACCCCCTCGGTGAAGGAGAAGATGCTGGCTGCCAACTCCCGGCAAACGGTGCGTTCGCGCAGCCGCACCGGCAAGTACACGCGCCAGTTGCGCTCAGCCTGGACCGACGCCTGGCAGGACGAAAACGCCCCCGACCCCTTGCCGATGCCGCTGCAAAGCCTGGTCAGCGAGCCGGCGCTCAGCAAGATCGACAAGCTCGCCGAGGGCGGTGACCCAGCCGCCAAGCGGCTCGCCACCTACTGGGTGGGCCAAGGCGTGGGGCTGATGAACAATCCCACCTCCGTGCGCAACGTGGTCTTCGACTTCATGGAGGACTTCGCCGAAGCCGCTGAGAGGCTGGGCGGGATGCTTAGCGAATGACGCACGACAAACTCAATGAGAGCGTCGATTCGGTAGAACGTCGCATTGCGAAGCTGGAGGAGCAAGTAGGTCTGAGGCGTAGTCATCGCAATCCGGTGGCGCGTCGTTTGGAAGTGATCGAACAGGCTCTGACCTGCAATCACCCATCGGGCGATATTGAGGAGATGCTGGCTGACATCGAACGCGGCCGTGATCTTGGTTGACTCCAACGTAACGGTTCTGCCCTGAGGACCGCCGTTCCAAGTCCGTTTTCTGTCCCCGTTAGCGAATGACGCCGTAAACCGACAACGGCCTGATGCGCAGATTGACACGCTGCTGCTCGGCGAGCCAGCGGGCAGATCTTCCGACTGGTTGAGTCACTCAGTGGCTATAGCAAATTGACAGCGAGCCGTGTCCAAACCCGGCACGACCAATCCGATTTCCCAACACAGCACATTGATTTGCTTGCGAAAAGACCGATGCACCGATCAAGACGGTGGCCATAGAGCGGATGTGCCGAACAGGAAACTCTCGATTTCGCTAGGCGAGTCGGGCATTCTTGCACGGGTTCACTCGGTCACTTCGGAGCATTATTGGGCTTGGCACCCGTTGCGTTCAGAAGTGGCCCGGAGAACAAGGCAGTGAGAGAACAAGGGCTGGAGACTGACAGTGAGCGATTCCGCGCAATCCACCATTGCACCGGCTCCTGAATCTAGCCGAAGCTTCGACCGCCTCAAGACCTTGCTGCGGGAAATGTTCCAGCTAGACCGGGGCGATTTGGATTTTGGCCTTTACCGCATCATGAACCTGAAGGCGGGCGAAATCGAGGCATTTCTCGAGCGTGGCCTGCTGCCGCAGGTAAAGGACGTGCTGGCGGCGCAAATCTCGGACGAGGATCGGGAGAGGATCGAAAGCAGACTCAACGACACGATCAAGCAACTGAACGAGCTCAAGGCGCCAGTGGAGGACAACGCAACAGTCCTTGAGCTTCGCAAACACTTGGAGGCGGCTAAGGCGGATGCGGAAACCGAGGCCGACGCCTATGGCCTTCTAGCCAACTTCTTTGCCCGCTACTACAACGAGGGGGATTTCATGTCCCTCCGGCGGTATTCCGGCGGGGGGGAGCCAACCTATCTGATTCCCTACGACGGCGAGGAAGTGAAGCTGCATTGGGCCAACGCCGACCAGTACTACGTGAAAACAACCGAGAACTACGCCTCATACGCCTTCGCAGCTGGGGAGGACGGTGCAGGGTTTCGAGTCCGATTCGAGATAGCCGCTGCGAACAACGAGAAGGACAGCGTCAAGGAAGCCAGCGGCAAACAGCGCCGCTTCGTGCTTACATCGGACGGCCAGGCGGTCACGCTTGATGGCGATGATCTCGTTGTCCGTTTCGAGCACCGACCCCTGAAGGAGACGGAAAAGAAGCAGTGGCCCGGCAACGGGGCGACGCAGCAGGGCCGAATCGACGGGGCGACAACGATCATGATTCTTGCTGCCACGGAAAAACTGGCCCCGCACATGCGCCTTCCGCTTGCCCTTCCGGCCCCAACCGCCGCCCACCCGGAGCGCACGCTGCTGGCAAAACATGTGGAGCGCTACACAGCAAAGAACAGCTTCGACTATTTTATCCACAAGGACCTTGGCGGCTTCCTGCGCCGTGAATTGGACCTATACCTGAAAACCGACGTGCTGAATCTCGACGATCTAGCGTTGGGCGATGCCGATCGCCTGCGCCGAGCGCTGGCGCGGATGCGGGCTGTGCGCCATGTGGCCGAGAAAATTATCGCTTTCCTCGCACAATTGGAGGATTTCCAGAAACGACTCTGGCTCAAGAAGAAATTTGTGCTGGAAACCCAGTGGTGCGTGACACTGGATCGCGTACCCAACGAACTGTACTCGGAGATCGCCGCCAACGAGGCACAGCGCAAGGAGTGGGTGGCACTGTTCGCGATCAACCAAATTGAGGGAGACCTAAGCAATGGCCGCACGGGATACAGAGAGCCCTTGGACGCTGCATTTCTGGATGCCAACCCCAACTTGGTTTTGGATACCCGCCACTTCAATGCGGATTTCAAGGATAGACTGCTGGCAGCGCTTGCAGATGCGGGGCCGCTCGAAGAGCAAACCGATGGGCTGCTAGCCCACAGCGAGAACTTCCAGGCGCTGAATCTAATTCAAGCCCGTTATACGGGCCAAGTGAACTGCATCTATATCGATCCACCCTACAATACCGACGCATCCCCAATCATATACAAGAACGGGTACAAATCATCGACTTGGAATTCACTCATAGAGAATAGCCTCCGTTCTTCAAGAGTGATGCTAACGAAAAATGGCGTTCTTGTAGCGGCGATTGACGATGAACAACATAGGGAGCTCAACTACATTCTTTCGGGTGTATTCAACAATCGCCTGCTTGGGACAATGCTGGTGCGAGCCAATCCTTCCGGGCGGCCGACGCAGACCGGATATTCCGTTGCGCATGAATATCTCTTGTATGCAGGTCGTGGGGAAAGCTCTTCAATAGGCAGGATGCCTCCAACAGAAGCGCAAAGAGCGCGATTTTCTCAGACAGACGAAAGAGGGAGATTTGAATGGCGGAATCTCCGGCGAGAAGGATCCAATTCTGATCGGGCCGCTCGTCGACATCTCTACTATCCGATTTACATAAGCGATAGCGGCACCATTCGCGTACCGAAAATGGCTTGGAATTCGGACGAAGAGGAATGGGTCGCAAAAGAAACTCCCAACACCGGGGAAACGGCGATACTTCCAGACAACGATAAAGGCATTCAGAAGACGTGGCGTTGGGGAGCGGATAAGGTCACGGCTTCTTTGGGTGATCTTGAGGTCCGAAAAGACAAATTCGGTCGGGACTATGTGTACTACAAGAGACGTCCGCACGAACAAGGGGTGGTTTCGGTATCCTGCTGGTTTGACGCAAAGTACTCTTCCACTGAGCACGGCACGGGCCTTCTCAAGGATCTTTTTGGCCGATCCATTTTTTCGTATCCAAAGTCAATCCACGCTGTTATGGATTCAATATGGATTGCGGGTGCGTCAGATTCAGATGCCATAGTTCTAGACTATTTCGCTGGTTCTGGAACAACGGGTCATGCGGTCCTTCATCTCAATCGAGAGGATGGCGGCAAGCGCAAATTCGTCCTTGTGGAGATGGGTGACCATTTCGATACGGTCATGTTGCCGCGTCTTAAGAAGGTCCTCTATTCGCCGGATTGGAACGACGGCAGCCCCGTTTCGCGCGAGAAGGGCGCGAGTCAACTCCTCAAATATGTTCGCCTTGAATCCTACGAGGATGCGCTGGATGGCCTAAACCTGACGCCACCGGATGATGACCTGCTGGCGGGGAACGATTCGGCGCTAACGGAAGACTATCGGTTGCGTTACGCGCTCGGTTCGGAAACTGCGAACAGCCCCTGCTTGCTGGGCAAGCATTTCAACAACCCCTTCGCCTATACACTCTCCGTCGTGCGGGACGGAACCCGTCGGGAGATTCCAGCAGACCTGCCTGAGACCTTCAACTACCTGCTTGGCTTGCGCGTGGAGTCTCGCAGACCTTTGGACGGTGTACTCACCATCGCTGGCAAGAACCCGCAAGGGCAATGCTGCCTAGTCCTATGGCGAGATGTCGAAAGGACCGACAACGCAGCGCTCAACCGCTGGTTCGCCGCAAATCGGGAACAGCTCCCCACCACGCCAGAGCTTGTCTATGTCAACGGCGATCACACGCTGAATGCCATCCGTCAACAGCACGAAACCTGGACTGCGGAGACCATCGAACCCTTGTTCCGAGAACTGATGTTTGAAGAGGAAGCGCGGTGACCGTCGATCAGGATGGTTTCGAGGCCCGTAGGTCATTCGCTCGCTATCCGACCCTAGAACGCGGTAAGGCGAACCGCCCATGACGCCGCTGGAAAATCGTCTCATCCTGCACCAATTCCTTTGCCGGGAATTCGGCTACAGCGACTTGGCTACCATGCTGGATCGCCTGCGAGATGTTCCGGCTGGCTTCTTCAGCGGTGAGAGCGAATATGCCCGCGCACTATACTTGAACCCGGACAAGGCCAGCATCACGTCGAGCGATTTCGCGGATTACGACGCTGAAATCGCAGTGCTAAGCCGTCGATTGCGCATGACGCCGGAACACGAAAGGGGCTGGAAGCCGCACCAGTGGCTATCGTTGCTGTTCGCCGAACACTATCTGCATTGCTACTTCGATGACCCCCAGCGGTTGCGCGACGAACTGAACAAAGTGAAGGCCAAAGACCCTCTCACCGCCTCAATGCCGGACTATACGTTGGAGGAGCTCCGCACCGTCGCCATCCAAAGTGCTACCGGCTCGGGCAAGACGCTCGTGATGCACGCCCATATCCAGCAATACCGGCGCATCGCGGGCGCAGCGGGTAAGCCGCCCAACAATGTAATCCTAGTGACACCGAACGAGCAGCTTTCCGAGCAGCATGTCCGCGAACTGCACGAAAGCAACCTTCCCGCAAGGCTGTTTTCAAGCGAAGCCGGCGCGGACCTATTGGCTTCCATCGAGATAATCGACCTCAACAAGCTGGCCGAGAAGAAGGGTGTAAAGCGTGTGGCTGTCAGCGACTTCGGCGCCAACAATCTTGTGATGGTGGACGAAGGCCATCTCGGCGCTTCAGGAAAGGTCTGGCGCCAACGTCGGGCAGAACTGGCGGAAGGCGGCTTCACCTTCGAGTATTCCGCCACCTTCAACCAAATCACTGGCAAGGACGACGCCCTACGGGACGTTTACGGCAAGAGCCTCATATTCGACTATCCCTACCGGAGGTTCCATGCAGACGGTTATGGCAAGGACTACGCCATAGCCAACCTTCCCGGAGGCGCCGAGGATGAGAACAGCGCCATGTATTTGCTTGGCAGCCTGTTGAGCTTCTACCGTCAATGCCGTCTCTGGCGCGAGGGACACGCCGGATGGACGGATTTCAATGTGACCCGGCCGCTTATGGTGTTCCTCGGCAAGACAGTCACTGGCAACTCAAGGCCGGACTTGGAAACCAAATCCGATGTCCTCCGGATTCTCGATTTTCTCGGCTGGGTGCTGGCCCGAGACGAGGAAGTGCGTCCAATGATTGCTCGCCTCCTCGCTGGCAAATCCGGGCTTAATGAAGACGACGGCGCAGACTACTTCGCGGGTCGGTTCGCCGATCTGAAAGATGACGGCGCAGACGCGATCTATGACGATATCTGCGAAACGCTGTTCCACGGGAGGGGGCGGCTGCACGTCGTCTATCTGACCCAAGGAGAAGGCGAACTTCACCTGCGCACAGCCGACAACGCACCGTTCGGCGTATTGAATGTCGGCGATTCCACAGCGCTCCACAAACTGCTCGATGAAGGCGACCACCCCTATCTCACGATCGAACGAGAAGCTGGCTTCGCTCAGTTGTTGTTCGCCGACGTTGACCGGACAGACTCTCCCGTGAACATCGTGATCGGCGCACGGCGCTTTATCGCTGGCTGGAACTCTTGGCGTGTGAGCACCATGGGACTGATGCACGTTGGCGTTGGCGAGGGCCCCGAAATCATCCAGATGTTCGGGCGGGGGGTAAGGCTGAAAGGCTGGAACATGACCCTCAAGCGTCACCGCGCAAGCGGAGTGGAGCCGCCACCGGACAGCGACCCGCTGGCGGAGCTTGAAACGCTGCGAATTTTTGGTTTGAAGTCGGACTACATGCAGAGATTCCGGGACATATTGGACACGGATGGCATCGCTACGGAGCGGGAGACAATCGTCTTACCCGTCACTTGGAATTTCGCAAAGAAGAAGCTGAAAGTCGTTCGGCTGAAGGAAGGCCTGAGATACGATCGTTCGAAGGACCGGCCCATTCTGCCAAGCCCTGACTGCTCCGATCGCCCGATTGCCGAACTGGATCTGCATTCCCGGTTGCAGGCGCTCGACTCCCGCAGCGAGACAGATTTGGCGGCGGAGGCAAGAACGCCAATCAAGCTTCAATCCCGCCATCGCGCCCTGTTTAACCGCACACGCATCCACGACAAGCTGCTAGCGCGCAAGCGGCGGGAGGGTTGGCACAACTTGGCCATCGACCATGCGACGTTGGATGCGCTGCTGGACCGAGACGACTGGTACAACCTTTATATGCCGCAGGAGCGCTTGGAGCTGAGGAGTTTTTCGAGCCTGCTCGAACTAGAGGACGTCGCAGTCGAGTTGATCGCTGACTATGCCAGCAAGTTTTGGCGCAAACAGCGAGCGAAGTGGGAGTATGACAACATCGAGGTCAGAGAACTCGACGAGTCCGATGCCAACAACATTCGCGAATACCGGTTGTCTGTGGACGCCCGTAAGAAGGGCTTGGTCGAGGAAGTCCGGGCTTTCGTGTCCCGCCTTCGCGAAGGTACAGCCCACCATCTGCGGCTTGGCGCAATCATGGCTACTGCCCATGCCTACACGCCCTTGCTTTACAGAACGAAAGACGGCGAGGTTGGCGTCCAGCCGGTGCTTCTGGACATGAACGAGAAACAGGTTGTCGAGACACTGGCGGATTTGGCACAGAACGATTCACCTTGCCTGCATGGACGGGAGTTGTACCTGATCCGCAATCTGAGTCGCGGTCGAGGTGTGTCGTTCTTCGATGACCATTCCTACTATCCCGACTTCATCGTCTGGCTGGCAGACGGAGACAGCCAGCACGTCCTTTTTCTCGACCCCAAGGGTTTGGTCCGGTACGGCCAAGATGAACGCAGGAAAGTTGGACTGCACACGAACATCGTGGAGGTCGAGGAGCGAGTGCGCCAGGAAGATCCAACCGTGCGCCTGCACGCCTACGTGCTCTCCGTTACGCCCCCCAACCAGATTGGAGACGAACCTCGCCCGCAGGAGGAATGGGAAAGGCGGGGCGTCTACTTCCTGAAGGACAACGACTGGGCACCCCGTTTGCTCCAACACGCTGTCTCCTCAGTACAAGAGCAAACGGCCTAAACAAGCTCAAGGCTCAATGCCATTGACTCCAGAGCCTCTTGTGGAGGAACACAACGTAACGGACGTGGCTAGATTGCCTGATTTCGTGCTAACACGTTCTAATTGGCAGGCAAGCCCAGACGGTCAAAGAAGGCCCGGTTTCGCTGTTTGGCTCTACCCAGCAGCTGATCGAACGAAATTACTTCGATATAGGCCCGAAGCGGAGTGTTGTAACCAAAATAGCCCATATGGTCGTCCGTGACTTGGAGACCGCGCAGCTCGCAACGCTCCGTCATCTTGGGAGTCAAGTCACAGAGTACATAACAGTAGCCAGGAACGTGAGTTGATTGCTTAATCGGTCGCCCGTTAGCCGTCTGCATTTTGCCATCCCGAATGCGTCGCAGATAGCCCAGAGTCTGCTCGATTGGATCGCGATCCTCCCCCGAGGATGCATCGTTTCTCATGGGACGCTTTATCTCAACGACTACTATGGACGCTAGAGGCAACTGCTCTCCCTCAGCGAGCAAGATGGACTCGTCAAACACGTTTAACGCCATGAGGTCAGGGCGTTTGCGCTCACTGCTGTCGGTTATAGGCATGGACCGCAGTTCTGTATCGGATGCAAGGAAGTCGTGGAAAGTCAAACGTTCGCTGATCAACCAAAGATTGTTGCGTTGGAACTCGATTGAGTTGGAGTCCTTTCGCATTGGCATTATCAAGCCGTGGATTAGGTCTTCGCGAGCATAAGATCCGTCTTCAGTTCGTTGGATTGCCACTTGGAGCAGATCAAGAATTACCTTTCTGTGGGAAATGTACTCCGCAAGGTCAGATCTCTTTAAGTCATCGGCCAGTTGAAGGTAATCTGCAACACGAGACTGGTATTCCTCAATGCCTTCATCGTCGTGTGGGGCCATTATCTTGTGCCCCTGTGATAGCAGATGAGCTTCGGACTCCGACTTGTGCTTGTGGAGAAGGACATCCAGATCTTTGTCGGAAATATTCGGATCGACGTAAAGTGACTCGTCTGGAATCCGGGGGATGATGGGCCGGTATTGCGGCTTTTGGTGAGCAACGAAATCGTGTACCCGCTTCAGCCCTGCATTGCGACTGTTCTGCAGTTCGGGCTTGAGATAGATGGCAGCACGCTCAACTACCCTTTTTGTAAGCTCCTCTTTGGCAACATCGTGCTCGCCAAACAGGCTAGCGGACGCTGTATCTTGCATGACAAATCCGGTCCGCTCCGGAAGAACACTCTCGTCCAGAAAATCGGAAGTAACGTAGCAAGCATACAAGAACTGGTTGTCTTGATCGCCCAACCGACCGTAAAGGCCTGGAATCTTACCTGCCAGATTCTCCTCATCAACCAGCCTGTTGGAAGCGCACCAACCGATGTAGTGGTTCTTGGAAACGGTGGATCGCAACTTGATGTGGTTCAAGTTAAACTCATAACCATTGATGGAGATCGCCTCGAAGAAAGCAGACGAGTGCATGTGCTCTTCATACACGGCATCGAGATTTAGCGTCTGGTCTCCATCAAGGATAAGGATGGTCGGTGCTCCACCTTGGCGCACGAAGTACCAGAGACAGTGCTCGAATAGGCTGCTTGCGACTGCTTCGGCAGTTTTGCGCGAGGCTTCGCGATATCGTGCGCGAAATCCCTCGAGGAAGACCTCTGTCCCGGTGTCCGAATCTGCTTCGGGCGGGAATGAGGTGACCGTGTTGACGCCGTTCGGGAGTGAGAAGTGAATCGACGTCGCGCTTTTCGATTCGTTCTATCGAAATAGGTGCTATCGAGAGTCGCACGGTCGAAGGCTTTCAGCCAAAGGAGCCGACCGACACCGCGACCGCCGATATCTGCCCTATGATCAGTGTCGAGAGTTTCGAAGGATGTCATGTGGTGTTCGGTGAAGCCGATTCCGTTGTCTCGGATCCTAAAGCCGCAGATATCGGGCACAGAAGCGGGGCCCGGTCGATTTGGAGAGTCGTCAACTTCCAGTGGTTTTTGGGGATCTCTGACGATTTCAACGGTTATTCGACCGGTGTCCACGGGCAGGTCCGCGTCTTCAATGGCGTGGATCGAATTCTGCACGGCCTCGAACAGCGGCATTAGCCCACGGTTGTATGCCAATTTCGTATTCCTGATGCGGCCGCTCAAGTTGGTCTTGATAGTCAATTTTCAATCCATTACGTGGTGTATTGTAGGCTGAGCGCTGGTCAATCGCGGAAAGTGTACAAATTGTCCCACTTTCGGAAAACCAAGCAATTCGTTCACCATTTTGACGCAGCTTGGCCCAAGCTTACCAACTACGTTGACAAGTTTAATCATTTGAATAGGTTACATAGACGTCCCTATGGAACCGCAAGCGTCGCGAACCCTATAGGCCCTTGGCTCCAGACGATCACCCGCTGTGCGCCGTCGGGTAGCGACTTGATTCCGACCACTTCAGGATTACTTGGTGCTCTGACTCCCGACGCGTCGCCTCACGCACATGCAATGTAGAGCGGCCGTGATCTTCGTTGACTCCAACGTCAGTGTTTTGCCCTGAGGGCCATTGTTCCTAGCCTGCATTCCGGCTCGATTAACGAATGACGCCGTACACCCGTGTCGGCTTGATGCGCAGAATGACCCGCTGCTGCTCGGCGAGCCAGCCGGGGAGGTCCGCCGGTTCCTCGTAGCCGGTGCCTTCAATGGCCTTGAACACCAGCTTGGTGGTGCGCACCAAGTCCGCGCGCTCAATGTCGCAACGGCCCTCCACGGCGACGAAGTTGAACGGCTCCTGGTTGCTGAACGCACAGAGGTTGACGCGCCCGTCGCGGGCAATGGAGTCGTGCCTGAAGGTGGTTTGCGGGGTGCTGACCACCAACTCGTCGCCGTCCAGCGCATAGGCCACTATGGCGCTCACCGGCGAGCCGCTGGCCCGCAACGTGGTCAGCACCGCCCAGCGATGGCGGCGCAGAAAATCATCCCATGTGGGTTCCGCTGAAATCATAGGCTGGCCTCCCGCATCAAGCGCTTGGTGCGCACAGAGTGAGCCAGTGGGCGAATTCCGGGTCGCGCCCGCTGGCTATGGCGGCGAACCGATCCCGCAGCCGGACGGTCAGTGGCCCGGGTTGGCCGCCGCCAATGGTCGTTTCGTCGATTTGCGCGACGGGCGCTACCGCCCTTGAGGTGGAGCAAATGAACACCTCGTCGGCAGCCAGCAGTTCCGCAACGCTCAGTTCCCGCTTTTCCCAAGGCAGCCCCATGGCGTCAGCTAATTCCAGAAGGCTGGCGCGGGTGATGCCGAGCAGCACCCGCTCGTCGCCTGGGGTGGTCAAGGCGCCACCGGCGATGGCGAAGAGGTTGGCGGTCGGCGCTTCGGCCACGGCGCCGGACTCGTCAAGCAGCAGGATTTCATCAAAGCCCTCGCGCCGCGCCCGCCACTTGGCGAAGGCCGGTGCGCTGTAGTTGGCGGCCATTTTTGCTTGGGGCGGCACGATGTCCTTGCGCCGATTGCGGATGCGGCGTTCGATCTTCAGCTTGAGCGCCAGCGGCGTGCGCACTTCGCCCGGATGGTGGGCGATGATGTCCGCTTGGTTGTCGTAGGCGGCGATGAACACGGCCACATGGGGGTCCTGGGGCACCAGTTCCGCTTCCACCGAAGCGATCAGGGCGCTGATCTTGAGCGAGGTGGCGCCCGGATTGCGCCGCACGGTCTCGATGCAGGCATCGACCAGCTCGGCCTCGGAGCGACTGAGCGGCAGGCCCATGACGCGGCAGGTCTCGAACAGCCGGGCAACATGCTCCGGCAGCTTCAGGATGGCCGGGCCGCCCGGTGTTTCGTGAACGCTGAGGTAGTCGAACGCCAAGGTGCCCCGCTGCAGGCTCTGGGCGAGAATGTGGACGGTGGCGTCCGCCCAAGCGACGAACGTGCCGTCGCGCCATATCACCCGATCAGCCGTTGCCACGATGAACGCCCTCCTTGTCGCCGTCTCCCTCGCACAGGCCATAATGCCGACAAATGAACCCGCGCCGCAACGGCTGCACATCGCCCAGCGCTGCCACGCCCCGACGCTGGAAGTTCTTCGCAAATTGGTCCATGCGCCGTGCGTACTCCGTGAGCAATCGGGACTTCGTGGCGTCGTCGAGAAAGCTGAACGCCAGGGAATTGCGGCCCAAGGCACGCAATTCCGCCCATGTCAGGCCGTATTCGCGCACCGCCACGAAAAACTCATCGGTGAGGGTGGAGTCCCACATGCCCCGGTCATCGGTGGACAGGGCCACCGGCACGCCGGTGCGCAAGTATTCGGGAAACGGGTGCGCATCGAAGCCGTCCACATAGCCCAAGAGCAGATTGGAGATCAGGTTGACTTCCACCAAGTAGGGGCCGTGGCGCAAGCCAAGCAGGGTCTGGGCATCCTGGATGAGGTTGAGGCCGTGGCCGATACGCGTAGCGCCTAGCAGCAGCGTATCGCGCACATGGCTGTCAGGCCGCGCCGACTCGCCGGCGTGGATGGACAGGCGCACGCCGGGATAGGTTCGACGCAGGTCGCGGAAGGTATCCAGGAAGCGCAAAGGATGGCCGCGGTCGTGGTCTTCCCGCCCCACCAGATTCACGGCCACGATGTCGGCGTGCTCGGCAGCCAACTGGTAGATGCGCCGCACCACCTGCTCCGCTTGGGGGTGAAAGCGCAGCGCGGAAAGCTGCATGCGCACCACCACGCCAGTGGCTTGGGCGTCCGCCTGCTTCATGCGCTGCCGATAAATCGCCAGCACGGCCTCCGGGGCAAGCGGCGCTCCCGCTCGGTCAAGGAAGCCGAACACCGGCACCTGCGGCTCGATGTAGGCCACGCCCTCGTCGGCAAACGCCCGCATGTTGCGGTAGAGGATCTCGGCCACCACATGGGGGTTGCGCAGCAGGTCGCCCAGGCGCTGCCAATGGCGCTCGAAAAACTCATCGCGCCCCTCGTGGGGGGCATCCAGGCGAACGCTGTTCATCCACGCCGCCCGCTGCTCGGCGTCCAATGCGCTCAAGGCTTGGTACTCGCCTCGTTCGCACTCGCTTAATGCCTCGAAGCGGTGCTTGTCCACGATGCGATGGAGCAACAGATGGGCATCGGCTTGACCGGCATCCACGGCGCAGTTGTCGATTCGGGTCTTGACGTAGTAGGCAACCCCTTGCGCCGCCTCAGCCAAGGCGATTTCATGCAACCATTCAGAAAGCGCCGAGCCGGTCAGGTGCAGGTGCAGGTCGCCGCCCTTCGGCATGGCGTAGAGAAAGCGATGCAGTTCCCCGTGGGTTGCCTCTGCCTTGAAGCGCTCAAACCAATCGCCCGCCACCGCCGCGGGCACGCCACACGCAAGCGCCAGCAGCAACGCGAGCCGATTCACCTTTCCACTTCTCATGCAGCAAGCTTACTCGGTTCAAGACAAGGGCGGGACGCCCTAAATCCCAGACCCGCAGGCACTGGCGGGGTGACACCCCCTTTTTGGGACGAAGGGCGGATCTCCTACAACACTTGCAGAGATTGGCCGTAGCGCGGGCAATACGGCTTGGCCGATGCTGTCCCCATATCCAAACCGGGGAAGCCACATGGCTGGGCCAATCAGCCACGACCAGAACTTCAAGAACCTCATCGTTGACTATCCACGCGAGGCGCTGGCGTTCTTCGCGCCGGAGGAGGCACCGCGGCCTGCCGATGCCGTGCGCATCGTCCCCGTGCGCGAGGAGCAGCTGCAGGAGCGCTTGGGCGGACGCTACCGCAGGCTCGACGTGCCGCTGCTTGCGGAGTGGGAGGACGGCACCCGCCAGGCGATTCTGTTCGCCTTTGAGGAGGAGTCCGACAGCCAGCGGTTCTCACCGCACCGGCTGGCGCACTACTGCCTCGATCTCGCAGAGATGTTCGGCACCCGCCGGGTGGTGCCGGTTGTGGTGTTCCTGCGCACCGGCGCGGTGCGGGCCACCTTGGCGCTCGGCACTGGGCGGCGCGACTACCTGAGGTTCGACTACTTAGCCTGCGCCCTCGGCGACATGCCTGCCGGTGACTGGCTCGACAGCGACAACTTGGTGGCGCGGATAAACCTACCAAACATGCAGATCCAAGCGGGTAACAGGATGACGGCATACGCGAGCGCCGTTCGCGGCCTGCTGAATCTGGAGCCGGACCCAAACCAGCGCGAGAATTACGTGGACTTTATCGACATCTACGCCGACCTCAGCGACAATGAGCGGCGGAGCTACCGGGAGCAGCATCCCGAGGAGAGCAAAGTGATTGCAGGACTGAATCAGCGCGCCCGCGACGAGGGAAGACAGGAAGGAATGAGGAGGGGCCGTAGGGAAGGCATGCAGCTTGGCCGAATCGAAGGCGAGCGCGCCGTCTTGGAGCGACTGCTGCGACGGCGGTTCGGCACCTTGCCGCCGATGGTAGGCGCTCGACTGGGCAGCGCGTCGGCGACCGATCTTGAGGCTTGGGCTGACAAGGTGCTCGACGCCGCCACGCTCGAAGAGGTGTTCGGCCACCGCTAGGGCCTAGCCCGCTCCGGCTAAACAGGTCCCGTCGGCTCCGCCCGTTCACTTGCCCCGAGAGGGATTCGAACCTTCGAGATGCGCACCCCATCATCGTTACGTTCGCGGCGGCATCCGTCGCCAGGGGACAACACAGGATGTAGTGAGTCGGCGGCGGGAAGAGGTGGGGCCACGCCTCCTAAACCACTTCGGTTTCATCCACTGCTTCAGCATTCTGGTGCTGATCTGCATTCCCCTAGCCATTCGCGGCATCCGCCGCGGCGACGTCCGCGCCCACCGCGGCAACATGATCGGCGTCTATGTAGGCGGCATCCTGATTGCAGGGTCGTTCGCGCTCAGGTGGGGGCGGATGCTGCACGGGTGGTTGTTTGGTCAGAGCCCTCAGTTCGGGGAGCGCGAGGGGTACGCCCCTTGCAGGTTAAAGCCCGCTCAGGTACCCGTAGCCGCGAGTGATGGCATTGACCGGCTCCGGCGAAACGTCAACTTCCACGAAACGGTGGGCGACGCCGGTTTTGTCCAACGCCGCGA
>JAPPIX010000165.1:0-2267 GCA_028820495.1 Gammaproteobacteria bacterium
CCGGGCGCCGGGGCCCCCCCCCCCCTTAACCCCCCCCCCCCCGCGGCCGGGGGGGGGGGGGGGGGGGGGGGCGGGCGCCCCCGGGGCCCCCCCCCCCGCCGCGGGGCGGCGGGGGCCCGCCCTGCGGCGGGGCGCTCGGCAGGTTGCGCAGTCGGCGGGGGCGCCGGGGCGGGTTGGGGCTGTTTCGCAGGCGGTTCCTGGGGCTCCGCCGCTTTGGCGGCGGCCGGCGCTGGCGGGGCAGCCGGTTCACCCGCCACCCGTTCGATGCGGGCGATGGCTTGCCCTTCCACCACCTCATCGTCGATGGCCACCAGCAGCGCCTCGACCACGCCGCTGACACCGGCCGGCACCTCCATGGAGGCCTTGTCCGACTCGATGACGATCAGCGCATCGTCCGGTTCCACTTGGTCGCCGGGCGCCACGCACAGCTCAATGACTACAACATCCTCGGCATCGCCAATGTCCGGTATGCGGATTTCCTCGATGGCGTCGGACACGGCGTCAAGCCAGCCTGGGGTTGGGCTTGTTGGGATCGATGCCAAAGCCATCCCGGGCGCGGCGCACGGCATCGAGCGGAATCTGCTGGGCGCGGGCGAGCGCGGAAAGTGCCGACAGCGCGATGAAGCGGCGGTCCACTTCAAAGAAGTCGCGCAATTCCTCCCGCGTGTCGCTGCGCCCGAAGCCGTCGGTGCCGAGCACGGTGAAAGGTGCGGTCAAGGCGCCGCGAATCTGTTCCGGCAACGACTTCTGGTAGTCGCTGGCCGCGACGATGGGCACCTCTCCGCCCAGCAGCTCGGCCACCCGGCTGAGCTTTGGCGGCGCTTCCGGATGCAGCAGGTTCCAGCGTTCGACATCGCGCATCTGGCGGGCCAGTTCGTTGTAGCTGGTGACGCTGAACACCTCGGCGGCGACGCCCTGTTCGGCCAGCAGGTCGGCGGCGGCCTCCACTTCGCGCAGGATGGTGCCGCTGCCCAATAGGCGAACCTTGTGCCCGCCGCCCTCGGCCGCGCGCAGGCGGTAGGCGCCTTGGATGATGCCTTCGGCGACGCCCTCCGGCATGGCGGGCTGCGGGTAGTTCTCGTTCATCAGCGTGATGTAGTAGAACACTCGCTCGCGGTCGGCGAACATGCGTTTCAAGCCATCCTGAATGATCACCGCCAACTCGTAGGCGTAGCAGGGATCATAGGAGACGCAGTTGGGAATGGTGGAGGCCAGCACGTGGCTGTGGCCGTCCTGATGCTGCAAGCCCTCGCCGTTGAGGGTGGTGCGTCCGGCGGTGGCGCCGAGCAGGAAGCCGCGCGCCTGCATGTCGCCCGCTGCCCAGGCCAGGTCGCCCACCCGCTGGAAGCCGAACATGGAGTAGAAAATGTAGAAGGGGATCAACGTGAAGCGGTGGGTGCTGTAGGAGGTGGCGGCGGCTAGCCAGGCGGAAAAGGCACCGGCCTCGTTGATGCCTTCCTCGAGCACTTGGCCGTCCTTGGATTCCTTGTAGGCCGCCAGTTCGCCGGCATCCTCGGGTTCGTAAAGCTGCCCGGACGACGAGTAGATGCCGAGCTGGCGGAACATGCCCTCCATGCCGAAGGTGCGCGCTTCGTCCGGGACGATCGGCACGATGCGGCGTCCAATGTTCCGGTCGCGCACCAAGGTGCCGAGCAGCCGAACGAATTGCATGGTGGTCGAGTTGGCCCGCCTGCCTGTGCCCTTGAGTTGTGCCGAGAAGGTGTCGAGGCCGGGCACCGACAGGGCTTCGTCCACCTCCCGGCGCTTGGGTATGAAGCCGCCGAGCGCCTCCCGCCGCTGCTTGAGGTAAAGCGCCTCGGGCGCATCCGCCTTGGGGCGGTAATAGGGCACGCCTTCGAGTTCGGCATCGGTCAGCGGGATGTCGAAGCGGTCGCGAAAGTGCTTCAAGCCATCGAGGTCGAGCTTCTTGACCTGGTGGGTGGTGTTCTCGGACTCGCCCGCATCGCCCATGCCGTAGCCCTTGATGGTCTTGGCCAGGATCACCGTCGGCTCGCCCTCGTGGTGCGTGGCCCGGTGGTAGGCGGCGTAGATCTTGTAGGGATCGTGGCCGCCCCGGTTGAGGCGGTAAATGTCGTCATCGCTTAAGTTCTCGACCATCTTCAGCGTCGCCTCGTGACGCCCGAAGAAGTGCTCCCGAACGTAGGCGCCGCCCTTGGCCTTGTAGTTCTGGTAGTCCCCGTCCACCGTCTCATCCATGACCTGCTGCATCATGCCGAGGTCATCCTTGGCGAACAGCGGATCCCACA
>JAPPIX010000165.1:2367-4733 GCA_028820495.1 Gammaproteobacteria bacterium
TCCATGACCTGCTGCATCATGCCGAGGTCATCCTTGGCGAACAGCGGATCCCACAACCGTCCCCAAACCACCTTGATGACGTTCCAGCCCGCGCCCCGGAAGTAGCCTTCCAACTCCTGGATGATCTTGCCGTTGCCGCGCACCGGGCCATCGAGCCGCTGCAGGTTGCAGTTGACCACGAAGATCAGGTTGTCGAGCTGCTCCCGGCCGGCCAGGGACAGGGCGCCGAGGGACTCCGGCTCATCGCACTCGCCGTCGCCGACGAAGGCCCAGACCTTGCGGTTGCCCATGGGCACTAGGCCGCGGCTGTCCAGGTACTTCATGATGTGGGCTTGGTAGATGGCCTGCAGCGGCCCGAGGCCCATGCTGACGGTGGGGAATTGCCAGTAGTCGGGCATCAGCCAAGGGTGCGGGTAGGAGGAAAGCCCAAGGCCCCCAACCTCCCGGCGGAAATCGTCGAGCTGCGCTTCGCTCAGGCGTCCCTCCAGGAACGAACGCGCGTAGATGCCTGGCGAGGCGTGGCCTTGGAAGTAAACCAGGTCGCTGACCGGCTGGCCGTCCCGGTCGTCGTCGCCGCCCCGGAAAAAGTAGTTGAAGCCCACGTCGTAGAGGGTGGCGGAGGATCCGAAGCTGGAAATGTGGCCCCCTAGGTCGCCTTCCTGGCGGTTGGCGCGCACCACCATCGCCAAGGCGTTCCAGCGGATCAGCGAGCGGATGCGCCGCTCCATGAACAAGTCCCCCGGCATGAAGGCCTCCTGGCTGGAGGGAATGGTGTTCCGATACGGGGTGGTGATGGTGTAGGGCAGCCGGGCGCCGGTCTTGGTCATACGGGCGGACAGCCGCTCGAGCAGGAAGTTGGCGCGATCGACGCCGTCGTTGTTCAGCACGAACTCCAGGGCGTCCAGCCACTCCCGGGTTTCCTCCTGATCGCGATCGGTTGTGTCCAAGGGGGTGTGCGTCTCCTGCCGTTCAACAACGTCCAGCCGACCAAGCTGCCAGCGATTGGGCCATCGCGATTCTATCCTATGCTGTGGTTGGTTTCGTTTGCTACCATCGTCAGGACGTTGCGCGAATCGAGGTTTGATTCATGAAGTCCAAGTCTTCTGCCCCGGCAGACGCGACCCATGCGCTTCTCTCCGGACCCGCGCAAAGCTCGCCGGTTCGCTTCACCGAGGAGGATTTTCCGGGCTGCGTGCCGAAGCGGATTCCCCGCCGCCGAATTGCCGACTACAGCGGCCGCTTTGAATTCTGGGACGCCAAGGCCCAAATCGCGATGGTATGCGAGCCGACTAGCTACTACCACGAAATCCCCTCGCAACGCCTCGCTAGGCTGACCGAACGCATCGCCCAGTATCGGGGCTCGGCCATCGACTCCTGCGGCACGGTGGACCTGCTGCTGCGCAACGAGGCGGGCGAGCGCCAGCGCATCCTGCAGGCCGACCAAGTGCTCTACCTGCGTCCGGGACAAGTGGAGCGCTGGGGCCACTCCATCGAGGTGCACAAGGATCGCCTGCCGGACGTGGTTCTGGAGGTGGACAACACCACCGACGTGCGCCGCCGCAAGCTGGGCCTGTACGAGGAGTGGGGCTTCCCGGAAATCTGGGTGGAGGTTCCCGACGAACCGGCGGGAGGACGCGCCAAGTCGCGCCCCTCCGGGCTGATGGTGCATCTGTTGGGGCCGGACGGCCGCTATCGGGAGGCTTTGGTGAGCGAGGCCTTTCCCGGCTGGACGGCGAGGGAGATCCATGCGGCGCTTAACGAACAGTCCCTTTCGCTCGACACGCTCCAGGCGCTGGAGCGGGTCGGTCGGCGCTTGGGAAAGCAGGAAGGCACCACGCCGAACGATGACCTGCAGATCGGCGCCGAGCGCCGGGATGCCCACGCGCAAGGCCATGCCGAGGGCCACGCGCAAGGTCACGCAGAAGGCTACATGGAGGGCCTAAACGGCCTGCACAGATTCGTGGCGGGCTACTTGGCGCGACGGGGAATCAAGGTGTCCCCCGAATTCGACGCCCGGTTCAAAGCAATCGGCTCGCTGACTGGCGAAGCCCTGTTGCTGGCGGCGCAGAAGTGCGTGAGCGAGCAGGATTTCTTCACCCGATTGCTGGAGGAAATGCAGCAGGATTCGAAGGATCCCTAGATCACTGCCAGCAGCAGCCGCCGCCAGTCGAAGCGGGGGCCGGGGTCGGTCTTGCGTTCCGGCGCCACTTCCAGATGGCCGACAATGGCCTCCGGGGAAAGCCCCGAGTAAGTGGCTAGGAGCGTCTTGACGATGGGGATCAACCGCCGATATTGCGCCTCGGTGTAGGGCAGGGCGTCCGTTCCTTCCAGTTCGATGCCGATGGCGTAGTCATTGCAGCCCGGCC
>JAPPIX010000290.1 GCA_028820495.1 Gammaproteobacteria bacterium
TTATCAGGGGCATTCCGCCGTTCTTCAACTACGTTCGTGCAATATCCGGGCTAGCTGCTCCCAACCCGTCAGGGTCGTTCCCACCTTCAATCCCGCCTCCAACTCGCGGCAGCGCAGTCTGCTGCGCTTGATGAACCCCACTTCGTCTGAGCTCGAAGTGACCATCGTGGGCGTGGATGATAGTGGCGAATCCCCTGGAAGCGAGGTCAGCCTCTCCTTGGACGGGTATGCGTCACGAACTCTCTCGGCTGCTGACTTGGAGTCCGGCGCTGAGGGGTTGAGTGGCTCGCTGGGAGACGGAACAGGGAAGTGGCGTCTTGAGATTCGCGGTGGCGTCTATGCGCAAAGCCTGATGGAGAGCCCAACCGGTCACTTGACGAACCTGAGCGCGTCAGATCACAACGGCGGTGAAGTGGCCTTGTTCAGAAGCGCGGGCCATCCCACGCAGCAGAGCTTCGCCCGCGTCATCAATTGGTCGGATGCCCCTATTCGGGTGGAATTTGCCGCGTTTGACGACGATGGGACGGAACTTGGCACATTCCCGGTGTCGGTTCCTGCGTCCGGAGGGCGGCACTTCAACTCGGACGATGCCGCAATGTGGCTGGGCTTGTCGGGCGACAGCGGCGACCTACGCTTGAGGGTAGTGGGATTCTACGAAAGGTACGGGGACGGCGAGCTTGAGGTGCTCAACTACATGCGGACCAAGGACGGCTTCCTAACCGGATTGAACGACACCCCCGATCCGCTGAGCTGGACCGGTGGCCCCAAGAACAGCCGGGGGTATGAGCACGAGGGGAGCCAATACCACTATCTGCCTTTCCTCAATCCCGGTGCCAACCGGAGGCAGCGTAGCCAGCTAAGGATCGTCAATCACGCGGACTATGATTGGGGAACCGCCAACCTTTCGATAGTAGCCGTTGACCACGAGGGCGTTTCCCGGGGCGGGGTTGTCCGCATGACGCTTCCCGCAGGAACGTCCCGGACGCTCACGTCGGAAGACCTGGAAAGCGGCGGAAGTGGCTTTGATGGCTATTTGGGGTCGGGCAAGGGAAAGTGGCGGCTGTACGTCTTTCCGGACGACGGCGCGTGGGTGACCGTCATGAGCTTGCTGGAAAGCCCGACCGGGCACCTGACCAATCTGACCGCGACCTCGTCGCCGTATACCTATTCAACAAAGCCGGTTCCCCCGCCCACGATCCCGGACCCGCAACTGCGGGCAGTTGTGGCCGAAGCCCTCGGCAAGCCCGCGGACGCCGCGGTCACGCGTTCGGACATGGCCGACTTGACGGAGCTTGAGGTACCCAAAGGTGCTGACGTTCATAGTCTTATGGGCTTGCAGCTAGCCGTCAACCTCCGACGGCTGACTGTTGGCCGAGACGTAGACGGTTCTATGCCACTCTGGGGTCTGAGGGAACTTCGGCGTCTGGACATGCAGACGGTCACCGATCTCTCGCAGATATCCCCCCTCCCAAACTTGGTAGCGCTCAATTGTGACTGTGTGCTGTCGCAACCGGAGCAAGAACTGACCGCCTTTCGCGGCCTGCCGATGCTGGAGTCCTTACAGGGAATTGAATTGGCCCTTAGTGCAGACCGCGTGGACCTGCGGCCGCTTACGGCTCTTGAGGGACTCAAAAGTTTGACAATTCAACGTACGGTTCCTGAGGACGCCTCGCGCGACCGCCCGTCCGACCTGCCGCCACTTCCCGACCTGTCGCCTCTTGCAGAGCTTAAGGGCCTCGAGAACCTGCAACTTCTATTTTTGAATCGACGCCTGAACTATCACATACGAAGATTCTTCTCCCCAGCCGATATTGCGGACTTGTCACCGCTCGCGGCGCTTGAGAACTTAAGGAGCCTCACGCTCGAACTCGATACGCGGTCCATTCCAGTTCGTGGAACCCCGCCGGATATGTCGGCGCTTTCCAGATTGCGCAAACTGGAGAGTTTGACTGTCCGATGGCCATCCATGCATAGTCTTGAGTTCATTCGCGACCTCACTTCCCTCATCCATTTGGATGTGGCGAATGGTACGGTCTCGGACCTAGCGCCGCTGGCTGGCTTGCGAAGGCTGCAGAGCTTGTATCTGCATAACAACAACGTTGCCGACCTTTCGGCCCTGGGCAACTTGACAGAGATGAGACGCCTTTCTCTCCGGAGAAACCGTATTGCAGACCTTACGCCGATTGCTGCCATGGTAGCACTTGAGTGGCTGGACATTAGCAACAACAACATTGCTGACCTGTCGGCACTCGGCAGCTTGACGGAGATGACATACCTTTCGGCCGGGGCAAACTACGTTGTTGACCTTACCCCGATATCCAGTCTCCCGAAATTGTCACACCTAGCTTTGCCAGGAAATGAGATTGCGAGTCTTGAGCCGCTCGTTGGGGGATTTCCGGCCTTGGTGGAGCTGGATCTCGCACACAATGACGTAACCGATCCCTCGCCGTTATTGGAGCGGTCCTCTTTGGAGTCCTTAACGGGCGTGAACTTGGCGTTTAACCCGTTGAATGATGAAGCGCTCACCAACGTAATTCCGCAGCTAGTGGAGAGACTTGGAGGACGCATAGCATACGACGATGTAGATTACTTCAGGCCTCAAGAAGCGCTAGTTTTCGAGACTTATGCTGATAACCTTCTAGTGGTTCGAGATATGCATGCAGGGTGTGTAAAACGCGATGACAGTACTCAATCTAGCTATGATATTCGCTGCGTACTATCTGAATTGTACAGACATTTTCCCGATGAGTTCGACTTTGTTGTAGCTGTTTTAGATGCCGAAGGGGGGATCGCAGGAAAATACATCAGGATTTCCCAAGAACTCGCCACGGGAATCGGCTTTACGGCGGGTGGGAGCGGAGGAAAGACGAGCATTGCAAACTTAGAATCCGAAGGTTCACCACGCATTAAAGCGTGGATTAGCTTGGATTGGTCATTGGGAGTGGATGATCCAACGTTAAGTCACGAAATCATGCATGCATGGGGTAACCGCAGCGTATTGCCTTCCGCTGACGTCATTCCACATCCAGAAGGCCATTGGGGTGGAACGAGCTTCGTGGGTGCGTTGGGTGGGTTTGGAGACGACATCAAGCCACTGATCCCACTCGGTGGAAACGAATATGGCGTTTCTCTGTCGGTGCTCAGTGCTCGCCGTTCGCACACTTCTGTCACTGGGTACACTTCGGGAGTGCCGTATGCTCCGTTTGAAATGTACTTGGCGGGTTTCTACGCTCCCGAGGAGGTTCCGGAATTTTGGATTGCGCCGGACAGCAAGTGGGTTCTAGACGAGAACTTGGATATCAGGGTGCACTATGAGGACACCGACAGATATCTCGTAGTGGAATTGGGCGAGCGCCATACAGTGAGGATAGACGATGTGATTGCCGCCTTCGGTCCCCGCTTTCCAGATTCTTCGGCAGCACAAAGGCACTTTCGTGCTGTCGCCGTAGTGCTCCCGGTGGCGTTGGAGAAGGCGCAGAGCGAAGGAATCGAGGAGAGCGAGTACTTGCAGCAAGTGAGCCGTTTCCTCGACGACTACTCGCACCAATCATTGGTTGACCCAAGCGAAAATGCCTTGAACTTCTACACTTGGACCCACGGGCGAGCTTCCATCGCATTCGACGGGCTCTCGCTGTTGCGCAAGCCATCGGCGTCCGACGCGCCGCCAAGACTCCGCAGATTGCTGGAAAGAGCATCGTCCAATCCGGTGTTCTATTGCGTGGCGCCACATCCGGGCCACCCCCTTGGCTGGTCGCATTTGCCTAGGACCGCCACAGAGCGGCGTGCAGCGCATAGGGAGTTTGTTGACGCGGATTGAACGGTTGGGGGCTGGGTGCCAGTTTCGACTGTGCTGACGTCTCCACTTGCCGCCTTGAACGCCCCCAATGCTGACTGCCTCATCGCCTTGAAGGGGCTTCCGGCTCGCCGTACGCAAGCAACATGCTGGCGCTGGTGCGATACAGGCGGGTCGCCTACCGTTTTCTGCAATGCGCGGTGCACGGTCAAGTGCCGGATGCCAGCTCCCCGGACCCGTCGGTTTCGCCATGTTCAGGTCCGGATTGATGTATTCGCAGCCCTCAAGCCACTCGTGGGCCAAGGCCTTTTCGGTCAGCGTGGTTTTGCCCGCTCCGTTGGGTCCGGCAATGACCACCAGCGCGGGCCGGTGACTTTCGGCCGCGTCGGGGTTGGTCAAGGATAAAGCCCGCTCTGCGCGTTTGAGTCCCTCCCCAAGCGGGCCTTGGCTTCTTGAAGGCAATGCAGCAGGTTGCTTCGCAGCGCGGCACGGCGAGCGCTCTCCCGTTCAGCCACCTCCCGCTGGAAGTCACGCATGAGCGCCGCCAAATCCTTATCGCTTGGCTCGACAGACGCGTCCGTCAGGTTCACTTTGGGCACCGCATTAGGAGCTGCTGCTCTATCCTCCAAGGGAGTTCTAGTCGTGCCTTTGGGCATTGCCGCATCTCTGGGCTCGAAGGGAAGCGCCACTTTGCCCATACTCCCCCTCCCAGCTTCTCGGGGCTTGCAGTCAGCCGCCGTGCTCTCTTATCGGAGCGGCTATACTTGCGTCTCCGTTTACCGTCTTGAGCGCACCCCATGCTTGACGTCCCAATCGCCCTAAAGGGAGCGCCCGGCTCGCCCTACACGCGCAAGATGCTGGCGCTGCTGCGCTACCGGCGCATTCCCTATCGCTTTCTGCAAA
>JAPPIX010000281.1 GCA_028820495.1 Gammaproteobacteria bacterium
GGGGGATCCAGCGGCGGCGTGTCGGGAGGATCCGGCGGGTCCGGGGGATCTGGGGTGTCGGGCGTATCCGGCGGATTGGTCGCGCCGTCAACCAACGTGACCCGCACCCGGTCGATGGCAAGGCCAGCCGGATAGGCCGCGGTGGCGGCGGTGACCGAATGGGTGACGATGGCCGTGTCGCCGCTGGCACCCTTGCCAGTCACGGTCACCGACTTCGCCGTCTCCCAATTGGAGTCGTCGAAGCTGACCGGACCGGAGACCGACGCCTTGGCGGTATCGCCCGAGGCTGGCGCGACCGTCACCGTGCCGCCTGGCAGGCCCTTCGGGCGCAGCGTGTAGGTCGCCGTGCCGCCGTTGGCCGGCACCTCCAGCGCGTCGGCGCCAACGATGATCCCGTGGCCGGCGTCGGCGACCGCAACGGCCACCGGGTCGATGTCGAAGCCGTGGTAGGGGTCGGCGTCGCCGGTGGCGGACGCGGAGTGGGATATGCTGAGGCTCTCGTTCGTGGCGTCGCCGTCGTTGACGGCGGTGACGGTGAAGGTCTTCGGGGTGGCCCAGTCGCCGCCGCTGCTGCCGGTGAAGGACAGGGTGGGGGGCGCGACCGTCGCCGCGCCCGTGTCGTCGGAGGCCGCGGTCACGGCGACCGTCACCCCGCTGCCGGGGTCGGTGTCCAGCACCACCGTGTAAGTGCCGGCGCCCGGTGCGCCCGCGCCGTCCAACTCGGCAAGCGCCAAGCTGGAACTGGGGAGGGAGACGGTGACCCCCGGCACGGGAGGAATGTCCAGCAGCGCAATTCGCCCGTTGCCGATGCGGCTGGCCTTGCCGAGGTTGCCGCCTGCCAGGTTCGTCGCCGTGACTGTGCCCAGGCTCACCGTCACCGTGTCGTCCGTCATGTCGGCGTCCGTCAGCGCCGTCAAGGTCAGCGTCGCGGCGGAGGCGGACACGCCCGAGGACGGGCCAGTGAAGGTCACCGTGGTCCCGCTCAGGGTCACGCCCGTCGGCGCCGGGTTCGGGAGGGCCAAGGTGAAATCCGTCCCCGCGGCGCCCCCGGCGAACGCAAGCGAAGCCGTCACGACCTCCTTGGCGCCAAGGCCCCGGCTCAGGGTCACCGAGATCCGGGCCGTGTCGGCACTGCCCTCCCGCGCCGTCGCGTCCGGGACCGCCAGTGTCACCGTGGTCGGATCGTCGTCGGAGACAACGCCCGAGTCCATTCCGTCGGCGCCGCCATGGGGGGTGTAGCCGTCGCCGGCCTCCACGCTCACGGCGACCAACCCGTTGCGTTCGTCCGTGCTGTCCCCTGCTGTAGGGACAGTGAAGGAGGCGCTCGTTTTGCCAGCCAGGATCGTGACCGTCCGGTCGCCCAGGTCGTCCGCGGCGACGACATCGCTCAGGTCCTGCGAGACATCCAGATTGACGGCAAGGTCCGTGGCCGGAGCTGTGTTGGCCGAAAGCGTGAAGCCAAGCGCCGTGCCCTCGGTCACGCCAACGCCCGCGTCAACCGAGACCACGGGCACGTCGTCGTCGGTGATGGTGACGGTCGCCGAGGACGGCGTACCCTTGGCGAAGTCCGAGGATATGGACGTGATCGCCACCGTGAAGGTCTCGTCGAGTTCGTCCGCCGTGTCCTCCGTGGTCCGAATCGTGAAGTTGTGCGCACTCGCATTGGCCGGAACCCTCACGGTGGCCGGACAGGCCGTGAAGTCGTTCGCCGCAGTTGTGCCGTGCGTGCACTTGATGCCCACATCCACCGTAATGACCACCGGCGGATCCATTTTCAGCGTCACGGCCAACGCGGAACCCTCCTCCACGCTGTAGGTCGCCGCGGACAGGGTTAGCCACCTGGGATCGTTCTCCCACCGGACCACGGTGTCCACGTTGTCCGGACTGTTGCCCACCGTGTAACCCTGTCCGTCCAGCACTCTCGCCGTCACGGTACAGTCGCCGGTATAGACGTCGTCGTCGATCGGGGGAACCGTGAAGGTGGCGTTGGTTTCGCCGGACGGAATGTCGACCGTCCTATTGCCCCTTTCGCCTGCAGGGAGTTCACAAGCGCCGCTGACGGCCACCGTAACGGGCAGCGTGGAGTTCGGCGCAGGACTGGCAGTGAGGGTGAAGCTCGCCGCCTCGCCGCCCTCACGCACGGCAGCGTGATCTCTGGCAATGGTGACCTCGGGGACCGTCTGCGCCCAAGCCGCCTGCGCCAAGCAGGCCAGCAGGAAAAGGCAAAGCAGGAACGTAACTACTCGCACCCCTGCTTTAGGGAAGCACCCTAGCATCAGCAAACTGCGCCGGGGGGGGGCAGGAACGCAGAAAGCCCGCTCACCCTGACCATGCCGCTCCGCTTTGCCGGACCAAGCGAACACCCAACAACTGCCCTCAACCCATGCGCATTCAACATCACCGCCAGCCTCCCTTGCCGGGCAACCATTGAACCAGTTGCTTCACGCCGCTCTCGATCTCTCCAAGCACCCGCTCCAAGGGCTTCTTGTGCTCCACCCAGCGCACCTCGAAGACATCCGCTTCCGCGCAGCGCCGCATCAGGTACTCATCACTGGTGGTGATTTCATCAACCAGGTTCAACTCGATGGCCCGCCGTCCGTACCAAGCCTCGCCGGTGGCCACCTTCTCCAACTCCACGCCAGGGCGCTGTTCGTTGACGAATTCCTGGAACAGCACATGCAGGTCCTCGAGCTCCTCGGTGAACTTGCGGCGTCCCTCGTCGGTATTCTCGCCGAGCACGGTCAGGGTGCGCTTGTAGCGTCCGGCAGTGATGACCTCCACGTCCACATCGTTCTTCTTCAGCAAGCGATGGACATTGGGAATCTCCGCCACCACGCCGATGGAGCCCACCACCGCGAAGGGCGCCGCGATGACCTTGTTGGCCACCGCCGCCATCAGGTAGCCGCCGCTAGCCGCCACTTGGTCCACTGCCACCACCAGATTCAGGCCGTGCTGACGCACCCGCTGCAACTGCGATGCCGCCAGCCCGTAGCCATGCACCCGGCCACCGAAGCTCTTGACCCGCACCACCACCTCATCGCCGCTGCTGGCCTTGGTGAGCACGGCGTTGATCTCGTGGCGAAGATGGGAAACCTTGGTGGCGTCCAAGTCGCCCTCAAAGGCGAGCGCGTAAACGCGGCTCTTGCTTGGCTCTTCCGCCTGCGCGTCGCCCGTATCGCTATCGGCAGCCGCCTGGGGCGCATCCTGGCTCTGCGCCGCCTGTTGCTCCGGCTGCGATTCACTGCTGGAGTGCTCCTCAGCAGCCGTTTCAGCCGCTTCCGGGGCAGCTTCATCGCCGCCCTCCCGCTTGGCCGCCCGCGGCGCCTGCTTTGGCCGCTCCCGCGGCGCCTGCTTGGCCTCCTTCTTGGCCTTACGGCGTGCCTGCTTGGCCTCCTGGCGCGCCGCCTTGCGGTATTGCCCCCGGGTGAGCATGGCCTGCTCAAGGCCGTGCCGCAAGTCGTCAAGGTAGTCGTTGAGCCGAATCACCTCCAGAGCGCCCCTAGGCGCGTGGCGGCGGCGGGCGCTGAACGTGGCCAAGGCGCTGAGCACCACTAAAATGGCGGCAACGACGGTGACGGCCTGAGCCAAGAAAACCAAGTAGTCGTATAGATAGGTCATGTGGGCCTGATCGTGGAAAAGCGGCTTACTTTACTGGCAGAGTGCGCTCTAAGCTACCATCCATTGGGTGCTGAGTTGCAAAGCAACTCAAATGCGTCGCCGAAGGCGACGCACAAGAGCTTGCCCACAATCGACAACTCCACCAAACTACGCGCCCCAACAGCCACACCCCTTGGCTTGGGCGGCCCACATCGGCAGCCACCAAGGGAAAAAGAACTCAAGGGGGCGCCATCAACACCGCAAACGCCTTTTGGCAGAACTTTCTCGGCCATACGCCGCGCTGGTACAAGCTGACCATCGTCACCTTTCTGGCCATCAACCCGATCCTCCTCGTGGTCGCCGGGCCCTTCTTCACCGGATGGGTGCTGGTGCTCCAGTTCATCTTCACCTTGGCCATGGCGCTGAGCTGCTACCCGCTGCAGCCCGGCGGCCTGCTGGCGATTCAGGCCCTGTTGCTGGGCATGACCTCACCGGAAACCCTGCGCATGGAAGTGTTCAGCAACTTTCCGGTCATCCTGCTGCTGATGTTCATGGTGGCGGGCATCTTCTTCATGAAGGAACTGCTGCTGTTCACCTTCACCAAGATATTGCTCGGCATCCGCTCCAAGGCCCTGCTCGCCCTGCTGTTTTCAGCGGTGGCCGCGGTTCTTTCCGCCTTTCTCGATGCGCTGACGGTGACCGCGGTGATCATCAGCGTCGCCGTTGGCTTCTACGGCGTCTATCACAAGGTGGCGTCGGGCAAGACCTTTCATGATGAGGACCACGAACACGGCGACGACCAAGGGGTGCACGAACATCACCGCGATCACTTGGAGCAGTTCCGCGCCTTCCTGCGCACCCTGCTGATGCACGGGGCGGTCGGCACGGCCCTCGGCGGCGTCTGCACCACCGTCGGCGAGCCGCAGAACCTGCTCATCGCCAACAAGCTCGGCTGGGAGTTCATCGAGTTCTTTCTGAACATGGCACCGGTGACCCTGCCTGTCCTGGTGGTCGGGCTCATCACCTGCGTCCTGCTGGAGAAACTCAAGCTGTTCGGCTACGGCGTCGAAATGCCCGACAACGTGCGGCACAT
>JAPPIX010000403.1 GCA_028820495.1 Gammaproteobacteria bacterium
TCATCGCGAATGTGGATGAGTATACAGTATTGGCTGAAGCATGTTGAGAGGCATGTAATATAAACAGTATTAAGGCAACTTCATTGGCAAGTAAACTAAAGGATGGTGGGCGAGCGCCGATCCGAGGAAGCCTTTGCAACAATGAGAGGTTATGTGGCCGCAACGGCCCTGTCGCTGCTTAGCGGCTGCATTGCCGTGGAGGAGCGGCCAGCGCCCTACGAGGACTTGCGCGGTGAAATGCAAGGTGTGCGCAACGAAGTGGCCGCTGCTTCAGACGCCGTGGCCGAGCTCGCCAGCTTGGTCAAGGATCGGGATGCCGGCTTCAGCCTCCGCTTGAAGGCCATCGAGCATGAGATGGCGCAGCCCATCCATGTGCCGACGCCAATCTGCGAAGCGCCCGAGCCCGTCATTGTGCAGGCGCCCCAGGCTTGCGAGGCGCCCCTCGCTCCGGCCGTGGTCGAAAGCGAAGAGAAAATAACGGTCGGCCAGTTGGAGCGAATCCGCATCGAGCCGCAGGGCGCGGTGTTGACGGCCCGCATCGACACCGGGGCCAATTCCAATTCGCTAAGCGCCGAAAACCTAGTGTACTTCGAGCGCGACGGCGACGACTGGGTGCGTTTCGAAGTTCGCACCGACGATGGCCAGGTCAATACACTGGAGCGCGAAGTGCAGCGCCACGTTCGGGTCATCCAACAATCCGACCCCGAGGGCTCTCGGCGGCCAATGGTTTATTTGCGTGTGCGTCTCGGCAACGTGCTGGGCAATTTCGAGTTCAACCTGACCGACCGGTCGCACCTGAAGCACCCGGTCATCCTGGGCCGGGAGTTCCTCGCCGACCTGATGCTGGTTGATGTCGGACAGGAGTTCCTGCAGCCCTTGCCTGATCCTGGATCCTAAGCGTTCGGATGCAGCGTTGGCCGTTCATCCTGGCTGTGGCGTTGTTGTTCCTGACCGGCCTCGGCATTGCCACCTACCGATACTTGGACACTGGCATGCCCCTGCTGCCCGGCCAGGAGCGAGCGGTCTGGCAAATTGAGGCCCGCATTGCCTTCACGGCCAACGGCGGCGCTGCCGAGGCGCTGCTGACCCTGCCCCCAGACCAGAACGGCTTTGAGTTCTTAAGCGAAACCGGGGCCTCCCCCGGCTTCGGCTTCGCCATCGACCGGGCCGGTCCGCAACGCCGCGCCCACTGGAGCAAGCGCGACGTTGAGGGCAGCCAGACGCTTTTCTACAAGCTGGACCTCGTTCAGGACACGGGACGGCGAGTCACCGAGGAAAAGCCCAGACGCCGCTCCGCCGACTCCTTTGACGGCGCCTACGACACGGCGGCGAAGGAGGTTCTCAACGCGCTCACCCCCAAGTCGGCAAACGCCAGATCGCTGGCCGAGCAACTGATTCAGGAAATCAATACCGAACCGCCAGACCAGAACATGAGCCTGCTCCTGCAGCGCTACTCCCCCGTTCGCCTCATCGGCGCACTGCTGAGCCGAGCCGACGTCACCGCGCGAACCGTGAAGGCACTGCGGTTGCGGGACGGCCGCCGCCGCCAGCGCTTGCGCGACTACCTGCAGGTCTGGCACGACGATGGCTGGCTGCTCTTCGATCCGAGGCGGGGGCTGATTGAGGACACCGCCCACATCCTCGTCTGGCAGACAGGCAACCCAGCCGTCCTTGAGGTGATCGGCGGCACCCGCAGCCGGGTCACCTTTTCCATGGTCAGCCAAGACCAACCCGCGCTGGGGCTGGCGCGGGAGCGCTACAACCCCTTCGACCTGTCGCTGCAAAACCTGCCCATCGCCGAGCAGGGCATGTTCAAACTGATCATGACCTTGCCGGTCGGCGCATTGGTCGTGGTGTTCATGCGCCTGCTGGTGGGGGTGCGCACCTCCGGCACCTTCATGCCGGTGCTGATCGCCTTGGCTTTTCTGCAGACTGAACTGCTGGCTGGTTTGATCGGCCTAGTGCTCGTGGTCGGCGCCGGTTTGCTGCTGCGCTTCTATCTCTCCGCCCTGAACCTACTGCTGGTGGCGCGCATCGCCACCATCGTCGTGCTGGTGATCGCCTTGGTCACCGTGCTGGCAGTGGTCAGCTACCGGTTGGGGCTGATCAGCGGGCTGGCGATCACCTTCTTCCCAATGGTCATTTTGGCGTGGACCGTGGAGCGCATGTCCATTCTCTGGGAGGAGGAAGGTCCGCTTGAAGCGCTGATTCAAGGCGCCGGGAGCCTGCTGGTTGCGGTGCTCGCCTACTTGGTGATGAGTTTGGCCACGGTGCGCCATCTCGCCTTCAACTTTCCCGAACTGCACCTGTGCGTACTGGCGGCCATCCTATTGCTAGGACGCTATACGGGCTACCGGCTTCTGGAATTGCATCGCTTCACGCCCTTTCTGAAGCGTTCACCGTGAACTGGCTCGTCAGCCCTCGAACCCTGCGCCGCCAAGGCGTCATGGGCATGAACCAACGCAACCTCCACTTCGTTGGCCGCTACAACCCCCGCGAAGCCTATCCCCTAGTGGATAACAAGCTGCGCACCAAGCGGCTGGCCGAGAAAGCCGGCATTCCCATGCCCGACCTACTCCATGAAGTATCCCGGCAACACCAGATCGAGGCCATCGAACCGAATCTGAGCCAGCTTGGTGAATTCGTCATCAAGCCAGCCCACGGCAGTGGCGGCAAGGGCATCCTGGTCATCGCCAGCCGTGACCGAGGCGCCTTCGTCAAGAGCAGCGGGGAACGGGTTGACCTGAACCACATCAAGCACCTGCTCACCAACATCATCAGCGGTCTCTATTCACTGGGCGGACGGTCCGACGACGCGATCATCGAATCCCTAGTCCGAACCCACCCCATGTTCAGCAAGCTCAGCATTGATGGTGTGCCGGACATCCGGGTCATCGTCTTCAAGGGCTTTCCGGTCATGGCCATGCTGCGCCTTGGCACCCATGCCTCCGACGGCAAGGCCAACCTGCACCAAGGCGCCATTGGCGTCGGCATCGATATCCAGACCGGCGAAGGCATCGGCGCGGTGCAACGCAATCGGACCAAGCACCCCGACACGGGCGAGCCGCTGCAAGGCATCGCCATCCCCAACTGGCGGGACCTGTTGACCTTGGCGGCCCGCTGCCACGACGTGACCGGCCTCGGCTACCTCGGCTGCGACATCGTCATCGACGCCGAAAAAGGCCCGCTGCTTTTGGAAATGAACGCCCGCCCCGGCCTCGGCATCCAGATCGCCAACGGCAACGGCCTCGGGCAGCGCTTGAAGGCCATCGAAGCTCTGGAGTTGTTCGCGCCCAGCCTTGAAGAGCGGGTGGATTATGCGATGAATGGGCTTGGAGGAGGCGACCAGACATAGCAGTGCTAACCAGGGAGCGCTGCCCCGGCACGACGGTGTAGCTTCACAACATCCTTCGTATCACTCACAACATGCATCTTTCGATGACAGTTCGGACAAAGCGCGACGGTGTTCTCTGGAACGTCGAGGCCCCCGTGAGCAAGCCAAACGATGTGATGGGACTCCAAGTAGGGTTCGTTCGATGCGTTGGCAAAGGGAGCTGGCTTTCTACACAACTCACACTTACCTCTCGCTCTGCGCTTTACCAGTTCGGCGACGTGTCGGTTCCTTGAGTAGGCGACGCTGACCGTAGTTAAGGACTTGGGCTTCGCGGGTGCAGCGGTAGCCTTCTTTCTTAGATCGTCATCGGACATCTGAGTGGGGTCGTCTGCAGTGTGGGCCGCTTTGAACCTATGCACAGCATCCACAAAGGACTCAATCTGGGTGAGGAATCGACTCGACCCCAGATTGGCGACAGGAATTGCCTCTTCCTCTCCAAGTTCATGCGAAGGATCAACGAACTTCACTTTGTCCCCCGAATACCACTCAAGGAATGCCGTTTTCCCAATACCCTTTTTCCCACCTCCGACCTTTCCGCGATGCAGGAGTATGGTGTCGCCGGTCTTGTCATTGACGGCGAATACTCCAGCCAACTTTCGGTACACTTCACGAAACGCAACGTTCACTTCGACTGTAATGTCATTCGAGCGCCGCAAAGCGGGTGACCCAGCTCCGAAGGCATTCCAATGTCGCGGGACATCTAAGTCGTGCAGAGACTGATATGCGAACCAGATCTTTCCGTTTGAGACGATCTCGTTAACCTTCAAATGGCCACCTTGAAATCCAACGGCAACATCCGGAATCTTGGTGCGGAGTTCCTTCCTTATGCGCTGACAGAATCTATTCTGAGCAGCGGATATGCGCCTTGGATGATGAATCGCCGTAAGCACGCAATTTGACCTCTTCTGAGTTGCAGTTTGGGTACTGGTCCTTGCGCCTAGTCTCAACCAAGCATCGCTGCAGGAGTTTGAGCAGGGCAGCGACCAGGCCAGATTGGCGTTGGGCATCGTGACTTGCTCATCGGCCAGAGTCTGGGCCTGCTTCTCGGTGAAACCGCTCTTTGTTAGCCGATTTGCGGGTTGTGTGCATCAATTGTGATGGCCTCGGTCATGCGCTGATTGTAATGGCATGCCAAAGATGACGAGAGCCGCAGCCACTCCCACGCTTGGCAACCTTACAGCCGGTCAACCAGCCGCCAGACGCCAGTGCTGGGATTTGAACCGCGAGCCGATCCGGTATGAGCGTGCATCTCGACAAGATTCTGCGCCCGCTGCTTGGCTACCGA
>JAPPIX010000143.1 GCA_028820495.1 Gammaproteobacteria bacterium
GGTTGGTCTGGTGGATGGAGAACAACCCCGAGGAAGCGGAGGCCTTTCAGCGCACGATTCCGCAGCGGCGGGTCGGTGAATGTGAAGAGGACATCGGGCGGTTCGTGGTCCAGCTATGCAGTGCAGGGTGCCGCTACGTGACCGGACAGAGCATCGCCGTCGATGGCGGCCAGGCGTTGCTGGGATAGGGGGCAGCATGGCTCTTCACTGGAGCTAGTGAGCAAGGGTGAGCGCTTGACAGCAGTGCGGCGCGGGAGAAAATGCCCGGCTTCACGAGGCGGTCGGATGCTGATGGACACTGGAACTCTTCTCACGCGAAACCACGAGGTCAAACGGCCGGGCGGCCACAGCTACAGGATTAGGGAGGTCCACGTCCGAAGTGGGCAGTCCCTCGCTCCCGGCGATGCAGTGTGTTCGCTGGAGTACGAGCGAACCCGCCTGTTATCAGACGACACCACCCACTTAGCGGAGTGTGTTTTCGATGTCGAGAAGTACGGAGCCGTTGAAGTTCTGGACATTTCCGCAGAGGTTGGTCAAGAAGTCCCAAAGGACGGCTGCGCTCTCTTCTCTTACGCAGTGCCCGCCACGATTGAGAATGCGTTAGAGCCGATTCTCACTGATCTGGTGAAAAGTGGCATCACGACGCTCCATCAATCTCAGTCGGGCATCGCTGCGGACAAGCGCGAAGCGGCTGTCGAGGAATACGCACAAGGCGTCCTCCCTGACCGCATCCTGTTCCTTGGTGACGCCACGGTCTTTGGATCGGCCAAAACGGGCTTTGTTGTCACGGACAGCGCCCTCTATTTCCAGAATGACGCTGAAACACGTTACGAGGTCCGCTTCAACCACATCAAGTCCTGGACCCAGACCGAAGAAGTTGTTCCCCAAGAGAACGGTGATTCCGAAATTCTCAAGTTCCTTGAAATTGCGGACTACGACGATCAAACCATCCGGATTCCCCACACCGAGGGCATCCTCGATTGGGCCAACGCAGGCAATCTCCTCGACGCCTTGATCGCCTTGAGGCAGCAGGGAAAAACGAGGGACTCGGACGGCTTGATCGTCTTTGAAGACCTTCCCGACGAGACGAAGCTCGCTTACATCGAGGCGATCGTTTGGCTTGTGCATCATGACGACGAAACCATCGACGTCAGGGAGTTCGGGGAGCTTCGACTACTGATGGCGCAGTTGAACTTCTCGGGGGAGCTCCGTCGGCGCACATTGGCCATGATGGACGATGCCGGCGATCTTGTACTGGAGCAGATTCTGGAGCGAATCAACCTCGGGGTGCCGAAGGGAGCCGAGCGGGTCATTGGCTTCTCCCTAGTGAAGGACATGGTGCGAGTCTTCAAGTCCGCCCATGGCGATGAAGCACCTGATTCCCCGCAAATCGCACTGGCCTGCAATCTCCTCAACATTGACGACGATCAACTGGAACTGATCCAGGACGCTTTTGAGTTCGACAGAAAGGTCTTGAGCGGACCCGCTAGCTTCGACGAATTGAAAGGGATGGCGGAACAGCTGGGATCGAAGGCTGTTGCTGTGGGTGTGCCGATCGCGGCGATATACATGAGCGGCAGCGTCATTGGGTTGAGCGCGGCGGGCATGACCTCCGGACTTGCGGCGCTCGGCTTCGGTGGTCTGCTCGGACTGTCTTCCATGGCTACCGGAATTGGCGTCGCGGTGCTGCTTGGCGTGGTTGCACACCGGGGCGTCAGATGGGTGATAAGCGGCAAAAACGAAAAGGAGAAGCGCTCCCAGCTCCGCGTGCTCATGCTTCAGGAAGTTCTTCGCAACCATCAGAAGGCGATAGCCGCCCTCGGCGAGGATCTCGCGCACTTCGCTCAGAAGATCGTCGGCCTATCGAGGGACGTCGTTGAGAACAAGCTGAAAATCGAAAAGATCGGCAAGGAGATGACGCTGTTCGCTGACGCGTTGGCGCAAATCAAACGACGTGGCGAGAAGTATGAGAGTGGACTTGGGAGCAACGCGGACCCGTCACAGGATCCCAGCGGGGAAGCGGAGGCTGGTGCTGACCGCCGGGGTGGCAAATCGGCGTGAACAACCAAGATGCGCCATCGCAAGAGGAAGCTGCCGAGGTCGCGTTGGTGCAGCAACGTCAGTTGGAAGAACTGGAGAAACAGGCGGGCGCATTGCGCCGACATGCGGACAAATTGATGGATTCCAACCGGGATCAATCGGAGGCGACTGAGGAGATCGACTCGTCCATGTCCGACCTATGGCGGGAAATCGGCAGTGAACGGCCCAAGCAGGCGAAACTTGAAGGCGTTAAGTCGTTGGAGTCACTGCAACTCGACCAAGTGGATCACGAAGCGATTGACACGGTGATCGAACAACTCGATTTCAGCACTACACTGCTTCGCAATGACAGTGACTGGTCCACTTACCTTCGTGGCGTGGAGGACTATGCGCGATCCAATGACATCGACGTTGATCGCGATCCTTTCCAGTCGTTGCTATCGGATCGTCAGCGGAGTGACATTCTCAATAGGATCGAATCCGACTTTGACGAAAAATGCGACTGTGATCGCTGGGATTATGCCATCGCGGCCTCCTGCGGCGTGCTTGCCGGGCTGGTAGATGCGTTCTTGGTGGGTGTCCCGGGGAAAAGTCTGCTGGGTGGGTTGTCAGACAATGCCGCAGATCAACTGGTCGAGAAGTTTTCGAGTGCCCTTGGCTGGAAAGGGCCCAGAGGGAACGCAGACTCAACTCGCAGTGCCATCGGGTTCCTTGAACGGAAGTTCCAGATCAACTACGACCATCGGCACGGTGTAGATGTTGGTGGGCAGTTCGAGATGTCCGCCAGCAATCACCACATCAAGTCCTTGGCGCACTCACCGAGCCCCATTGGGCTTCTATTCTCGGTGCTTGACCAGTTCACTGGCCATGCTTCGTTCGTAGCCGATGGCCAACTCATCCGTGTCCGGTCGGACTTCGCGCTCGAAGGGTCCAACGTACCGAGCAAACTCTTCGCCGCATTCGTCAACTGGTTCGGTCACATTCTCTCTGATTTCGCTGGAGCCAGCGGCAGTAAGGGGAGGGGTTCCGGAGTGCCCATGCCCTTTTTCGAGTTGCTGCAGTTCGCGAATGTAGGCAGCTTCGGGGATGACAAGCGGACGTTGGCTGAGACGGCTGTGGAGATGTTCGAAGACGGCTATGACGCTCGCTTTGGCGCTGCACTGGCCGTACCGGTACTGACAAACGAATTGTTCATCCGGATTGCCTGGATAGTGAAGCGGCGCTACTACCACGGACACAACTGGCGTGATTGCAAGCCCAGCGCGAATCAGGCGAGCCTTAGGCGGATGCTGCTAGTCGGGTATGGAAGTCTCGTGCTAGTGGACGTGGCTGACGCCGCGTTGCGCACGGGATTCCAGCCCGCAGCAATGCTGATTCACTTGAACTTTGTCGCCTGGATGAGGTTCGGGTTCCTTGGCCTGCGTGAAGCACATAGGTTGGTCAATGCCGACTCGCAACGCATGCGCCGGATTGACGACGCCATCGACACCGAAATGACAGCCCTCTTGGCCGACAATGCGATTGCTCGGAACTGAGGCCGTTCTGAGGCTCCGAATTCCGGTTGCGCCCTAGCGTGTCTCTTGGCCTGCACTGTTGTCTGCCTCAATCAGGGGTTTACAAAGATGCGCCTAGGCGTAGAATGCTTGTCTGACTATTGATGGTCGTCCTTCGGGGCGGCTAAGTGTGTTGAGGGGCCGAAGCGGCCCCTCTTTTCTTTCCAGAAGGACTTTCGGTTGTGCCATGGCTTAGCGGAGGAGCCCCCGCACCACGATGGAAGCGGGTGTGCGTCTTCGTGGACGGCGAGAACTTTCGCCACAGCTTGGGTGATTTGTTCCAAGGGGGGAGGTACGACTACCGGAAGGAGGACTACTTGCCCGAAGCGAATTGGCGTCACTTCTACCTATCCCTGATCAAGCGGTCGGGATGGGAGCTAGTGAGGGTCTATTGGTACGTCATCAGGGACATTGACTTCCAGCCCTACCAAATACCCCACAGTTGGGAGGAGAAGCGGAGATTCCTTGAAGGGAGGGGCATTCTCCAGCGGTTGAAGGAACAAGGGTGCGAGGTTGACACCAGTGAGCGAGGGTTGAAGGCGGCCCAAGACGAGCTCAACAAACGAAAACAGGCTTTTCGGCGACGAGCGGAAGGGTGGCACAGGGTTCACACTTCGATAGAGCGGCACCATGACCAAATTCAATTCCAGCGCTTCGGCAGCAATCGATACGATTTAGTTTCTCGCTCCCTTGGAACCGAAAAGGGGGTGGACACCCAGCTAGCCACCGACATGATCACGCTGTCCGACATCTATGACGTCGCGGTGGTTGTTTCGGGAGACGCCGACTACATACCTCCGGTCTCAGCAGTGAAAAACTTGGGTAAGCTGGTGTACAGCGTTTCGTTTCTGACAGCCAAGGGCAAGAAACTTCCGGGCGGTGCGTGGCGGTTGGAACGATGCGTTGACGGCCAAATTGAAGTACCGTTTGAACGGACCCAAGAGCTTTTGGGGATTGAGGAAATTGCGGCCTAGCTCGTTCCTGTCCGTAATTTCGGGTTCCTACGGTGCGGTGCGTAAGGCGGCGGGGTCT